>JAQGKS010000171.1 GCA_028289965.1 Sphingomonas bacterium
TCTTCCTCACGATTGCTTCATCCTGCGGGCGGCATAGCCCCGCCCTGTTAGCGACCACGGGCCCGGCCCGCCAACGATGGAGCGCCAGGATGATCATGCATCAAAGTCTCGGTTCGCACCGCCGCCCCTGGAGCGAGGAAGACGATGCCGAGTTGCGGCGCCGTTGCGAGGCGGGCGAATTCCTGATCGACATCGCGCGCGCCGTAGGCCGCACGCAGGAAGCCTGCCGCAGCCGCGCCAACACACTCGGCGTGGCCTGCCGATCCTCGCTGCGCGGGCAGCGATCGCGCGTGCGCCAGCCCGTTCCCACCGCCTAGCCGCGCGGCGGTCAGCGAGGGTCCGGACGATCGACGAACTCGACCAGCCGCACGCCCCGATCGGCCAAGCGGAACATGATCTTGATCATGCACTGCTTGTCGGTCGACGCCGGGGCGATCACGCGGACCCGCCTGCCCTGCGCCCAGTCTTTCGCATGAGCGCGGAATTCGCGGTCGGATAGCGCGCGGTCGGCCAGCTCGACGCGGCATTTCTGCCGCGATCCGGTGACGACGATCTCTGCCGGTTCGGCCTGGGCGGCGGCTTGCGCCTGGGCCGGCGCCACCGATTGGGCCCGTGCCGGCGCGGCGATCAGCAGCGCCGCCGCCGCGCAGCACACCGCCACGCGCCGCGCTCGTGGCCCCCTAGCGCGTCGCATAAATGACGAAGCCGGCCATGAACGCCGCGAGCCGCGCCCGCGTCGCCTCGTCGGTCAGGTTCCCCTCGCCGTCGAACAATGTCGACGCAGCGGAGACCAGCAGGCGCCCGCCGGTCCACAGCTCCGTGCCCAGCGTGCGCAGCACCGGCAGCCATGCATTCTGCCCCAGGACCGTGCCGAAGCCGCCGGGCGAGGCGCCGATCAGCGCCACCGGCTTGCCCCCGAACACGCGCGCAAGGTCGGCCGGCGGCCGCGACGCCCAGTCGATCGCATTCTTCAGCACGCCCGGCACGCCGTTATTATATTCGGGCGTGGCGATCAGCAGCCCGTCTGCCGCGGCGATCGCCTCCTTGAGCGCGGTGACCGACGCCGGGATGCCGTCCGCCGCCTCGCTGTCGCCATCGTAGAGCGGGATGCCCGCGATCGACGCGATCTCCAGCCGCGCGCCGGCCGGCATCATTGCCTGCGCCGCGCGGAGCAGCCCGCTATTGTAGGAGTGCTTGCGCAGGCTCCCCGAAATGCCGACGATGATGGTCATGCCGTTCTCCGCTCCGCCGCTGATCCCGGCGGCTGGAGGGCCGGGCCTGGCGCAAAGGCCGCAGCCGATCCGGCCGCCGCGGCACGCAACTTGCCCCGAAAATGCGCCCCGCAACAGCCGTAACGGCCGGCCGGCCGGCCGGTCGCGACAAAAATTGGCTTGTGCCTCGCCTCCGGAAGGCCAATGGAGCAGGCATGCCTTTCAGCTCATTGCCAGCACAGCTTGGCGAAGCGCTGTCCGAACGCGGTTATGCCGCTCCGACAGCCGTCCAATCCGCCGTCCTCGAAGACACCGCCATCGGTCGGGACCTTATCGTCTCCGCCCAAACCGGATCCGGCAAGACCGTCGCCTTCGGCATGGCCATGGCGCCACAATTGTTCGGCGGTGGGGAGCGACTGCCCGTCGCCGCCATCCCCAAGGCGCTGGTGATCGCGCCGACGCGCGAACTGGCGCTTCAGGTCGCGCGCGAGCTCGACTGGCTCTATGCCAAGGCGGGGGCGCGGATCGTCGCCTGCGTCGGCGGCATGGATCCATCGCGGGAGCGTCGCGCGCTGATGCAGGGGGCGCATGTCGTCGTCGGCACGCCGGGCCGCCTGCGCGACCACCTCGAACGCAGCGCGCTCGACCTGTCGGGCCTGGCCGTCGCCGTCCTCGACGAAGCGGACGAGATGCTCGACATGGGCTTTCGCGAGGATCTCGAGGAGATTCTCGACGCGACCCCCAATGGGCGCCGTACCCTGCTCTTCTCCGCGACGATGCCCAAGCCGATCGTCGCCCTCGCCCGCCGCTACCAGCGCGACGCACTGACCATCTCCACGCTCGGCGCGAATCGCGGCCATGGCGACATCGCCTATCATGCCGTCACGGTCGCCCCGCCGGACATCGAGAATGCCGCGGTCAACCTGCTGCGCTTTCACGAGCCCGACACCGCGATCCTGTTCTGCGCGACTCGCGAAGCGGTCCGCCACCTTCACGCGCGGCTGGTCGAACGCGGCTTCGCGGCCGTCGCTCTGTCGGGCGAGCATAGCCAGAGCGAGCGCAACCACGCGCTTCAGGCGCTGCGCGATCGCCGGGCGCGGGTGTGCGTCGCCACCGACGTCGCCGCGCGCGGCATCGATCTGCCGTCGCTCTCGCTCGTCGTCCATGTCGAGCTGCCACGCGATGCCGAGGCGCTCCAGCATCGTTCCGGTCGTACCGGGCGCGCGGGCAAGAAGGGCATCGCCGTCCTGATCGTGCCCTATCAGCGCCGCCGCCGTACCGAAGGCATGCTGCGCGATGCCCGCGTCGCGGTCGAATGGCTGCCCGTCCCGTCCCCGGCGGACATTGCCGAGGCCGATCGCGAGCGCCTGCTCACCGCTTTGTCGCAGCCGGTCGAGCTGGATGATGAGGATCGCACCCTCGGCGCCCGCCTGCTCACCGAACGCAGCGCCGAAGAGATCGCCGCGATGCTCGTCCGTGCCCACCGCGCGCGGCTTCCCGCCGCCGAGGAGCTGCTGGACGGCCAGGCCCAGGCCCCGACGCGTCCGATGAACGACGGGCCGCGCCCTGGCTTCGAGGATACCGTCTGGTTCCAGATGAACGTCGGGCGGAGCCAGAATGCCGATCCCCGCTGGCTGCTGCCGTTGCTCTGCCGCCGCGGCCACATCACCAAGCAGGATGTCGGCGCGATCCGGATCACCGGCGAGCAGACGCTGTTCGAGATTCCGCGCGCGGTCGCCAGCCGCTTCATGGCCGCGCTCAAGCGCACCGTGTCCGAGGATCCCGAGGGCGAGCTGCGGATCGAGCCGGCCCAGGGCGGACCGGAACGCGGCGGATCGGGATCGGATCGCCCATCGGGCCCGCCCCGCGTGCGCCATACCGCCCGTCCCACCCACGGCGCGCCACGCGGTCGGCGATAGTCCATCCGTGCCGCCGACGCGGCATAGACAGCCAACCTATACGTTCGTATGATATTGCAGCGTGCGCGTCGGCCGGCCGGTTCCGGCCGGTCGATGCCGCACATGCAAAACGGACGGAGGGGTGATGGACGTGGTGTACCCGCCGGGGCTGAGCCCCGCGGCGCTCGATCGGGCGCTCAAGGCGTTCGGGCGCGTGGTCGGCCCGGACGCGGTGTTCGCCACCGAAGAGGATCGGCAGGACTATAGCGACAAGTTCGCGATCGACGACGCCGCCCACCAGCCCCTGGGCGGGGTGGCGCCCGCCAGCGCCGCCGAAGTGCAGGCGATCGTTCGCGTCGCCAACGAGCACCGGGTGCCGATCTGGCCGATCAGCCGCGGCAAGAACCTGGGCTATGGCGCCACCGCGCCGCGGCTGAGCGGCACTGTCGTCGTCGATATGTCGCGGATGAAGAAGATCGAGGTCGACGTCGAGAACGGCACCGCCCTGCTCGAGCCCGGCGTCGGCTTCTACGATCTCTACGATCATCTCCAGGCCAACAAGATTCCGCTGTGGCTGTCGGTGCCCGGCAATAGCTGGGGCTCGGTGATCGGCAACGCGCTCGATCGCGGCGTCGGCTATACCCCTTATGGCGAGAACACGACCAAGCTGTGCGGCATGGAAGTGGTGCTGCCGGACGGCGACATCGTCCGCACCGGCATGGGCGCGCTGGCCGGTTCGCCCACCTGGCAGCTCTACCGTTATGGCTTTGGCCCGGCGTGGGACCAGATGTTCGTCCAGTCCAATTTCGGCATCGTCACCAAGGCCGGCATGTGGCTGATGCCGGAGCCCGAACAGGTCAGGGGTCTCGACGTCGAGGTCGACCGGATCGAGGATCTCGCGCCGCTGATCGACGCGATCGGGGCTCTCCGCCGCGAAGGCGTGCTCCAGCAGTCGCCGACTATCGGCAACTGGCTGCGCGCGGCCAACATCGTCAGCACCCGCCAGGAATGGACCGACAAGAAGGGCGCGCTGTCGGATGACGTGATCACCGCGATCCGCAAGAAGTTCGGGCTCGGCTGGTGGGGCGTCAGCCTCCGCCTCTACGGCCGCGAATCGGTCACCAACGCGACCTTCCCGATCCTGGAACAGGCGATGCGCGCGCTCAAGCCGCTCAGCATGAAGCCGACCTTGTGGCGCCGGGGCGATCCGATCCCGCCGACCCAGGGCGGGTGGATGGGCGTGCCGATGACCTTTCCGATGCAGAATGCCAATTGGTATGGCGGGCGCGGCGGCCATATCGGTTTCTCGCCGATCCTGCCGCAGTCCGGCAAGCTCGCGCTCGAACAGTTCCGCCGCGCTTATGCGCGGTATCAGGAGTTCGGCATGGATCCGCAGACGAGCTTCGCGTTCGGCGAGCGCCACCTGATCAACGTCAACGCCGTCCTGCTCGACAAGGATGATCCGGCGTTCATGAAGCGGGTCGATCCGTTCCTGCGTGCGCTGATCGCGGATGCCAAGGCGCATGGTTATGGCGAATATCGCACCCACCTCAATTATATGGACGCGGTGGCCGGCACCTATGATTTCAACGATCACGCACTGCGCCGGCTGAACGAGAAGGTGAAGAACGCGCTCGATCCCGCGGGCATCCTCGCGCCCGGAAAGAGCGGCATCTGGCCCGCCGCCTACGCGAAGGAGCGCGGCAAATGAGCCTGCGCCTCATCCTCGCCGGGGCGGCGCTGTGCGCCGGTGCGGCCGCCCTCGCCCAGGTCGCGCCGCAGCCGGCGCCCGCCGGTCGCGCCGTGCCCCTACCGGTCATCGGCAACAAGGCCCATGCCGCCAAGGCCGGGCCGGCGGACGGCCGCAGCCTGTTTCACGAGAAATGCGCGATGTGCCACGGCCCCGTCGGCATGGGCACCGGGCTGCTCGCGCGGCGGATGGATCCTGCCATCGCCGAGCTCGAAAAGCGCGACGATCTCACCCCCGATTATATCCAGGCGGCGGTGCGCGGCGGCATCGGCAACATGCCGTGGATGGCGCGCGGGGAAGTCAGCGATCCGCAACTCGCCGCGATCGCCGCTTATCTGTCCAAGGGGAAGAAGCCCTAAGCGGAGCCGACGCGCCGTCGCCTGACGTTCAGGCGGCGGCCGCCGCGATCTGCGCATCGCGAATGCGCACCGCCTGCACGGCCACTACCAGTGCGCCACCCACCATCAGCGCGCACAGATAATAAGGCGCGTCGGGGCCGACCGACCCATAGATCAGCCCGAACAAGGGCGGCGCGCAGATCCGCGACAGCGCGTTCGACGACATTTGCAGCCCCAGCACGCTGCCCTGGACATCGCGCGGCGTCGCGCGCGACAGCAGCGCGCCGACGTTGGGGAAGGCCAGGCTGTGCCCACCCATCAACATCGACATCAGCACGACCGCGGCAACCGGACTGCGCAGGACCGGCTGCAGCACCATGCTGATCGCCAGCACGGCGAGGCCGGCGACGATCGCGCGCGCCTCGCCGAACCGGCGCGACAGCGGCCCGATCAGGAATATCTGCACCAGCATGCCCGTCGTCCCGACGGCGATGAAGGCAAGGCCGACCTCGTGCGTCGACCAGCCGAAGTTGCGCTGCGTCCACAGCCCGAACACCGCCTCCATCGAGGCGAAGGCGGCGATGGCGATGAACGCCAGCGCGAACAGCCGGGTCAGCAGCGGATCGCGCGCGACGAAGGAGAAAGCCTCGCCATAGCGCGGCAGCGGCCGCACCTCGCCCGGCACCCGCATGTCCTTGAGCGCGATCGAGGCCCAGATCGCCGCCGTCGCGGCCAGCGCCGCGGCGGCGAGGATCGGCAGGTGAAATCCGGCCAGTCCCTGCTCCGGCCGCGCCAGCAGCCCGCCGATCGCCGGCCCGATCGCGAACCCGAGGTTGAACGCCGCGCCGAAGAAACCCATGCTCCGCGCCCGATCCTCCGGCCGGGTCACGTCGGCAATATAGCTCTGGCACACGCCTAGCGTGCCGCTGAAGAAGCCGGTCACGACGCGCACCAGCATCGCCAGCCACAGCACGGTGGTGAAGGCGAAGGCGACGTAGCTGAGCGCCGCGCAGGCGATCGTGATCATCAGGATGCGCTTGCGGCCATGGCGGTCGGAAGCGCGGCCCCAGTAGATTTCGCCAAAGATGTTGCCGAGCGAATAAGCCGAAAAGAGCATCGTCACTTCCGCTGCCGACGCGCCAAAGGCATCGCCGTAGAAAGGCAGCAGCGGCAGGATCAGGCTGAACCCGGCGATGTTGATGAACACCACCACCAGCAGCACCATCAACGCGTTGAGCGACCCGCCGTCCTGGCGCCGGGCCTCAGCCGGCATAGCGCGGCTCCGGCAGGCCGCGTGCGCCGAGCCCCTCGATCACGAAAGTGCTTCCCCCGCCCTCCTCAGCCGGGCGGCCGAGTACGGTCGGGTCGATCGTCGTGACATAGAGCAGGTCGAGATCCGGTCCGCCGAACATCACGCTCGCGGTGAGCCGCGTCGGCATGTCGACGATCCGCTCGATCCCGCCATCGGGCCGGAACGCGACCACCTTGGCACCCTCGCAGATCGCCATCCACAGCAACCCGTCGCGGTCGACCGTGGCGCCGTCCGGGATCCCGCCGAGCGCGCGCGTATCGGCGAACAACCGCCGGTTCGCTACCGCGCCCGTTTCGATGTCATAGTCATAGGCGTAGACCGCGAACGGAAAGCTGTCGGCGAAATAGAAGGTCGCATCGTCGGGCGACCAGCACGGGCCGTTGCTGATGTGGATGCCGCTGTCGATCACCGACAGCGCGCCGCCGGTATCGAGCCGGTAGACCGAGCCGAGCGGCTGGAGGTTCTGGAGGTCGGAATGGGTCGATCCGACGATGAAGCGACCCCGCCTGTCGACCTTGCCGTCATTGAACTGGACGCGCGGATCGGGCGCGGCGACCGTCGCGAAGGGCGCGACCGCGCCGCTGTCGAAATCGAGCGAATAGATGCCGTCGGGCAGCGCCAGGATCGCGCCGCCCTGCTCGCGCAAGGCCATCGATCCGATCTTGCCGGGCACGTCCCAGCTGCGCGTGTCGCCGGCCGACGGATCGTAGCGATGGACCTGGCTGCCGACGATATCGACGAAATAGAGCGCCTGCTCCGCCACGTCCCACACCGGTCCCTCGCCGACCAGGCAATGCCGCGTATCGACGCGATGGATCTTCACTGATGCTCTCCTGCAGGATGGGTGTGGCGCAGCGACCCGCGCGCCGAAACGATACGGGCCGCCCAGGCCGGACCGATCAATCGATCAGGTCGAGCCATTCGATGGTGGGAATAGCGGCGAGGCAGGCGTTGATCGGCGTCATCGCCCCCAGCACATAATCATAGGTCTGGTGCCGTTCCTGGCTCTCATAGCTTTCGAACTGCTGGACCAGCACGTAGCGCCGATCCTCATCCCGCACGCGGGCGAGGCTGTAGAGGGAGTAGCTCGGATCGCGCGTCCGGACGTTCTGGACATGCACGCCCATCGCCCGCTCGAACTCGGCCTCCATGCCCGCCGTCACCTCGAAATGGATGATCAGTCCCTTCATCGCCGCTTCCCTTCTTCGTTCAGTAGCCGACGGTGAACCGCTCGCGATGGTGCCGCGGGTGGCGCAGCTCCTCGATCATCGCCAGCGCATAATCCTCGTTCGAGATCCGGCTGTTCCCCTCGGCATCGAACAGCATGTCGTCCTTGCCGTAGCGGAACGCGCCGGTCCGCTCGCCCGGGCGCAGCCAGGCCGACGGCGCGACGAACACCCAGTCGAGGTCGCGCTCCGGCTTCAGCAGATAATATAGCGCACGGGTGCCGACGATCGCCGGCTTGTAGGGATCGAACGCCGGATCCCAGTGCGAGGATTCGATATATTCCTTGCCCTCGGGCGTGTTGAGGCTCGCCGCGCCGCCGACGCACAGCAGCCGCTTCACCCCCGACTCGCGGACGGCGGCGATCACCGCCTCATGCCCGGCGATGCTCATCTCGTAGACAGCCGGATCGGCGACATGGTCGCGCCCCGGATGATAGGCGTGGATCACCGCATCATGGCCCTCGATCGCCTTGGCCAGCGCGTCCGTGTCGTGGATGTCGCATGCCACCGGGGTCAAGCGCGGATGCGCCGGAAGGCTCGCTATATTGCGGACGATCGCGGTGACCTGGACGTCATCGTGCGCCAGCGCCTCGTCGAGAATCGGCCGGCCGACGAAACCCGTCGCACCGATCAGCACCACTTTCACCATCACCCCCGCCTTTCGCCCGCATCTTTGCGCGTCACCGCAGTCATACGATCGTATAGTCTGTGCGGCAAGAGCGGCCTGCGTTTGGCCGCGCGGTCAGTCTCGGTGCAGCAGGCCCCCGCCGCCGGCCTTGTTCGCCCGGCGATGCTCTTCGATCGCCAGGCGTTCGGGCGGGGGAATGTCGGTCGGGAAGGCGGCGACGATCTGTTCGCAGATCTCGCGCACCTCATCGCGCGATTCGGGATGGCTGAAGATGATCGGGCGGTTCTCGATCATCCCCTGGAGGGTACGGCGGCCGACCTCCTCGGGGTCCATCCCCTTGCTCATCAACTCGCCGAACAAGCGGGTCTGGTCCGGGTTGGGCGCGAACCGGGTGTCGGCAAATTCGGCGGGACGGTTTTCGGCGGCATGATGGATGTTGCTGCGGGTGAGCCCGGGCGCGAGTTCGGACACGCCGATCCCCTCGCCTGCCAGGGCCGGACGCAGCGATTCGGTCAGCCCGCGCACCGCGAACTTGGACGTGGCGTAAAGCCCGATCTCCGCCCCCGCGACGTAGGCCGCCATCGAGGAAACGTTGAGGATGTGCCCGCCTGCGCCGTGGCGGCGCATGCGCGGAAGGCATTCCTGGATGCCGTAGACGACGCCCCAGAAGTTGACCTTCATGATCCACTCCCAATCGTCCTGGCTCGCTTGGTCGACCCGGCCGGGAAAGCTGATGCCGGCATTGTTGACGAGGATGTCGATCCGGCCGAGCGCGGCCTCGGCGGCGTCCATCGCCGTCGCCCAGTTTTCGCGGTCGGTGACATCGAGGCGGACGGGAAACAGCACGCGTCCCGGACGCGCGTCGAACCAGGCTTTGGCGTCGGCGAGATGATCCTCGCGGCGATAGCCGAGCACGATCTTCGCCCCCGCACCCGCGAACGCCTTGGCGATGCCCAGCCCGATGCCGCTGACCCCGCCGGTGATCACCGCGACCTTGCCCGCCAGTTCGTCCATCCGCCCGCTCCCCCGATCCCGCCAGATTAATACGTTCGTATAGCCTCGTTTGGCAAGCCGGGCGGCGCGGGCGCGCGGTCGTGTCTGGCATCATCCCGTGGGGGACGTTCCCTCCAGCCCGCGGACGATGATCCCGATGGTCGTGTCGATCAGCCGATCGACCGAGACCTCGGGCTGCGGCACGTCGAGCACGTAGGACAGCCGGCCGGCGAACCCCTGGATGATCGTCACCGATCCGACGATCCCGACATAGCGCCAGAAGAATTCGGCCTCGTCCAGACCGGGGCTGAGCCGTCGCGCGAGCCGGTACATACGCTGGCTCGACTCGCCGAACAGATCCTTGCCGATCACGCGCACCGTCTCCGACGGGTCGGTGAATACCAGGGCATAGAGCCCCGCAAGGTCGCCCGAGAGGTTGCTGCTTCGCAGCGCCGGCCCGAACACCGTCCGGAACAGATCGTCCAGCGACAGCGTCTCGCCCGCGGCCAGCCGCAGTTCGCACGCTGCCAGCTGCTCGGTCTGAAGGTCGATCACCGGCAGCAGCCGCGCATCGCAGATCGCGCGGAACAGCCCCTCCTTGGTGGCGAAGTGATACACCAGCGAGCCGAGGTTGACCTCCGCGGTATTGGCGATGTCGCGCAACGAGGTTCCGTCATAGCCGTGCTGGATGAACAGGCCCTCGGCCTCCTTGATCGCCCGGTCGCGGGCTCCGGGGCGGGTCGTCCGGCTGGTTTTGGTCACGATCGGCTGCCCTGGCTGGAAACGTCGCGCTTCCCCTAGCCCACGTCGAACCATGCTGTCGCGCCATCCGCGTTCCCCGCTGCCGGATCGTGGGCTAGGGTCCGCCCCGCCACCGCGGCCCGCGCGCCCGGCGCCTGAGTCGGCGGGCGGCGCATCTGCCGCACGCGCGGCGTGCCGAATGGAGGATGTTTGCCCCAGCTTGTCGCCGCTCTGCCCGCCTGGCTCCAGCCCGCCGCCCTCCTGATCGGCGCGCTGTTCGCAGCACTTGTCGTCCACCGTATCGCATGGCTGGTCCTGCGCCGTGCCGCAGGGCGGATCCAGCGCATGCCGGGCGAGCGCGCGATCGAGCGGGTGCGCGCGCCGTCGCGCTGGCTGCTCGTCGCGATGGCGCTGGCGGCGGTGGAGCCCGCGCTCGACCTGCCCGCCCGGATCGAGCTGATCTGGGAACGCGTCGCCGGCCTCCTGTTCCCGGCGCTGTTCGGCTGGCTGGTGATCGGCGCGCTCGGCATATTCAACGATGCCGTCCAGGCCCATGCCGACATCAGCGTCGCCGACAATCTGCAGGCGCGCCGCCGCCGCACGCGCGCCAGCATCCTCTACCGGATCGCGGTGTTCGGCATTCTCCTGGTCGCCTTCTGCATGATGCTGATGAGCATTCCGAGCGTCCGCAGCATCGGCGTCACGCTGATCGCTTCCGCCGGGCTCGCCGGGCTGGCGGTGGGCGCCGCCGCCCAGCCGGCGCTCAAGAACGTCATCGCCGGAATCCAGATGGCGTTCACCGAGCCGATCCGCCTCGACGATGTCGTCGTCATTGACGGGGAATGGGGTCGGATCGAGGAGATCCGGCTGACCTTCGTCGTCGTCAAGATCTGGGACGAGCGACGGCTGGTCGTGCCGGTATCCAAGTTCCTCGAGCAAAGCTTCCAGAACTGGACCCGCCAGACCAGCCAGTTGCTCGGCACCGCCTTCCTCCACGTCGATCCCTCGGCCGATGTCGCCCGGCTGCGCGCCAAGCTGGAGGAGGTGGTCAAGGCGAACGAAAAATGGGACGGGCGCGTGCTCGGGCTCCAGGTGACGGAGACGTTCGCCGACCATCTCGAATTGCGCGCGCTGGTGAGCGCCGCCGACGCGGGCCGGGCGTTCGACCTGCGCTGCGACGTTCGCGAGGCGATGATGGCGTTCATCCGCGACGAGATGCCCGAGGCGATCGTGCGCCAACGGAGCCACGTGCATCTCGATCGGACCGTCCGGGCCGGCTGAGCGCTGCACCCGGGGGAGGATCGCCGACTAGCCGAGGCTGGCCGCGGCCTCCCGGCTGCCGCCGCCGGCTTGCTGGACGCCCACGCGCTCTCGGGCCGAGCAGAGGCCGTCGACCAACGCCGCGAGGCTGGCGTCGAAGGCGCTGACCACGTCCATCCGCTCCCGCATCAGCGAACCGACGTCGGGATTGCCCTCGAACAATGACCAGCCGAGCGTCAGCGACATCACCGCCGACTGGGCGACGAAGGCCTGGCGCGGCTCCATTCCGCCCGCGATCAGCCGGTTGACGATCCCGGCCAGCAGATCGCCGTGCACCGCCGGGGTCGGCACCACGAAGCCGACCAGGCTGGCGGCGTCACGACGGCGCGCGTGCAACCGGTATATCGCCTGGCCGAACGCGATCAGCCACGCCGCGCCTTCCAGCGCATCGTCGATCTCGGCGAGCGCCTCGCGCAGCATCACCTCGGCCATCAGCCCATAAAGCTCGGCGCGATTCGCGACGTGCCAATACAGCGCGGGGGTCTGCACCCCCAGCGCGTCCGCGATCTTGCGCAGGCTCAGCGCCTCGAAGCCCTCATCCTGCAATATTTGCAGGCCGGCCATGACGATCGCCTCCTGTTCCAACCGCACGGCCGACTCTCCCACTTGACTCGGTCACCTCGCTACGGATAACCAACATTTAATGCCATTAAATAAGGCATGATGAAAGGAGTTGGCGGCGTTCGCCGATCGGGAGAGGATGCCGAAAAGACCGGCGGGTTGAAGCCCCGTTAACAGCATGCTGCGTGTGGCAGGTCTGCCCTGGGTGGACAACATGTCGCCGCTGCAAAACTGATTCCGGCTTGGCAACTTCCTCAAATATCTGGCAAGTAAGAGCCGCCTTCAACGGCATGATCTGCAAGGAACAATTGTAGACTTCGTCAACAAAGAGGCCAGTCATGGTCCTTGTTTAACTTTCTTAAAGGGGAGGATCACCAATGAAACCCACTGGGTTCTTGCGTTCGGCCGGTAGCCGCATCGCTTTCGCCGTCTCGCTTTGCAGCACCGCCATCGCCGCGCCGGCCTTGGCCCAGGCGCCCGAGACGCAGTCACAGACGCAGCCCGTCGCGGCCGATGCCGTCGCCGGCGCTCAGGCCGCCGCTAACAGCGCCAACAATGCCGGCATGGAAGAAATCGTCGTCACCGCGCAGTTCCGCGAGCAGAATCTGCAGGATACGCCGCTGGCGATCACTGCGGTCTCCGGCGCCATGCTGGAAGCGCGCAGCCAGACGAGCATCGCGACCGTCGCCGACCAGGCGCCATCGGTCACGCTCAAGCCGCAGGGCGCCGCATTCGGCCCGGCCCTCGGCGCCAACATCCGCGGCGTCGGCCAGTTCGACTTCAACCCGGCGCTCGAACCCGGCGTTGGCGTCTATGTCGACGATGTCTATTACGCGACCCTGACCGGATCGATCTTCGACCTGCTCGATCTCGACCGGGTCGAGATCCTGCGCGGCCCGCAGGGCACGCTGGCCGGCAAGAATTCGATCGGTGGCGCGATCAAGCTCTATTCGAAGAAGCCGACTGGCCAGAGCGGCGGCTATGTCGCTGCCACCTACGGCATCCGCAACCGGCTCGATCTGCGCGGATCGGCCGATTTCAAGCTGACCGACACGGTGTTCGGCCGCATCTCCGCGGTCGCCAAGAAGCAGGGCGGCTACATCAAGCAGCTCGACTTCGCCTGCGTCAACCCGCCGGGCAGCGCGCTCAACCCCGCCGTCGGGGGTGTGACGGCGACCGGGATGGCCAATGCCGACTGCGTCATCTCGAAGCAGAGCGAGGTGGATTATCAGGCGGTGCGCGGCATGCTGCGCTGGCAGCCCAACGATCGGCTCGATGTCAACCTGATCGCCGATTATACCAAGGACGCGCACACCGTCGCCGGGTCGGTTCTGACCTTCGCCAACAATCCATCGCCGTGGATCCGCGGCAATGCCACCGCGGTGCCCTATGACAGCCGCTTCATCTGCGGCCGCTATTGCAATTACGGCACCTTCCAGTCGCCGGCAGGCACCTGGACCGGTCCGGTGGCGCCCGGCTATCCGCTGGTCGGCACGCAGGGCAACGGCCGCACCGATTATGAGGGCTACGGCTTTTCCGGCACGATCGATTATGAACTCGCCGATCGGATGTCGCTGACCTCGATCACCGCCTACCGCAACTACAGCGTGTTCTTCACCAACGACGACGATCTGTCGCCGCTGGCGCTGGGCAATGGCCGCGGCGATCTGACGTTCCACTCGTTCATGCAGGAACTCCGTCTCACCGGCGCGATCGGTGAGGGCAATCTGATCGAATATACGGTCGGCGGTTTCTACCAGGATCAGAAGTCGGTCTATGCGACGTTCCAGGATCTGCGCTATCCGCCGATCCCGCTCCAGTTCCAGGGCGACGATCCGGTCAATGCCGACACCAAGGCGGTGTTCGCGCACCTGACGGTCAACCCGACGGAGCAGCTGAGCGTCACCGGCGGCATCCGCTACACCGACGAGCATAAGGATTATACCTTCAGCCGCCGCAACCGCGACGGCACGATCAACCCGTTCCTCGGCGCGAGCGATGGCGTGGTCGGCAACTATGATGGCGATCGGATCGATTATCGCCTCAACGCCCAGTATAAATGGACCGACGACGTGATGACCTACGCGCAGGTCTCGACGGGGTTCAAGGGCGGCGGCATCAACCCGCGGCCGTTCAATCCAGCGCAGATCCAGCCGTTCGGCCCGGAAACGCTCACCGCCTATGAACTCGGCTTCAAGGCCGAGATGTGGGACCGCAAGGCGCGCCTGAACGTCGCGGCCTTCTTCAGCAAGTATAAGGGCATCCAGCTCGCCTTGCTGTCTTGCCCGCAATTCGGTGGCCCCGGCCCCTGCGCGCTGCCGCAGAATGCCGGCAACGCCGACATCAAGGGGATCGAGGCCGAACTGTCGCTGCGCCCGGTCCAGGGCCTGTCGATCGACAGCGCCGTCAGCTACATCGACTTCGGCTATACCAGCATCAACCCGTCCGCCGGTGGCAGCACCAACCCGACCGGTCCGCAGCTGAATGACGTTCCGCCCTACACCCCCGAGTGGAAGTGGAGCTTCGGCGTCCAGTATGAGATCCCGCTGGGCGATGCGGGCTCGCTTACCCCGCGCGTCGATGCCGCATTCCAGAGCCAGGTCTGGTCCGGATCGTCGAACACGGCGCTGGAGCGTATCCCGCGCTACACGGTGGCCAATGGACGGCTGACCTGGAAGAATGTCGATAACGATCTGGAGGTCTCCGGCGAGGTGACCAACCTGTTCGACAAATATTTCTACCTGACCGCGTTCGACCTGACCGGCGCCGGCGCCGGCCTGGCCAACAAGCAGCCTGGCCGTCCGCGCGAATGGGCGCTGACCGTCAAGAAGAAGTTCTGATCCAGCCTTTCGGGATCGCACCGGCCACGCGCCGGGGCGGTCCCGAACCCTTTCCCGTTCAGATCGCCTGCGCCGCCGCCCAGCCGCTCGCCCAGGCCCACTGGAAATTATAGCCGCCAAGCCAGCCGGTGACGTCCACCGCCTCGCCGATCGCGTGCAGCCCAGGCACCCGCTTCGCCGCCATCGTCTGCGACGACAGCTCGGCCGTGCTGATCCCGCCGATCGTGACTTCGGCCTTGGCGAACCCCTCCGTACCATTGGGCGCGAACCGCCAGTCGGAGAGCGCGCGCTCCGCTTCCTCGAGCTTGCGATCGGTCTGGTTGGCGAGTTCGCCCTCTATACCGGTGCGCTCCGCCAGCGCATCGGCCAGCCGCTCGGGCAGCATCCCGCCAAGGGCACGCCGCATCGTCGTGCGCGGCCGATCGCGCTTGATGCGGCGCAACCAACCCGCATCGCATCCCGGCAGGAAATCGATCGCGACCTGCTCGCCGTGTCGCCAGTAGGAGGAGATTTGCAGGATTGCCGGACCCGACAGCCCGCGATGGGTGAACAATGCCGCCTCGCGGAACGCCGCCTTGCCCGCCCGCGCGACGACCTCCGCCGACACGCCCGAGAGGGTCCGGAACAGGCTGCCGTCGGCCGCAAGCGTCAGCGGGACGAGCGCGGGGCGCGGCTCGACGATCTTCAGGCCGAACCGGCGCGCCAGATCATAGGCAAACCCCGTCGCGCCGAGCTTGGGGATGGATAGCCCGCCAGTGGCGATCACCAGAGCCGGCGCCGACGCCACCCGATCGCCGAACGCGACGGTGAACCGCGCATCGTGATGATCGACTGCGGTGACCGGCCGGCCGAACGCCATGTCGACCCCGCCCCGGCCGCATTCGTCGAGCAGCATGTCGACGATCTGCGCGGCCGATCCGTCGCAGAACAGCTGGCCCAGCTTCTTCTCGTGCCAGGCGATGCCGTGCCGCTCGACCAGCGCGAGGAAATCCTGCGCGGTGTAGCGGCTGAGCGCCGACTTGGCGAAATGGCGGTTGGCGGAAATGTAGCGATCGGCGGCGGGATCGAGGTTGGTGAAGTTGCACCGCCCGCCGCCCGAGATGAGGATTTTCTTGCCGGGCGCATCGGCATGATCGACCAGCAGCACGCGGCGGCCGCGCTGCCCGGCGACCGCGGCGCACATCAGCCCGGCGGCGCCCGCACCCAGGACGACCGCGTCATAGTCCGCTACCTTCATCGTCTCGGAATGCGCGTCAGTGGAGCTTGGCGATCGCGAGGCCGTCTTGCTTGGCGCGTTCCTTCACCGAATCCTCGCTCCGCGTCAGCGCCTTGGCGATCGCCTTCAGCGCCATGCCCTTCTTGGCAAGCGTGTGCAGTTTCTGGATCTCATCGGTGCGCCATGGCTGGCGGTGACGTTCGAAGCGCTCGCTCATGATGCCCCGTTAGCATTTGTCCGGGCGCGATGCCCGCGCGATCTGCACGCTCGGCGTCAATTTAGCGCGGCCGACGCGCGCGGCCGACGATCCGCGTCACGGCGAGGTCGGCGGTGACGTTGCCGAAGGTGCGGAAGATGTCCGGGATCGTCTCGACCGCGAGCAGCAGCGGCAGCGCGATCACCGGAACGCCCATCGCCAGGCACACCGGCGCGATCGTCGTGAAAAAGGATATCTGCGCCGGCAGCCCGACCGCCGCGACGCTGACCGCGGCCGCGACGAGCACCCCGACGATCATCGTCACCGGGCCGATCGGGATGCCGTGGAGATGGGCGAGGTAGATCGCCACCGCCATGTTGGCCGCCGCGCTCGCCAGCCGGAACAAGGATACGGCGAGCGGCAGGACGACCCCGGCAGCCGATCCGGCGACGTCGAGCTTTTCGGCCCCGGCGATCATCGCCGGCAGCGAGGCGAGCGACGATTGCGTGCTGACCGCGACCACCTGGCTCGGCAGCGCGGCGCGGGCGAATGCCAGCGGGCTCATCCGGCCCGCCACGGCAACCGCGACATACGCGATCAGCGCACCGACGAGGCACGCCGCCGAGACGATGGCGACATAATGGAGCAGCGCACCAAGGGCGCCCGCCCCCAACCGCGCGCCGACGCCGAAGGCCAGCGCGAACACGCCGATCGGCGCCACCGCCAGCACCCACCGCACCAGCACGAGCATGGTCTCGACGATCGCCTCGAACAAGGTCACCAGGCTGCGCTGGAGCGGCTCGGCGATGCGGGTCGCGGCGAAGCCGAACAGCAAGGCGAACACCACGATCGGCACCATCGCGGTATCCGCGGCGGCCTTGATCGGGTTGGTCGGGATGAACCCGGTCAGCCATTCGCCCGCCGCCGCGACGGTCGGCCCCGCTTCGGCTGCCACCGGCACCTCCGCGCCCGCCGGGATCGGGAAAGCGGCGAGGATTGCCGTCGCGAACAAGGCGGCCGCCGCGCAGCCTGCCACGAGCAGCACCGCGAACCAGCCGAGCGCACGCCCGGCGACCCCGCCGCCCGCCACGCTGCGCGCCGCGGACGCGATCCCGGTGACGAGCAGCCCGAATACGAGGGGCACGATCGTCATCGTCAGCGCGTCGATCCAGAGCTTGCCGACCGGTCCGGCGACGGACAGCAGCGCCGGCAGCGCCGAGGCCCCGGCCTGCGCCAGCACCGCCCCGGTTAAAAGCCCGGCGATCAACGCGACGAGTATCCGCAACGACGCCCAATTCATCTCGATCCCCCCGCACGCGCCCGCCAGCGGCACGACGAACAGCAACAGCGAAAGTTGCGCAAGGCGGCGTAGGGCACCGCTTGCGCCGGACCGGTCCCGGGTTTCTGCGGTTTGCCGCGTCGGCGCGCATAAAACCGCGATATCCGGACCAAAAAACTACGTGTGTGGCTCGCGGTGTCGCGCGCCTCTGCTACAATCGTCGGCCAGGGTGCCGGGAAAAGCGAAGAACCATATGAGCGAAGACGCAGAGGCGATCGTCACCAACCCGGAGTCGATGTCCCGCCGCGAGCGCGAAGAATCGATCGTGCGGCGCCTTGCGACCTGCGTGGCCGAACTGGATGCGCTGGGGCTGCTGTGCGAGGCGAACCATGTCGCGCTTGGCCGGGATCTGATCGAACAGCGCTGGAAGGCGGCCTCACCCACTCCCCTCGCCGAGGAATCGGACCAGCCGGTCCCGTTCCGCCGCCGTTAGCAGCACGAGTTCCGAACAGGCGTCGGCCGGATCCGAGGTGCGGACGACCGTGCCGTGGCTTTCCAGCGTAGCGAGCCAGCGCCGGGCGGTCGATTCGGGCACCCCGGCGGCGCTGCACAGGCGGCCGACGGAGAGCGGCCTGTCCTCCTCATGCGCGACGAACAGGTCGAGCAGCATGTCCCACGCCGGCTCGCCGAACAATTCCTGACCGAGCACCTCGTTGCGTCGCCGGCGCAGGGCAAGCTCCCGTTTGGCGGCGGTGAGGGCGGATGTGGTGGTCATGACGTTCACAAAAGTCCCTCTTGGCGGAAGCTTACCCACCCTGCCCGGCCGATGATCAGGTGATCGTGCACCTGCACCTCCATCGTCGATCCCGCCGCGACGATCTGCCCGGTCAGCCCGATGTCGGCGGCACTGGGGGTCGGATCGCCCGACGGATGATTATGGACGAGGATCACCGCGGTCGCGCCGACCTCGAGCGCGCGGCGCATGATCTCGCGCGGGTAGACGCGCGCCTCGCGGATGCTGCCGCGGCTCATCACCTCGTCGCGCAGCAGCCGGTTGGCGATGTCGAGGAACAGCACGCGAAACTGTTCGATCCGGGCATGCGCCATTTCGGCGTGGAGATAGTCGATCAGCGCTTGGCCGGTGCCCAGCACCGGTTCGATCAGCGCGCGTTGGCGCAGCGCGTCGATCATCGTCGCGCGGATCAGAGCGAGGAAATCGGCCGCCGCCGGCTCGTCCGGCAGGACCGCCGAAAGCGTCGCCGGATCGGCGCCGAGCACCGCCGGCAGCGAGCCGAACTCATCGAGCAGCCGGTCCGCAATCTGCGCCGACCGACCGGGGCGGATTGGGCGGAGCAGCGCCTCTAGAAGCGTGTGGGGTGGAGCCTCGGGCTGGCCCGCAGGCGGCGCCTTCGCGCGGTCGCGAACACGATCGCGCCGATCATCGGATAGGCCCAGAAGCCCTGGGCGATGGCGTATGCCTGCAGCACCTGGCGCGGCGCCACCAGCATCGCCACGTGGGTGGCGACGGCTGCTAAGTGAAACCCAGTTACCCACAGTGGCCAGAACCTTCCGCTGCGAAGCGCGATCAGGACGAAGGCTGCGAGGATCAGCAGATCGAGCGCGAGCAGGCTCAGCTTCGATGCATGCCAGCCCGCCCCGAACGGAGCCGCCGCAAGCGTCAGCAATGAGCCGATCGCGACGATGCCGATCCCCAGCTGCTCGGGCCTGCCGCCATGCCGTCCGACGTAGAAGCAGCTGCCGAGCAGCGTGCTCGCATAAGCGAGCTTGAGGAGATCGAACACGTTCATGCCCGAAACCACGCCACGCTGCCGTGGCGCAGTCAAGGAACAGGATCGTCCGATCAGGCCGCGTTCGCCTGAACGACGGACAGCGCGACGCCATGCTTGATGCCGCTCGGCTCGGGCACCTGCTTGTCCTCGAGACCGCCGATCGCGACCTCGCGCAGGCCGAGCTTGATCTTCACGTCGGCCAATCGCGCATGCGTGGCGATCAGCTGGCGGCGGCTGTCCGCCTGGCTCTTGAAGGTCTCGACGACCAGCTCGAAAGCCTCCTGGCCGACCAGCGGCGCGACGTTGATCGCCAGCCGGGCGCGCAACATCGCGGCGGCCAGTTCGGCCGTCTCGGCCAGCGCCAGGTCGGTGCTGCGCTCAGCGCTCTTGAGGTGATCGAAGACGGTCTGGGCGGCGTGACGGCGAGTGCTGAGCATGCGAGTCTCCCTTCGCCCTCCCACGGGAGGACGTGAACAGCGTTGAAGGTGGAGTGGATTGGCCGGCTAGATCAGCCGGGACAGCGTCTCGAGGCCGGTGAGGACGCTGGTAAGCAGGATCCCAACCGCCGTTGCAGAGGCCACGGCAACGGCCAGGATCCAGGCGAGACGTTGCCAGATGGCGAGGTCATTGACGGGCCTTTTTTCTGTCGGGATCGGCAATACCGGCCCGCTCGGCGCACGCATCAGATAGGCAGGATCGAAGATCGCCTGCTGCTCCTGAACGACACCGACCGGCTCGGGGCTGCCCCCTGATCCCGTTCGACTGCTGGTGACCCCAGGTGCCGCGGAAAAGGCCGCTGCCGAAAGCCCCAACGATTGGTCTACCAATGGTTGGTAGGCCTTTGGGGCCTCGTGCGCGGAGAGCAGACGCGCCGCTTCGAACCGGCTGGTGAGCTGCAGCGTGCGCATCGCCGCCTTGATCCGCTCGTTCACCGCGCCGGGGGAAATGCCGATCTCGCGGGCGATTTCCTTATACTGATAGCCCTGCGCCACCAGCCGCAAGCAGACGCGCTGGGCCTCCGTCAGTCTGGCTATCCGATGATCTTCCACGTCAGGCCCCCGGCGGAATGGCAGGGTCCCCTACCACAACCGCGCCTGCCGCATAAACCACGGGCGCGTCCGCCTGACGCGACGCGGCGCCCCAACGCGGGAGTCGCGGCGGGGTTTGTCGCCAATATGGCGGCATCCCGCCCGAGCGGGAGCCGAGTCGCCACGGGGGCGCAGGCGCGCGTGCCACGAAAAAGGGGGCGGACCCTTGCGGATCCGCCCCCTTCGTTCGGGCCTGAGCCGGCTGCGGCCTAGTCCCTGAACACCACCGTGCTGGAGCCATTGACGAACACCCGCCCGTCAAGGTGCCAACCGACCGCGCGGGCCAGCACGCGACGCTCGATGTCGCGGCCCTTGCGGACGAGGTCATCGGGCTGGTCGGCGTGGCTGACATGCTCGACATCCTGGCTGATGATCGGGCCTTCATCGAGGTCGGCCGTCACATAATGCGCCGTCGCGCCGATCATCTTCACGCCACGCGCATGCGCCTGGTGATAGGGCTTGGCGCCCTTGAAGCCCGGCAGGAAGCTGTGGTGGATGTTGATGCAGCGCCCGGACAGGAAGCCGGCCAGATCGTCGGACAGGATCTGCATGTAGCGCGCCAGGACGACCAGCTCTGCGCCGGTATCCGCGACGACCTGCTTGATCTGCGCCTCCTGCTGCGGCTTCGTGTCCTTCTTCACCGGCAGATAATGATAGGGGATGTCGCCGATCAGCGTGACGTTGAGCGACTCGCGCGGGTGGTTGGAGACGATCCCGACCACGTCCATCGCCAGCTCGCCGAGGCGATAGCGATAGAGCAGGTCGCCGAGGCAATGATCGAACTTGGAGACGAGCAGCAGCACGCGCTTGCGCTGCGCGCGCGGGCGAATGTCCCACTGCATGCCGAGCGTCTCGGCGATCGGGCGGAACGCCTCGGTCAACGCCGCGCTATCCCCCCCGTCGACGATGTCGAACACGACCCGCATGAAGAATTTGCCGGTCAGGGCATCATCGAACTGATGCGCCTCGCCGATGTTGCCGCCATGCTCAAACAGCGCGCTGGATACCTTCGCGACAATGCCCGGCTGGTTCGCGCAGGACAGGGTGAGGATGTATTGCTCCGATGCCATTTCGTTCTCCGGGACTAGATTCTTATCGCGGCGTGCGCCGTGCGACGGCTGGGCGTCAACCCGCGCGGGCAGGCGCGCTCCGTAGCCTGACGCGATGGCATCTATCCAGTGCCAAAAACGCCGCATTCAGCCGTGCGGCGCGACAATTCCGTAGGGCGAGCGCCGTTGGACTGTCCCAGCATCGTCCAGATCCGCATATTCCGCTGAACACACACGCGCGGCAAATAGCAAGGTCTGCACCCGGCGCTACCGGAACCAGGCGCCCGCCAGGTTCAGTCGCCGGCAGTGACCGAATCGTCACTGAGGAGTTCGGCCGCCTCGCCGGGCGTCGCGGCCGGGCCCAATCGCTCGGTCGGCTCTTCGGCGGGCCGGGCCGGCCGCGACTCGTCCTTGTCCTTGTCCGGGGCCGAGCCCGCCTTGCTCGCTTGCAGATCGAACGCCGACGGTCCGTGATAGTCGCCAGGCATCCCGCGCGCGCTTCCTGCCGCGGCATCGATCGTTGTCACCGCACCGCTGCGTCCGCCGGGCTGGTCGGCTTCATCCGACAATTCGATATCGGCGGACGATTGCGCTGCGGCGCGTTCCTGTTCGGGCTGGGTCGGCGCCTTGCCGCCGCACGCCGCCAGCGCCGGCAGCAGGGCAAGGGCGGCATAGGCCAGGGGGGTCGTTCGCATGTCGCTGCTCCGATGGCGGAAAAAGGGTCGCCGACCCTCTGAAAACGCGCGGGTCGTCGTCTCCAACCTACTCTCACTTGCAATGTCAACTGAAGGACCATAGAGGTCGCCGCCGCACGGAACACATGCTACACGACCTCCTATCCGGTTCCCGGGGGAACATCCGGTGCCGGAGGGAACGTCGCATAGTTCCAAGGATCTAGCCACCATCTGGAGGATGCCGCTGCTATGACTGCCAAGAATCTCGACGAAATCATTCAGGCGGCGGGCAACCCCGTCGAATTGCTGCGGAATTCGCAGCTTGGTGCCTATGTCTATCCGGTTGTCGCTCCGGAATTTTCCAACTGGCGTAGCGAGCAGTGGGCTTGGCAGCATAGCGCCGTCCTGTTCGATCAGACCCATCACATGGTCGATCTCTACATCCGTGGTAAGGACTCGCTGAAGCTCCTGTCCGACACCGCGATCAACTCGATGAAGAACTTCAAGGTCAACCAGGCCAAGCAGTACGTCCCGACGACGCCGTACGGCCATGTCATCGGCGACGGCATCCTGTTCTACCTCGCCGAGGAAGAGTTCGTGTATGTCGGCCGCGCACCTGCCGCGAACTGGCTGATGTATCACGCCGAAACCGGCGGCTATGACGTCGAGATCATCAAGGACGATCGTTCGCCGTCGCGCCCGATGGGCAAGCCGGTCAAGCGCATCAGCTGGCGCTTCCAGATCCAGGGCCCGAACGCCTGGAAGGTGATCGAGAAGCTCAACGGCGGCCCCGTCGAGCAGCTCAAGTTCTTCAACATGAGCTCGATCAACATTGCGGGCCGTCTGGTTCGCACGCTGCGTCACGGCATGGCCGGCGCACCGGGCCTCGAGCTTTGGGGTCCGTACGAAGAGCAGGACGAGATCCGCAACGCGATCCTCGAAGCCGGCAAGGAATTCGGCCTGCTTCCGG
>JAQGKS010000034.1 GCA_028289965.1 Sphingomonas bacterium
CCAGCGCCAATTGGCCGCAAGGGCAGCACCATCGAGGGTCAGGCGGAGGGGCACGTCGATCACGGCAGCGCGATAGCCGCCCCGGCGCGGCGCGTCACCTGCTCCGCTTCCTTTCGCCGGCGCCGCACGTTAGCCGCCGCAACCTGGCAGCCACCGCCACCGCCCCAGAGTCAGCGACCGCGCCAGCGTCAGCGTCAGCGACCGCGCCAGCGTCGGCGGCATCGGCGGGCTTGCCTTGTTTCTCCAGGAACGGCGCGACTGGCAGGCGGCTATGTGCAGATGGCGTTCGGACCGCCCCCACGCGGCTTGTTGCACGTAGCCTGTCCCCGCCACCTGGGCTATCGAACGCCATGGAGAAACTTTTCCGGAAGCTCGAAAAGCGGGACAGCCTGTCGGCCGAGGAGCGCCAGGCGCTCGATCGGGCCGTGTCCAACGTCGTCGAATTCGCGCCGCGCGAGACCATCGTTCTCGCCGACGTGCCGCTAACGAACAGCAATTTGCTGCTCGACGGGCTCGCGTCCCGCCACAAGGATCTGCCCGACGGGCAGCGCCAGATCCTCGAAGTCCATGTTCCCGGGGATTTCATCGACCTCCACAGCTTCTTGCTGAAGCGGCTGGAGCATGATGTCGGCGCGCTCACCTCGGTGCGGATCGCGATCGTGCCGCACGATCGACTGAAAGAGATTACCGAGGCGCATCCGCACCTCGCCCGATTGCTGTGGTTCAGCACCCTGCTCGATGCCGCGATGCACCGGGAGTGGATCCTGTCGGTCGGCCGGCGCACCGCGATCGCCCGGATCGCCCACCTGTTCTGCGAACTGCTGATCCGGCTGGAGGTCGTCGGGCTGGCCGAAGGGCATGGCTATCCGCTGCCGCTGACCCAGAACGACCTCGCCGATGCGACCGGACTTACCGCGGTGCACGTCAACCGGATGCTGCGCGAGCTGCGCGACGACGGGCTGATGACCTTCCGCGAGGGGCGCGTCACGATCCATGATCTGCCGGGGCTCGAAAAGGTCGCCGCGTTCGATCCCGCTTACCTCTATCTGAACCAGCGTCCGCGCTAGCGCGGCGGCGCTCCGGTTCGCTCATGGTTGATACCCGAAGCGGCGGCTCGCCTACGGCGGGCCGTTGCATGCCGAGGAGAATGGCGATGGCCGAAGTGCAGGTCCACACCTGGGAACCCAATTCGAACTCGGGCAAGCCGCTGTTCGCGCTCGCCGAAAAAGGCGTCCCGTTCGACTATCACTATGTCAGCCTGACCGATTTCGAGCAGCACAGCCCCGAATATCTGGCGATCAACCCGGCCGGCACGGTGCCGACGATGATCCATGACGGCCATCTGTTCACCGAATCGACGCCGATGTGCGAATATGTCGATCGCGCGTTCGACGGGCCTTCGCTCGTCCCCGCCGATCCCAAGCAGCGTTACTGGATGCGCTGGTGGGGCCGCCAGACCGACATCAACGCCGCCGCGCTCAGCGTGCTCGGCTGGCACACCTTCCTCGGGCCGATGGCGCGGCAGAAGAGCCCGGAGGAACTGGAAAAGCTGATCGCGCGGATCCCGACCAAGGAACGGCGCATCGCCTGGGCCACCGCGACCAAGGCGACCTTCACCGACGAACAGCTCGGCAATGCGCGCAAGCAGCTGGGCGAATGGATCGCGACGCTCGATGCGCGGCTGGCGGTGTCGCCCTACCTCGCCGGTCCCGATTATTCGATCGCCGATACGGTCGCCTTCGCCAATTTCTACGCGCTGCCGATGACGGTGCCCGAATATGCCAACAAGGCCAACGCGCCGCATTACATCGCCTGGTTGAAGCGGATCTATGCCCGGGCGGCGACGATGGCGACGTTCAACAACAGCCGTTCGCTCGGCAAGCGCGCGTTCGAGATCGCCGCCAAGCTCGAAGCCGAAGGGGAATGACTGGAATGCTCGAACTCCACCACGGACCGGCCGATCCGGATACGTTGAAGCTGATGATCGCACTCGGCGAGGCGGGGGCGGAATGCGCCAGCGTCGCCGTCGATGTCGCCGGCCTCGCCCAGTGGCGCGCGCCGCACCGCGATCTTGGGCCGAACGGCGAGTTGCCGGTGCTCGTCGCGGACGGCGACGCGCTGACCGATCCGACCTCCGCACTGCAATATGTCGCCGAGGCGTATGGCGGCGGGCGGCTTGCCCCGGCGGACGCGCTCGGCTGGTACGACGTCCAGGCGTGGCTCAACAAGGTCGATCCGGTGCGTGGCCCGGTCAACCTGCTCGGCTGGCACCTCACCACCGAGCCGGCCGAGCGCAGCCGCTATCTCGGGGCGCTGGCGACGGTCGACGGGCGCAAGCGCCTCGCCGGCTGGTCCGCGGTGGTCGAGGATGCCGAGGCGAGCGAGAACCAGCTCTCGGTCGCGCGGGACCGGATCGGCGAGCTCGTCGCCAAGATCGAGGCGCAGCTGGCCAAGAGCGAATGGCTCGCGGGCGATGATTATTCGATCGCGGACATCGCCGCCTTCTCGCTGCTGCAGGGCTTGCCGCGGCTGACGCCCGAGCTGGTCGACGCCGCCCACGCGCCGCAACTGCACGCGTGGCTGGCGCGCATCGCGGAACGTCCCGCCGTCCAGGCGGTGCTCGCCGCCTATCCGGGCGATCACTACGCGCCGCCCGGCTGA
This sequence comes from Sphingomonas bacterium, assembly GCA_028289965.1. Taxonomy (GTDB): domain Bacteria; phylum Pseudomonadota; class Alphaproteobacteria; order Sphingomonadales; family Sphingomonadaceae; genus JAQGLK01. Next base: position 2,662 of record JAQGKS010000034.1, read on the forward strand.
CACCCCGCGCGATGACCGGCGCGTCCGGAAATGCTAGAATGGCCCAGGGCCGAACTTGCAAAAGGATTTGAGATGACGGCGATTCTCGAACGGGAAGCGGGCTGGACCTCGGCCTCGCTCGGCGGGCGCGAGCCGCTGGTGCGTACGCTCGGCACGGAAGAGATAGCGGCGGTCCGCCGCCTGGCGCAGCGGGTCCGGGGCGTTGCGCCCGAGGACGTCACGCGGGGCGACTTCGACGATCCGGCGATCGCCGCGCTGATGGACGAGGTGCGCGAGCGGGTCGATTATGGCGACGGCGCGGTGATCCTCTCCGGCCTCGATATCGCGACGCTGGGCGAGGAGGATTTCACCCGCGCCGTGGTCGGCCTGTCGGCGCATCTCGGCGTGCTCGCGCCCCAGTCGGCCAAGCGCGACCGGATCGGCTATGTTCGCAAGGAGGCCGACAACCCCACCGCGCGCGGCTATCAGAGCGACATCGAACTGCGGCCGCATACCGACTTCCACGAGATCGTCGCCCTGGCCAGCGTCGCCGGCGCGGCGGAAGGCGGGCTGAGCGGGCTGGTCAGCATCGCCGCCGTGCGCGACATATTGGCCCGCGAGGATCCCGACGCGCTCGCGGCGCTGGCCGAGGGTTTCCCCCACGACACGACCGGTGAGGGGCTGCTGTCCGACGGTCCGATCCCGGTGATCGCCGAGGTCGACGGCATGGTCAGCGGCTATGCCCAGGCGCTGTTCACCGTCACCGCCGCCAAGACCCTTGGCGAGGAAGTGCCGGCGCGGCTGACGCGGGCGATGCAGGCGTTCGGCGAAATCACCGGCCGCGACGACGTGATCGTCGAGTTCCTGCTTGAGCCCGGCGAGATCATGTTCTGGCACAATTTCCGCGTGCTCCATTCGCGCACCAACTTTCGCGACGATGAAAGCCATCGGCGGCTGATCCTGCGGCTGTGGATCAACCCGGAACGGCATGTCCCGCTGCCCCCCGTCTATCTGTCGCAGCGCGAGCGGTTCGATCGGCTCCACGGCGCCGGCCAGCCGGCGATCGTCTACACCCACACCGGCATCAAGGTCTGAGGCTGCGGACGGACAGGAGACGGCGATGCAGGACTTTGCAGGCAAGATCGCGTTCATTACCGGCGGCGCCAACGGCGCTGGGTTCGGCCAGGCCCAGCTGTTCGGCCGCGCGGGCGCGCGCATCGTCATCGCGGACATCCGCGCCGATGCGCTGGGGTCGGCGCTTCAACGGCTGCGTGGCGAAGGGATCGAGGCGCACGGCATCCAGCTCGACCTGACCGACCGCGCCGCATATGCGGCCGCCGCCGACGAGGTCGAGCAGGTCTTTGGGGGCCCGCCGCAGCTGCTGTTCAACACCGCCGGCGTCAACACCTTCGGCCCCACCGAAGCCTCGACCTATGAGGATTATGACTGGGTGATGGGGGTCAATCTGGGCGGGGTGATCAACGGCATGGTCACCTTCGTGCCGCGGATGATCCGATCCGGCCGGGAAGGCCATATCGTCAGCACCGCCTCGGTCGGCGGCTTCCAGGGAAGCGCCGCGGCGGCGATCTACTGCGCCGCCAAGGCGGGGGTGATCAACCTGATGGAAAGCTACCGCCAGTCGCTCGCGCCCTACAATATCGGCGTGTCGGTGCTGTGCCCGGCCAACATCAATTCGAACATCGGCCGCTCGACCGACACCCGCCCGGAGCGGCTCGCCAACAGCGGCTATGTCGTCGACGACGACACCATCCGGTCGCTCGAGGGCATCTACCAGCACGGCATGGATCCGGTGGAGCTGGCCGAACATGTCAAGCGCGGGATCGAGGAGAACAGGCTCTACATCCTGCCCTATCCCGAGATCAAAGCCGGCGTGGAAAAGCATTTCCAGGAGATACTCGACGCCTGGCTGCCGATGGAGGCCGATCCCGAAGGCGCCGCCAAGCGCACCGCCGCACTCCAGAACTGGTCACGCGAGCGCGCCGAGATGATGGCGCGCAAGACGGGCGCAAACGACGCCTGAAGCACGCGGCCGCCTGCCCTTCCGGGCGGGGGCGGGCCGCCCGGTGCGGTGACGCGGGCGGCGGGCTCAGCCCGCCTTGCCGGCCTTCTGCTCGGCCTGGAGCTTGCGCGCTTCGCCCGCAACGAACGCGCGGATCGCCTCCGCCTGCTGCGGCGTCAGATTGTCGCGGAAGCTGACCATCCCGCGCGGCTCGAGCGCGCCGCCGATCACCACCTCCTGCCACGCCGCCTTGTCCGCCAGCACGCCGGAACGGCGAAGATCGGGCAGGATCACGCCGCCATGGCAGACGCGGCAATTGGCGGCATAGAGCCCGCCGCCCTCGGCCACCAGCTTCGGCGCGAACGTCTCGGCCGGGGGCGCGGCCGGCCCCTTGAGCTGGGGCGTATACGGCGGAAGCGCCTTGCCGCCGCCGATCCGGAACGCGACCACGCGGCCGTTCGGCTGCTCGATCGCCGGCCCGGGAAAGGGGGTGGCGACGCCCATCGATCCGCCATAGCCGACCAGCACCGCGACATATTGCTGGCCGTTGACCGAATAGCTCGACGCGCCGGCGATGATCGGCGCCTGCGCGTCGAAGCTCCACAATTTCTCGCCGGTGTTGGCGCGGTAGGCGACGAACTGGCCGGTGGTATTCCCCTGAAAGACGAGGTTGCCCGCTGTCGCCAGCGCGCCGCCGTTCCACGGCTGGCCCATCGGCACCCGCCACGCTTCCTTCTGCGTCACCGGATCCCACGCCAGCAGGTGCCCGCCGATGTTGATCGTGCCGCTGCTCGGCCGGCCGATCGGATCGACCACCTTGCCGGTCACCGGCCCGCCGAAATTGATGCCGGTATTCCAGCGCCCCGGGCGGAACTTGAAGCTGGTGTCGTTCGAATAATTGAGCGGCACCTCCATCGCCGGGATGTAGACCAGCCCGGTCTTGGGGCTGAACGCCATCGGGTGCCACGCATGGGCACCGATCCCCGCCGGGTTCATGAAGGTCGTGTCGCTGGCGTAGCGCGCGCGCGGATATTCGACCGGGCGGCCGGTCTTGAGGTCGATCTTCTCCGCCCAGTTCACGTTGGCATATTTCTCCGCGGAGACGAGCCGGCCGGTCGCGCGGTCGATCACGTAGAAGAAGCCGTTCTTCGGCGCCTGCATCAGCACCTTGCGTGGCCGCCCGCCGATCGCAAGATCGGCCAGGATGATCGGCTGGGTCGCGGTGAAGTCCCAGCTTTCGGCCGGCGTCTCCTGATAGTGCCAGATATATTTGCCGGTATCCGGGTTCACCGCGACGATCGACGACAGGAACAGATTGTCGCCCTTGCCGGCGGAGCGGATCTGGTGGTTCCACGGCGATCCGTTGCCGACGCCGAGATACAGCTGGTCGAGATCGGGATCATAGACGATCGCGTCCCACACCGTGCCGCCGCCGCCATATTTCCACCACTGCCCGTTCCACGTCTTGTTGGCGAGCCGGGCGAGCACCTCGTCGGAGGCCGCGCCGTCCGGTCCGTCGGCGGGGTTGCCGGGGACGGTGTAGAAGCGCCAGACCAGCTTGCCGGTCTCCGCATCATAGGCGCTGACGTAGCCGCGCACGCCATATTCGGCGCCCGAATTGCCGATGATCACCTTGCCCTTCACCACCCGCGGCGCGCCGGTGATGGTATAGGCCTGTTTCTGATCGACGGTGACGGTGGACCAGACCGGCTTGCCGGTGCGCGCATCGACCGCGATCAGGCGGCCGTCGATCGTCCCGAAGAACACCTTGCCGTTCCACACCGCGGCGCCGCGATTGACCACGTCGCAGCAGGCATGGACCGCCTTGGCGCCGATCACCTCGGGATCATATTTCCAGATCTCGCGGCCCGTCGCGGCATCGAGCGCGAACAATTTGGACCAGGCCGAGGTGGTGTACATCACCCCGTCGACCACCAGCGGCATCGCTTCCTGCCCGCGATTGGTGTCGAAATCATAATGCCACGCGAGTTCCAGCCCGCCGACATTGCCGTCGTTGATCTGGTCCAGCGTCGAATAATGCTGTTCGTAATAGGTGCCGCCGTGGGTCGGCCAATTCTGCGGCTCACGGCCGGCAGCCATCATCCGCGCCGCGTCCACCGCCGCCGGCCCGCGCGCGGGCGAGGCATCCGCGCTGGCGCGCGGCGGCTGGGTACTCTGGCAGGCGGCAACGGCGACGATCAGGGCGAGCGTCGCAAGCGTACGGGCAAGGCGCATGGGTGCCGGGCTCCTCTCCGCTGGCGAGGCGCGCCGCGGCTTTTTTTGTCCATGGGAAGCGACGCCCCCCAAGTTCACGCATGGCACCAGCACCTTGGCTGTCAAGCATCCGGGCGGATTTTGGGGGCAGAAGGCGCGGCGAATGGCCATTTTACGGCCGTTCCGATCCCGCCAGAGCATCGGGCGGGACGCGGCGGCTTGACGCCGTCGCCCTGCCCCGCCTAGCCGCGACCGCGGGGAGATTTTGCATGGCGACAGCGAGCACCGGCACCGCAGCACCATCGACGCGGCGAATCCTGCTGGCGAGCCTCGTCGGCACGTCGGTCGAGTTCTACGATTTCTATATCTACGCGACGGCGGCCAGCCTGGTGTTCGGGCCGTTATTCTTCCCCGCGGAATCGCCTTCGGCCCAGCTGCTGGCGGCCTATGCCAGCCTCGGCCTCGCCTTCATCGCCCGGCCGGTCGGCGCCAGCGTGTTCGGTCATTTCGGCGATCGCATCGGCCGCAAATCGACGCTCGTCGCCTCCCTGCTGCTGATGGGCGCCTCGACCGTCCTGATCGCCTTCCTGCCGACCTATCAGAGCATCGGCTGGTGGGCGCCGCTGCTGCTGTGCATCCTGCGCTTCGGCCAGGGCTTTGGCCTGGGCGGGGAATGGGGCGGCGCGGCGCTGCTCGCGGTGGAGAATGCGCCGCCGGGATGGCACGCGCGCTACGGCATGTTTCCCCAGCTCGGCGCCCCGGTCGGCTTCATCGCCGCCAACGGGCTGTTCCTGATCCTTGGTGCGATGCTCACCCCCGAACAGTTTCAGGCGTGGGGCTGGCGGCTGCCCTTCCTGGCGAGCATATTGCTGGTCGGGGTCGGGCTGTGGGTGCGGCTGCGGCTGACCGAGACGCCGGCATTCGCCGCCGCGCTGGCCGAAGCGCCGCCGCCGCGCGTGCCGCTCGCCGATCTGTTCCGCTTCCACCTGCGCGAGACGGTGGCGGGCACCTTCGCGGTCGTCGCCTGCTTCGCGATCTTCTATCTCGCGACCGCCTGTGCGCTCGGCTACGGCACCACCGCGCTCGGCTATGGCCGGCAGGCGTTCCTCGCGGTGCAGCTGGGCGCGATCCTGTTCATGGCGGTCGGCATCCTCGCCGCCGGCTGGCTCTCGGACCGCTACACCCCGCGCGCCGTGCTGATGGCCGGCTGTATCGGCGGCATCCCGACCGGACTGCTGCTCGCGCCGCTGATGGGCAGCGGCGAGATCCTGCCGGTGTTCCTGTTCCTCGCGCTCGCTTTGTTCGTGATGGGCTTCGTCTACGGCCCGCTCGGCGCGTTCCTGCCGGCTTTGTTCCCGGCGCGGGTGCGCTACACCGGTGCGTCGATGTCGTTCAACGTCGGCGGCATCCTCGGCGGCGCGCTCGCGCCGATGATCGCGCAGTCGCTGGCCGAACGCGGCGGGCTGCCGCCGGTCGGGCTCTATCTCGTCGGTTGCTCGATCGTCAGCCTGGTCGCGCTGGCGCTCGTCCGGCAGCGGCCGACCGGCGGCTAGCGGGTCAGGCCGGCCGCACCGGCGCGGCCGCGCCCTCTCCGATCACCGTCGACCATGGCCGCACGCGCCATTCGCGGATCAGCCCGTTGGCGACATAGGGGTCGGCACGCGCGAACGCCTCGGCTGCCTCCGGCCCCTCGCCGGCAAACAGCAGCATCGCCGTGTCGACCGGTTCGCCGAGCGCGCCGCCCAGTACCAGTTCCCCGCGCGCCGCCGCCGCCCAACCGAGCGCGAGGTGCGCCTCGCGATAGGTGCCGCGCCGCTCGAGATAGTCGTCGGCCAGATCGTAGATCAGCAGGAAATGCTTCATCGCGTCCTCAATCGACAGTCGCTTCGAGCACCATGAACTCGGATTCGTTGGGCACGAGCCGCCGCAGCGTCAGCCCGCACGCCTTCATCAGCGCCCGGAACTCGGCCTCGGTCCGCTCCAGCCCGCCGGTGCCCAGCAGCATCGTCAGATCGGTGCGGAATGCGGAATGGTGCACGGGATCGTCTTCGGCGATCTCCGGCAGCACCTGTTCGATCACGATCACCGTGCCGCCCGGCTTCGATGCCGCGACGATGTTGCGCAGGATGGTGCGGCACTGATCGTCGTCCCAATCGTGCAGGATGCTCTTGAGGATGTAGCAATCGGGGCCGGAGGGCACGCCATCGAAGAAGCTGCCGCCGACGAAGCCGGATCGCTCGCCGACTCCTTCGCCGGCCTGGAACGCCAGCGACTTTTCCTCGAGATAAGCGAGGTCGAACACCTTGCCGCGCACCGCCGGGCAGGCGCGCAGGATCGCGGCCAGCACCGTGCCATAGCCGCCGCCGACATCCATCACCTCGCCGAAGCGCGAGAAGTCATAGACGCGGGCGACCTCGGCCGCCGCGCCGCGGCTCCGATCGGCCTGGCTCTGGTTGAGCACCGCCGCCTCGTCCGGCCGCTCGGCCATGCTGGCGAACCCGTCCGCCCCGGACAGCACCTGCGGCTCGCCGGTGCGGATGCCCGCCTCCAGCCCGCCCCAGGCGTTCCACAGGCGCTCGGTCCACGACAGCGACATGCCGTAGAAGGAACCGGCGACATCGCTCCGCAACAAATCGCCCTTGGGGGTGGATTCGAAGCGGGTGGCGTCGACCTGCCGGGCGAGCCCCAGGCTGCACATCGCGCGCAGCAGGCGCCGCGTCGCGCCCGGTGCCGAGCCGGCGGCGGCCGCGACCTCCTCGGCAGTGGCGGCACCCGCGGCGAGATGTTGCGCGATCTTCAGCCGCGCGGCGGTGCCGGTGATCTGCGTCGTCCACGATCCGCCGATCAGTTCGATCATCTCGCGGCGCAGCGTCATCGCGTCCGGCTTGGTGTCGGTCATTCTCTTCCTCTCCGGATCGGCCGCCTTCAGGCGGTCGCGTTTTCGACGATCAGGCCAAGCTCCGCATCGCTCGCGCCCTCTTCCCATTTGCGCCCGCGCGGCGGCATCGGCCGGGTCTGCCACGATGGCTCCAGCGTGAAGCTGGAGACCGTGCGCCCCTCCGGCACGCGGCCGTTGCCGCCGCCGCGGCTATAATCATAATAAAGCTTCATCAGCTCTTCATGGCCGTGATGGCGCGCGGCGGGGTGCGCGACGCACGCCTCGCGCCAGCGGAGCACGCGCGTGAGGTGCGACGGCACCGCATAATCCTCATAATATTCGAGGAACCAGAGCCGCTTGAACATCGGCGTGAACGCGGTCTCGGCCCAGCCGAACTCCTCGAACAGGAAGTCGCTGTCTGGCGCGTAATAAAGCAGGAAATCGTCCAGCCGCGCATATTGCGCATCGACCTCGGCGCGCATCTCGTCGCTTTTAGCCGGATCGCGGTTGAGGATCATGCGATAGCCCGAGCCGCTGAATGCGCCATCGGTCGCGCACAGCATCGATTCCACCGCATGGCGATAGGGGTCCGCCTGGGCGACCGGGCGATCGGGGAAACGCTGATCGAGGTAGCGCATGATCACCATGCTCTCCTTCAGCGTCTCCCGATTGTCGATCTCGAGCGCCGGCAGCGCGGTCGTCCCGCGGGTCTTGGCGAGCAGCCAGTCGGGCCGCGGCTTGGAGATGTCGATCTCCGTGTCCGCCAGGATGTGGTGCAGGCCCTTGAGTTCGAGCAGGATCTCGACCCGCTCGGAAAAGGGGCAGCCGGGGATATGGTACATCGTCATCAAGGGCGCGTCGGTCATGGGCGATCCTCAAGCGGCTTACGCGGCGTACCCTGTGCCCGTTCGCGTCCCGCGCGTCAAAGCCGGGGCGCGTTCATACCGGCTGCGCAAAGGGTTCTCCCCGCCCAGGAGACGCGCTAGGAGGGGGATGGGACCTATCGAAGCGATCGTGGGTTCAGTAATCGGACCGTTCACAAAACTTGTCTTCAAGAACAACCAACGGAGGCCTTATGCCCACTAAGTCGGATGCCAAGCCCAAGGCCGCTGCTGCCAAGAAGCCGGATGGCCTGAGCAAGCCCATGCAGCCCTCGGAGGAGCTTGGCGCGATCGTCGGCACCACGCCGATCAGCCGCGGCGAAGTGGTCAGCAAGGTCTGGGAATATATCAAGAAGAACGATCTTCAGAACCCGGCGAACAAGCGCGAAATCCTCGCCGACGAGAAGCTGGAGAAGGTGTTCGGCAAGAAGTCGGTGACGATGTTCGAGATGAACAAGCACTTCTCCGCCCACCTCAAGTAGGCGACTGGGCGCTGCCGCATGCCGGCAGCGCCCGCTGTGCCGAACGCCCATGTTGCAGTGCAAAATTAGCACTTGAAACGTGTCGGTGATTCGGTGATGCTCCCAATCGATCGGGCAAGGATGCCGGATCGACCATAATCGGGGCCGTTCGATGGAGAACGGCGCCGGTGCATCGCCCCGGACGGCTTAGCCCCCGGATCTACGATGAATGGCAAGGCCGCCATGCAGGCGCTGGATTTTTCCAGCGTCCGCATGGCGGCCTTTTTTCGTTTCTGGAGTGGTTGAGATGGGCTTTCAGGTCGGATCGATTGGAAAGGCGGAGGCGGCGGAGGATGCCGCCGTTGGCTCCCGCGAGCATCTCGTCGTCATCGGCAACGGCATGGCCGGATGCCGCGCGGTGGAGGAGTTGCTGGCGCGCGAACCGGGGCGCTACCGGGTGACGATCTTCGGCGCCGAGGCGCTGGTGAACTACAACCGGATCATGCTCTCCCCGGTACTTGCGGGCGAGAAGACGTTCGATCAGATCGTGATCAACGACCATGATTGGTATGAGGGCAACGGCATCCGCCTGATCACCGGCGATCCGGTGATCGCCGTCGACCGGGAAACGCGCACCGTCCGGTCGGAGAGCGGCGTCGAGCTCGGCTACGACAAATTGCTGATCGCCACCGGATCGGATCCGTTCATCATTCCCGTGCCCGGCCACGACCTGCCCGGCGTGATCAGCTTCCGCGACATGCGCGACGTCGAACACATGTTGCGCGCGGCCGAAAGCGGCGGCGATGCGGTGGTGATCGGCGGCGGCCTGCTCGGGCTGGAGGCGGCGCACGGCCTGACGCTGCGCGGCATGAAGGTCACCGTGATCCACCTGATGGGCACGCTGATGGAACGGCAGCTGGACGAGGCCGCCGGCTGGCTGCTCAAGTCCGCGCTCGAATCGCGCGGCCAGACGATCCTGACCAAGGCCGACACCGCCGAGATCGTCGGCACGGGCCATGTCGAGGGCGTCCGGCTGAAGGACGGCACGCTGATCCCGGCCAGCCTGGTCGTCATGGCGGTCGGCATCCGCCCCAGCGTCGCGCTCGCCCGCTCCGCCGGGCTCGACGTCGGCCGCGGCATCAAGGTCGACGATCATATGGTCACGTCCGATCCGGACGTGCTCGCGGTCGGCGAATGCGTCGAGCATGATGGGCAGGTCTACGGGCTGGTCGCGCCGCTGTGGGAAATGTGCCGCGCGCTCGCCGACGGGCTGGTCGATCGGCCCAGCGGCTATCGCGGCTCGGTCACCTCGACCAAGCTCAAGGTCTCGGGGATCGACGTGTTTTCCGCCGGCGACTTCTCCGGCGGCGACGGCGCGGAGGACATCGTCCTGCGCGATGCGTCGCGCGGCATCTACAAGCGGGTGGTGGTGCGCGACGACCGGATCGTCGGCGCGGTGCTCTACGGCGATACCGCGGACGGCAACTGGTATTTCGATCTGCTCAAGAAGCGCGAGGACATCGCCCCGATCCGCGACAATCTGATCTTCGGCCAGGCCTACGCCCTGGGAGGGGGGCAGGCGGACCCTAAGGCGGCCGTTGCGGCGCTCTCGGACGATGCCGAGATTTGCGGCTGCAACGGCGTGTCCAAGGCCAAGGTGGTCCAGTCGATCGTCGACGGCGCGGTCAGCCTCGATGCGGTGCGCTCGACCTGCAAGGCGTCGGCCTCATGCGGATCGTGCACCAACATCGTCGAGCAATTGCTGAGCATGACGCTGGGTGCCGACTATGGCGGCGAGCGGACGGTCAAGACGCTCTGCAAATGCACCAGCTTCGCCCATGAGGATGTCCGCCGCGAGATCGTCGCGCAGGAGATGCGATCGATCCCCGAGGTGATGCAGAAGCTGCACTGGTCGACGCCGGACGGCTGCTCGGCCTGCCGCCCTGCGCTTAATTATTACCTGCTCTGCGCCCTGCCCGGCGACTACGTCGACGATCAGCAGAGCCGCTTCGTCAACGAACGGATGCACGCCAACATCCAGAAGGACGGCACCTATTCGGTCGTGCCGCGGATGTGGGGCGGGCTGACCAACCCGCGCGAGTTGCGCGCGATCGCCGACGTGGTTGAAAAGTTCAACGCGCCGATGGTCAAGGTCACCGGCGGCCAGCGTCTCGACATCTTCGGCATCAAGAAGGAGGATCTGCCCGCGGTCTGGGCCGATCTCAACGCCGCGGGGATGGTTTCCGGCCACGCCTATGGCAAGTCGCTGCGCACGGTGAAGACCTGCGTCGGATCCGACTGGTGCCGCTTCGGCACGCAGGATTCGACCGGGCTCGGCGTCAAGATCGAGCAGATGACCTGGGGCTCGTGGATGCCCCACAAGTTCAAGATCGCCGTCTCCGGATGTCCGCGCAACTGTGCCGAGGCGACGATCAAGGATTTCGGGATCGTCTGCGTCGACAGCGGCTATGAGCTTCACATCGGCGGCAATGGCGGGATCAAGGTCCGCGCGACCGATCTGCTGTGCAAGGTGACCACCGAGGAGGAGGCGATGCATTATTGCGCCGCCTTCATCCAGCTCTACCGCGAGGAAGCGCGCTACCTCGATCGCACCGCGCCGTGGCTCGAACGGGTCGGGCTCGATTACATCAAGAGCCGGGTGGTCGAGGATGCCGAGGGCCGCGACGCGCTCGCCGCCCGCTTCCTCTATTCGCAACGCTTCTGCCAGGACGATCCGTGGGCCGCCCGCGCCCAGGGCAGCGAGCGCGAACAGCATGCGCATCTGGGCGAGTTCCGCCCCCTCGCCCTCGAAGCAGCGGAGTGACGGGGATGATCGGAGATTGGCTCGACATCGGCGCGCTCGCCGAAATCCCGGCGCGCGGCGCGCGCACCATCGCCGTCGCGGGCGGAGAGGAGATTGCGGTCTTCCGTACCGGCGACGATCGCGTGTTCGCCTTGGTCAACCGCTGCCCCCACAAGCATGGCCCGCTCAGCCAGGGGATCGTCCACGGCCATGCCGTCGCCTGCCCGCTCCATAACTGGCGGATCTCGCTCGAGACCGGCCATGCGCTCGGCGAGGACAAGGGCTGCACGCCGACGATCCCGGTGCGCGTCGACGCAGGCCGGGTGCTGATCGCGCGGATGGCCGCGCTGGCGACGGCGATGGCGGCCTGACGATGACGGCGATCCGCACCACCTGCGCCTATTGCGGCGTCGGCTGCGGCATCCTCGCGACGCCGTCGGGCGAGCGGACGGTGACGATCGCCGGCGATCCCGATCACCCCGCCAATGCCGGGCGGCTCTGTTCCAAGGGCACGCATCTCGGCGAAACGGTGGGGCTGGAGGGGCGGCTGCTCCACCCGATGATCGGCGACAAGAAGGCCGGCTGGGATAAGGCGCTCGATCTGGTCGCCCGCCGCTTCGCCGATACGATCGCCCTCCACGGCCCCGACAGCGTCGCCTTCTACGTCTCGGGCCAGCTGCTGACCGAGGATTATTACGTCGCCAACAAGCTGATGAAGGGCTTTATCGGCTCCGCCAACATCGACACCAATTCGCGGCTCTGCATGTCGAGCGCGGTCGCCGGCCACATGCGCGCCTTTGGCGAGGATGTAGTGCCGGCCAGCTATGACGATCTGGATGCGGCCGACCTGATCGTGCTGGTCGGATCGAACACCGCCTGGTGCCACCCGGTCGTCTACCAGCGGATCCAGGCCGCCCGCGCGGCGCGCGGCACCAAGCTGGTGGTGATCGATCCGCGCCGCACCGAGACGTGCGAGGATGCCGACCTGCACCTCGCCATCCGCCCCGGCAGCGACGTGGCGCTGATGAACGGGCTGCTCGCACACTGCCGGACGGCGGGCCTGATCGACGAGGCGTATCTGGCCGACCATGTCGCCGCGCCGGCGGATTTCTGGCAGGCGATCGACGGGTGCGACGCCGCCGCTACCGCCGAGGCATGCGACGTCGCGGAAGCCGATCTCGCCGGCTTCTTCGATCTGTTCGCGGCCCATCCGCGCACCGTCACCTTGTTCAGCCAGGGCATCAACCAGTCGCTGCGCGGGACAGACCAGGTCAACGCGATCATCAACCTGCATCTGGCGACGGGCCGGATCGGCAAGCGCGGCGCGGCGCCCTTCTCGATCACCGGCCAGCCCAATGCGATGGGCGGCCGCGAGGTCGGCGGGCTGGCTAGCACGCTCGCGGCGCACATGGATTTCGCCCCCGACAATGTTGCGCGCGTCGGCCGCTTCTGGGCAGCGCCCAACGTCGCGGCAAAGCCGGGCCTGAAGGCGGTCGATCTGTTCCGCGCGGTCGGCGAGGGGCGGATCAAGGCGATCTGGATCATGGCCACCAACCCCGCGGTCAGCATGCCCGATGCCGGACGCGTCCGCGACGCGCTCGCCAACTGCCCGTTCGTGGTCGTCTCCGACGTGATCGCCGATACCGACACGACCCGCCTCGCCCACGTCCGCCTGCCCGCCGCCGCCTGGGGCGAGAAGGACGGGACGGTCACCAATTCCGAACGCTGCATCAGCCGCCAGCGCGCCGTGCTGCCGCTGCCGGGCGAGGCGCGGCCCGACTGGTGGATCATCGCCCAGGTCGGCCGGCGGATGGGCTGGAAGAGCGCCTTCACCTATTCCTGCCCGGCGGACATCTACCGCGAGCACGCCCGGCTTTCGGCCTATGAGAATAAGGGCGGGCGCCTGTTCGAGCTGCGCGCCCACGCCGCGATCGGCAATGCCGCCTATGACGCGATGGCGC
>JAQGKS010000176.1 GCA_028289965.1 Sphingomonas bacterium
AGCACCCCGTTCTGGTAGATGTCGGTCAGCAGCCCGCGATAGCGCGGCCCGAACAGGATCATGTGGTGGGGGATGCCCGGCCACCGGCCCTGAACCCCGAAATGGACAACGAACAGCGACGGCGAGAAGCGCTTGCGGGTGAGCTTGTCCGCTGCCCGCTGGCCGCGGACGCTATGGCCGAGCAGGTCGCGATAGCTGTGCACGACATCGCCGTTGGAGGCGATCGCGTCGAAATCGCCGCGCCAGCCGCTCGCCGTCACCAGCCCGGTCGCGCGATCGCCCAGCGTCTCGATCCGCACCACCGGGTCGCCCAGCCGCATGCTGCCGCCGAGCCGTTCGAACTGGGTGACCATCGCGCTCACCAGGCGATTGGTGCCGCCCTTGGCGAACCACACGCCGCCATCCTGCTCGAGCTTGTGGATCAGCGCATAGATCGCGCTCGTCGTCATCGGGTTGCCGCCCACCAGCAGCGTGTGGAACGATAGCGCCTCGCGCAGTTTCTCGTTCTTCACGAAGCTCGAAACCATCGAATAGACCGAGCGCCACGCCTGATATTTGGCGAGGGCGGGCGCCGCCTTGATCATCGACGAGAAGTCGAGGAACGCGACATGGCCGAGCTTCTCATAGCCCTCGCGGTAGACCCCGGCGGCATAATCGAGGAACTTGCGATATCCCGCCGCATCCTGCGGATCGAGCTTGGCGATCTCGCGCATCAGCGCCGGTTCGTCGTTCGAATAATCGAAATTGGTGCCGTCGGGCCAGTTGAGCCGATAGAATGGGCTCACCGGCACCAGCGTCACGTCGTCGGCCATGTCGCGCCCGGAAAGCGCCCATAATTCCTTCAGGCAGGCCGGATCGGTGATCACCGTCGGCCCGGCATCGAAGGTGAAGCCATCGCGCTCCCACACATAAGCGCGCCCGCCCGGCCGGTCGCGCGCTTCGACCAACGTCGTCGCGACGCCCGCCGATTGCAGCCGGATGGCGAGCGCGAGCCCGCCAAACCCCGCGCCGATCACTGCCGCCGTTCTCACTTCGCCGTCTCCCGCATCGCCGCCACTGCGCGGCCGATCGGCACCGGCGGCTTGCCGGCAAGGATCCGCAGGCGATCGAGCATGGTCGATCGGCCGGCGTAGAATCGTGCGATCAGATCGGGGGCGAGGCCGTAGAAGCGCTCGAACACCCGGATCCGCTCAAGCGGTGCCGCCGCCCGGAACAGCATCCGGTCCAGCAGCCGATAGAAACCGCGACTCTCCCAGGCGTTCCGTGCGTGCGCCAGCAGGGCGTCGTGCAGCGCCGGGGCAGTAAGGGTGGGCAGCCCCGCGACGAACAGGGCGGTGCGCACCGCATCGGGCAGCGAATAGCCGGTGGTCGGGTGGAACAGCCCGGCGCGCACCCCCGCCTTGGCCACGCGATTGCCGCCCGATTGCCAGTAGGTCTGGAAATCGCCGCCCATCGTCACCGGCAGCACGCCGCTTTCCTCGCGCTCCACCGCGGCGATGGTCCAGCCGCGATGCGTCGCATAAGCGGCGATGCGCAGCGCGACCGCGGCGCGGTCGAGCACCGGCGAGTCGCTGTAATAGGTGTCCTCGATCAGCAGCCGGTCGGCCGACAGCGGCAGCAGATAGACGAAGCGATAGCCGTCGATCTGCTCGACGGTGGCGTCCATCACCACCGGCCGGTCGAGCCGATGCGGCACGGTCGTGCGCACGACATGGCCGACGAACTTCTGCCAGCCGAGGTCGAGCAGCGACAGGTCCGCCGCCCCGCGCGCATCGATCACGCCCGGCGCCTCGATCCGCGTGCCGTCCTCCAGCACCAGCGCCGCGGGTCCGACCGCCAGGATCCGCCGCTGCGTCAGCACCCGCCCGGGCGGCAGGGCGGCGCGCACGCATTCGTCCAGCCGCTCCGACAGGATCGAATGATAGCTGTCGGGCAGCAGCCGGCGCCGCTTGGGGAACAGGACGTGATAGCCCTCCCAGCGGTGGCCGATCAGCGGCGCGACCAGTTCACGCTCCTCGGCGGTGAGGTCGGTCCTGAAGAACGACCAGATGTGGTTGCCGCCAAGGCTTGCCCCCTCCTCGACGATCGCAACGTCGAGTTCCGGCCGCCGCGCCGCCAGCGCAAGCGCGATCATCCCGCCGGCCAGGCCGCCGCCGGCAATCGCCACGTCGCATCGGATCGTATCCGCCATCGCCGCGACGTAGCCGGAACCACCCCACCGGCGAAAGCGCCAATGTCGACAAGGGCGACGCGCGGGCCTATCCCCGGGGCCAGACAGCACGAACGGAACAGACCCATGCCGATCAGGATCCGCGCCCGCCTGCTGGCCCTCGCGGCGCTGGCCGCCTCGCCCGCCGTCGCGCCGGCGCAGGCACCGTCGCTTCAGCTGACCACCGCCACCGCCGAGGCGATCGTCGCGGGGTGCAAGCGCCACGCCCAGGCCAGGGGGCAGGCGCAGGGCGTTGCCGTGGTCGATGCCGGCGGCGCGATGGTGGCGGCGCTGCGGATGGATGGCGTGGTCCCCGGCGCGATGGCGTTCGCGATCGACAAGGCGCGCGCCGCGTCCGCCTGGGGCTGGACCACCGATCAGATGGGCAAGATGGGCGGCGGCGGCTCCGGCTTCGATCGCGCACCTCTGGTGGTGACGATGGCCGGCGGCCTCCCGCTATATTCGGCCGATGGCAAGACGCTGCTGGGCGCCGCCGGCGCGTCCGGCCAGGTGCCGGTGGACGATGTCGCCTGCGTCGAGGCGGGGATAGCCGCGGCCGGGCTGCGGAGCGTGCGGGCGCCGCGCTGAGCGCCGCCCGCCGCACTGCGCCCCGATGGTGATCCCCATCCTCCTCTCGGCCCTCGCGATGACCGCGATCGTCGGGGTGCGCTATCTCATCGCCAGCGCCGGTTTCGCCTTCGCCACCCGCGTCCGCCAGCCCGGCCTCTATGCCGGGCAAGGCCGCCAGATCCGGCGCGAGATCGGCTGGTCGCTCGCCTCCGCCGCGATCTACGGGGTGCCCGCGGGGATCGTCGCCTGGGGCTGGCGCACCCACGGCTGGACGCGGATCTACGAGGATGTCGGCGCCTACCCCTTGTGGTGGCTGCCGCTATCGGTCTTCGCCTTCCTCGCCGCGCACGATACGTGGTTCTATTGGACCCACCGCTGGATGCACCGCCCGGGGCCATTCCGCATCGCCCACGCCGTCCACCATGCCAGCCGCCCGCCCACCGCCTGGGCGGCGATGAGCTTCCACCCGTGGGAGGCGCTGACCGGCGCGGTCGTGATCCCGTCTTTGGTCTTCCTGATCCCGATCCATGTCGCCGCGCTCGGCACCGTGCTCGCGATCATGACCATCATGGGCGTAACAAATCATATGGGGTGGGAGCTTTTTCCGCGATCCATGGTAACAGGAGCCGCCGGCCGCTGGCTGATCACGGCAAGCCACCATCAACGCCACCACCGCGATTATGGATGTAATTATGGCCTCTATTTCCGTTTCTGGGACAGGCTCTGCGGCACCGATCGGGGCTTGGGCGACTTTGGGCCGACGCCTCGGCGCGGCGCTGATCCTGGTCGGCATGCTGCCGGGGGCGAGCCCGTCGGCACGGCTCGACCTGGGGGTTGAGGGGCTGCGCTCCGAACGCGGCGTGGTGCGGATCTGCGTCACCAGCGCGGCCAATCACTTTCCCGATTGCCAGTCCGATCCCAATGCCCGGCGCGCCAACCTGCCCGCGGCGAATCCGGTCCAGCGTTTCGAGGGGCTGCCCTCCGGCGTCTATGCGGTCGCCCTGTTCCACGATGAAAACGCCAACGGGCGGCTCGATCGGATGGCCGGCATCCCGACCGAAGGGGTCGGCTTTTCCAACAATCCGCGGCTGATGTTCGGCCCGCCGCGCTTCGTCCAGGCGCGCTTCACCGTCACCAATCAAGCGATCGACGAGAAAGTCCGCCTCAAATATTTCCTTTGAGGCCCGCCGATACGCGCCTAGACATGCGGCATTCCCCGGGGGGCCACGATCGAGTGGCTGAGAGGCGGTTATCCACCGCGACCCGCTGAACCTGATCCGGCTGACACCGGCGTAGGGAGGGAGCGGCTTTCACGCTCTCCCTCCAACTGGAGAGCGAAAATGGCCGATATCCCCGCCCGTACCGAGCTGAAAGTCACCACCGGCCCGATCCGCGGTTCGGCCAAGGTCCATGTCGGCCCGCTCGGCGTGGCGATGCGCGAAATCGCGCTCGAGCCCTCGTCGGGTGAGCCGCCGCTGCGCGTCTACGACACGTCCGGCCCCTATACCGATGCCAACGCCCGGATCGACATCATGGCCGGGCTGCCCGAGTTGCGGCGCGACTGGATCCGCGCCCGCGGCGACGTCGACGAGGTCGCCAGCCGCGAGGTCCGCCCCGAGGATAATGGCCAGCTCGGCCCCGATCGCTCCGGCGGGGTCCAGCCCTTTCCCAACGTGCGCCGCCGCGTGCTGCGCGCAAAGCCGGGCAGGAACGTCAGCCAGATGCATTATGCGCGGGCCGGCATCATCAC
>JAQGKS010000215.1 GCA_028289965.1 Sphingomonas bacterium
GCGGAAACCGAGGTCGTCGGCTTGCGCGACAGCCGGTCGCGTCCCGAGGCGGGGATCGCCACCTTCCGCCATCGGCTGATCAACCAGCGCGACGAAACGGTGTGCGAATGCCTGCGCACCGCGCTGCTGTTCCGGTCAAGTCCATGAGGCTGCGATCGCTGCTGTTCGGTCCCGGCGATCGCCCCGACGGGATCGACAAGGCGCTGGGCGCCGGCGCGGATGCGCTGATCCTCGATCTGGAGGATGCGGTGCTCCCCGAACGCAAGCCCGCCGCGCGCGAGGCGGTGCGGCGGGTGCTCGACCGCCCAGGCCGGACCGTGCCGTTGTTCGTGCGGATCAACCCGGTAGACCATGACTTTGCCGCGCAGGATCTTGCCGCGGTGCTCGGCGGATTGCCCGACGGTCTCGTCCTGCCCAAGGCGATGGGGGGCGAAAGCCTGCGCCGGCTGGACGCCATGCTCGGCCCCGGCGAGCGCCCGGCGATCCTGCCGATCGCGACCGAGACGCCTGCGTCGATCTTCGCTCTGGGTAGCTATGCGGGAGCGAGTGCGCGGCTGTGCGGGCTGACCTGGGGCGCAGAGGATCTGTCCGCCGCGATCGGCGCGACCACGGCGCGCGAGGCGGATGGTAGCTATGCCGAGCCGTACCGGATCGTTCGATCGCTCGCCTTGTTCGCCGCGCATGCCGCCGGGGTGCCGGCGATCGAGACAATATTCCCCGACTTTCGCGATGCCGCCGGGCTCGCGGCTTATGCCGCCCGCGGGCTGCGCGACGGCTTCGCCGGCATGATGGCGATCCACCCGGCGCAGGTGCCGATCATCAACGCCGCCTTCACCCCCGATGCCGACGCGGTCGCGCGGGCGCGCGCGATCGTTGCCTTGTTCGATGCCAATCCCGGCGCCGGCGCGCTCGCGCTCGACGGCCGGATGGTCGATGCGCCGCATCTGGCGCAGGCGCGGCGGCTGCTGGCGCAGCACGGGTCGACAAGCGCGCGCGGGGATGATTGAAGCGTAGCCGATGGGCCAATTCGATCTTACCGAGGAACAACGGGCGATCAGGGAGGCTGCCCGCCGCTTCACCGCAGATGCGATCACGCCCTTCGCCGCCGAGTGGGATGCGCAGCATATTTTCCCCCGCGAGACGGTGCAGGCTGCGGCCGCGCTCGGCTTCGGCGCGATCTACGTCTCCGAAGCGGCCGGGGGCGCCGGGCTCGGCCGGGTGGAGGCGGCATTGGTGATGGAGGCGATGGCCTATGGCTGCCCCTCGACCTCCGCCTTCCTGTCGATCCACAACATGGCCTGCTGGATGGTCGATCGCTATGGATCGGCCGGGCTGAAGGCCGGCTATCTGCCGTCGATGGTCAGCGGCGAGCGGTTCGCAAGCTATTGCCTGACCGAGCCCGACGCCGGCTCCGATGCGGCATC
This sequence comes from Sphingomonas bacterium, assembly GCA_028289965.1. Lineage (GTDB taxonomy): Bacteria > Pseudomonadota > Alphaproteobacteria > Sphingomonadales > Sphingomonadaceae > JAQGLK01. The sequence goes on from JAQGKS010000215.1 coordinate 1,425, forward strand.
GATCACCACCCGCGCGGTGCGGGACGGCGACGATTATCTGCTGCATGGCGCCAAGGCGTTCATCTCCGGCGGCGGCGAAAACGCGCTCTATTTGGTCATGGCGCGGACCGGGGGAGAAGGGGCCGGCGGCATTTCGTGCCTGATCGTCGAAAAGGGCATGGCCGGCCTCAGCTTCGGCGCGCCGGAGCGCAAGCTCGGCTGGCATTCGCAGCCGACGACGGCGGTCAATTTCGACGGGGTTCGCGTGCCCGCGCGCAACCGGCTCGGCGCCGAGGGCGAGGGATTTCGCATCGCCATGGCCGGGCTCGACGGCGGCCGGATCAATATCGGCGCGTGCAGCCTGGGCGGTGCGCAACGCTGTCTCGACGAGGCGATCGGCTATACCCGCGCGCGGCGCCAGTTCGGCCGGGCAATTGCGGATTTCCAGGCAACGCGCTTCACCCTGGCCGACATGGAAACCGAGCTTCAGGCGGCGCGCATCCTGCTCTACGCCGCGGCGGAGAAGGTGACCGCCGAGGCGCCCGACCGCACGAAATTTGCGGCGATGGCCAAGCGGCTGGCGACGGATACCGGATCGTCGGTGGCCGATCGCGCGCTCCAGCTGCATGGCGGCTATGGCTATCTCCAGGATTATCCGGTGGAGCGCTTTTTCCGCGATCTGCGGGTCCATCCTATTCTCGAAGGGACGAACGAGATCATGCGCATCATCATCGCCCGCGCGCTGCTCGACCGATGAGCAGCGACGTGCGCTTCACCGTCGATGGCGGACTCGGCCGAATCGGGCTGAACCGCCCGCGCGCGCTCCACGCGCTGACCCGCGAAATGTGCGAAAGCATGATCGAGCGGCTGGAGGCATGGCGGACCGACCCGGCGGTGATCGCGGTGGCGATCGACCATGCGGACGGCGCGGGCTTTTGCGCCGGCGGCGACGTTCGCGTCGCGGCCGAAAGCGGCGCTGGCGACGGGCAGGCGGCGCGCGCCTTCTTCCGCAGCGAATATCAGCTCAACTATCTGCTCCATGGCTACGCCAAGCCCTCGGTCGCCTTCATGGACGGGGTGACGATGGGCGGCGGCGTCGGCCTCGCGCTGCCGTGCCGGTGGCGGGTGGCGACCGAACGAACGCGGTTCGCGATGCCCGAAACCGCGATCGGTCTGTTCCCTGATGTCGGCGGCGGCTGGTATCTGTCGCGGCTGCCCGGGCGAACCGGCGCCTTCCTGGCGCTGACCGGCGCAAGGCTCGATGGCGCCGACTGCCTGAGCCTCGGCCTGGCGACCCATTATGTGCCGTCGGACCGGCTAGACGCGCTGAAGGCGGCGCTGGCGCGCGATGCGCGGGAGGCGGAGGCCGTTCTCGATGGCGCGGCGGTAGCACCGCCCCCGGCAGCGATTACGGAGAACCGCGCGGCGATCGATCGGTTGTTCGCGGGTGAGGAGCTGGAATCGATCCTCGCCGCGCTCGCTGCCGACCCGTC
>JAQGKS010000217.1 GCA_028289965.1 Sphingomonas bacterium
GGCGCGGGCTCGGCGACGATCGGCTGCTCTGCGCCGGCCCCGGCCGGCTCACCCAGGCACTGGGGGTGACCGGGGTGATCGATGCCGCGCCGCTCGATGCGCCGCCGTTCGCGCTCGCCGCTGCCGATGGCGCCCCCGCGATCGTCGCCGGGCCGCGGATCGGCATCAGCCGCGCGGTCGATCTGCCGTGGCGCTTCGGGCTGGCCGGGTCGCGCTTCGTCAGCCGGCGATTCGCGCCACCGGCACCGGGCTGATCGTGCGCGCGCGGCCAAGACCGAGCAGCGCCGCGATCGTCAGCACCGCGACCAGCCAGGGCGCGAAGCCGAGGGCGACGTCGATCGCCTGGGCGACCACATTCGGTTGCCCCAACACCCGCTCGATCGCCCACGCCGTCGCGGCGACTCCGGCGATCGCCGCGCCGACGGTGCGCACCGCGCCATAAGAGGGCGTGCGCGCGAGCAGCAGCAGCGCCGGCATCACGCACACGACAACCGCCAGCTGGACCAGTTCGATGCCGAGGTTGAAGCCGAGGATCGCCTGCGCGCGCTGCCACGGCTCGAGCACGAAATGGCCGATCACGGTGGCGAAGGCGAGGCCGTGGACCAGCCCGAACCCGCCCGCGACGAGCGCCTCGCGCCCGGCGAAGATCGGCCGCCAGGCGTGGATCGCGGAGACCAGGATCGACAGCGCGATCAGCACCTCGACCGGGCGCGACGGCAGGCTCCAGCCGAGGAACGCCCCCCCGATCAGCGTCATCGAATGGCCGATGGTGAAGGCCGAGACGACCGCGAACAGCCGCCGCGCGGTATACGGCAAGCCGCCATAATTGTCCCAGCGGCGGCCGCGCGCGATCAGGGGGGCGGGCAGGATCAGCGCGATCAGGAACAGCAGATGATCGTGCCCCTCGGCGATATGGCGCATGCCCAGCGCGATCGCGGCGGCAAAGCCGCGCCACCCGCTGCCGTCACCCCGATCGATCCGCGCCGTCGTCTTGCCCTGCTGGAGGCCGCCGATCATCTGCGGATCGCCCCCGGCGAGCGCGCCGCCGCGATAGTCGCTGCGCGCGAACAGCAGCACGAAATGGTTGGCGACGGTGTCGATCACGCCGTCATAGGCCAAGTCGAACCGGCGCACGCTCGCCCCCGCCGGCGGGGTCATCGCCAGCCGCACCTGCAGGTCGGCCTGATAGCTGTCGCGGATCACCGCCATGTTGGTAATCCGCATCGTCCAGCGTCGCCCGTCCGGCGCGGTCACGCCGATATGGCGCGCGACATAGCCGGCCAGCCGCGGCCGATCGGCGGCGAACCCGGCGGAATCGGTCCGCACCTTGATCCCCGACCCATATTGCAGTTCGTTGAGCGGGATCAGCAGCTCGGCAGTCACCGCCTCGCTCGCGAAATCGAGGTAGATCGCCGAATTGGGCATCAGGTGCGCCGCTGCCGGCGAGGCCCCGCACAGTCCGGCGAGCAGGGCGGCGATCACGGGTGCGATCCACGCCAGCCACCGTCGATACGCCCGAGCCATATGCTGCCCCCGCGGAGTCTGCGCCGCAGCCTAGCGCGAACCCAGCCGACACAGAAGGCGCGAATGCGGGCGCGGCTGGCGGTGGCCGCCCTGCGCCGATACACCAGCGCACCAGAGGGAGGGCCACCATGGATATCGCACGCCTGCGCGGCAGGACCGTCATCGTCACCGGGGCAAGCTCGGGCATCGGCGAGGCGACGGCGATCGCCTTTGCCGCGGCCGGCGCAAAAGTCGTGCTCGCGGCGCGGCGGATCGATCGGCTCGAGGCGATCGCCGCCGGGATCGTTCGCGCCGGCGGCGAGGCCATCGCCGTGCGCGCCGACGTCACCGACGAGGAGGATGTGCGATCGCTGTTCGAGGCTGCGGTCGCGGCGTTCGCGCGGGTCGACGTGCTGATCAACAATGCCGGCATCGCCGATGCGACCCCGACCGACGCGCTGTCGCTCGATCGCTGGCGCGCGGTGCTCGACACCAACCTCACCTCGGCCTTTCTGTGCAGCCGCGAGGCGCTGCGCCACATGAAGCCGCAGGGGCGCGGCCGGATCATCAATATCGGCAGCCTCTCGGCGCATGTTCCCCGGCCGGACAGCGCCGCCTACACCGCCAGCAAGTTCGCGCTGGACGGGCTGACCCGATCGATGGCGGTCGACGCGCGCGCGCACGGCATCGCGGTGTCGATCTTCCACCCCGGCATGGTGGTGAGCGAGTTGGCCCCCGGCATGGCCGCCGCCCCGGCCGAGATGATGTCCGATCCCGCCGACACCGCCGACATCCTCGTCCACATGGCGAGCGTGCCCGATCACCTCAATTTCCTCGAGGCGCTGATGCTGCCGCTGAAGGTGCCGTTCCTCGGCCGCGGCTAGCCCGAAACGCGAAAGGGCGGCCCCGCGGGACCGCCCTTCGTCTCCACCCAGGGGTGAAGAGGCTTATTTGTTGTGGATCGCAGCGGCCGCGCGAAGAATGTCGAGGATCTTCTCCTGCGCACCGGGCTCGTCCAGCTCTTCCATCGCCGCCAGTTCGCGCGCCAGGCGGCTGGTCGCCGCCTCGAAGATCTGGCGCTCGGAATAGCTCTGCTCGGGCTGGTCCTCGGCGCGGAACAGGTCGCGCACCACTTCGGAGATCGACACCAGGTCGCCCGAATTGATCTTCGCTTCATATTCCTGCGCACGGCGCGACCACATCGTGCGCTTGACCTTGGGCTTGCCCTTCAGCGTCGCCAGCGCTTCCTGCATCGTCACGTTGGACGAAAGCTTGCGCATGCCGACGGCTTCGGCCTTGTTGGTCGGCACGCGGAGCGTCATCCGCTCCTTTTCGAAGCGCAGCACATAGAGCTCGAGCTTGGCGCCGGCGATCTCCTGGCTCTGCAGTTCGACCACCCGGCCGACGCCATGCTTTGGATACACTACATAATCGCCCACGACGAAGCTCAGCGCCTTGGCAGCCATTCATGTACCTTTCTGTGAACACCGGCATTCGCCCGGATCCCGGCGCATCGGTGCGCGAGCCGGCTTCGGAACAGCGGCAACAACCTGTTTCTCACGCGGAGGCGGGGGCTCCGCTTCCAACACGTCCCATGTAATATAAAATTAGCAGAATTACCAGCTTTTACCCGCACGGCTCCGCACGCGCTGCCGGGGCAACGCATTCGTCGGGGGCGCTGATCGGCCGGCGGCGCGAGGCTCAGTCGCCGATGCCGGGCTCCGGCGAGAAATATTTGTCGAACTTGTCGGCTTCGCCCTTGAACGCGTCGGCATCGTCGGGCGCGGGGCGCTTGCGCGTCAGGTTCGGCCACTGGGCGGAGAAGGTGGTGTTGAGCTCCAGCCACTTCTCCAGCCCGTTCTCGGTATCGGGCAGGATCGCCTCGGCCGGGCATTCGGGCTCGCACACGCCGCAGTCGATACACTCGCTGGGATTGATCACCAGCATGTTCTCGCCTTCGTAGAAGCAGTCGACCGGACAAACCTCCACGCAATCCATGTACTTGCAACGGATGCAGGCATCGGTGACGACGTAGGTCATTCCAGGAACTCCGTGGGCTCGGGCGCCCTGCTATGTCGGCGCCGCGGACGCGTCAACAAGGGACGCAGGTGGCGAGAGATCGGTATAGACCGCGCGGGCCTCCGCCGGGGGGCCGCGACGCACCGGCAGCGCCTCGATCCGGATCACGCGGACCTGCCCGTGCAGCGGAAAGCTTAGCACGTTGCCGACCCGCACCCCGGCATGCGCGCGGTCGACCACCCGGCCGTCGATCCGCAGATGCCCGGCGGCCGCAACCTGTTGTGCGGCCGATCGGGTCTTGGCCAGCCGGCAATACCACAGGAACTTGTCCAGCCGCAGCATCGCCGCTGCGCCCGCCTCAGCCATCGGCGGAGCGGAGCGCGGCGAGCGCGGCAAAGGCGTTGTCGCGGCGTGGAGCGGCGGCGGGCGCGGCGCGGCGCGGGCCCCGCCACACCCAGTTCGGGTGCGGATGCGCGCCCGAGTCGACCTGCCGGAAGCCGAGCGCGAGCATCAACTGGGCAAAGCTCGCCGGGCGCAGGCCGAGCGAGGTGGCGAGCGCGGGATCGGGGGCGAAGGCGGTGCGCCCCTCGCGCTTGTCATGGGCCAGGCGGGCAAGCCGCTCGACCAGGTCGATCCGCAGCATCTGCGCGCCGAGCGGGCGGAATCCGGCGCGGGCATGCGCCTCGCACGCGGCGCGCGCCGCCGGGGCGGACACCACCTGCGCACCGGCCGGCGGCAGATCGGGCATCACCCCATCCTCCTGCGCCGCCGCCAGCGCCAGGCGCCAGCGCATCGGCTCGGGCTTGAGCAGAGCCGGCACGAACAGATCGAGCGTGCCGATCTTCACGCCCAGCTTGGCCGCCTGCTGGCGCATCGCCCGGTCGAGCGCGACGACGGTCGTCTCCAGCCCACGCCGATCGATCACGCCCCCTGCCTCGGCCAGCGGCGCGAGCAGCGCGCGCAGCGGCGGCGGCTGGGCCTTGTCGCGCGCGGCGGCGGCGATCGCGGC
>JAQGKS010000252.1 GCA_028289965.1 Sphingomonas bacterium
TTGGCGGTGGCCTGGTCGGCCTCACCCTTGCCCTTGCGCTGGAGACTCACGGGCTGCGCCCGGCGGTGGTCGACCCCGCCGATCCGGAGGCGATCCTCGCCGCCGGCTTCGACGGACGGGCCTCGGCAATCGCCAGCGCATCGTGGCGGATGCTCGAGGCGATCGGCTTGGGCGACCGCCTCGCGGCCAAAGGCTGCCCGATCCGGGCGATCGAGGTGAGCGATGGGCTCGCCCCCGGTGGGCTGTCCTTCGATCCCGATCTGGCGGAAGGGCCGCTCGGGCTGATGTTCGAGAACCGGGTGCTGCGCGCCGCCTTGCATGCCGAGGCGAGCGCGCGCCCGGGTATCGCACTGTCGATGCGTGTCCGCCCCACCCAGGTGACGCGCGACGCCACCGGCGTCCGCGTCCTGCTCGATGACGGGCGCACGCTGTGCGCGCCGCTGCTGGTCGGGGCGGAGGGCCGCGCCTCGCCGACCCGCGAGCAGGCCGGCATTCGCGTTGCGCGGTGGAAATATGATCATGTCGCGATCATCGCCTCGGTCGCGCACGAACGCCCGCACGACAACGTCGCCTATGAGATCTTCTATCCAGCCGGCCCGTTCGCGATCCTGCCGATGCTCGACGACGAACAGGGCCGCCATCGCTCGGCCATCGTGTGGACCGTGCGCAGCGGCGATGCGCCGGCAATGCTCGGCCTGCCGGAGCGGGCGTTCGTGGCCGAGGCGGAGAAACGCTGCGGCGGCCTGCTTGGCGCGATGACGCTGGCCTCGCCCCGTGCCAGCTATCCGCTCGGCTTCCACCACGCCGCGCGGATCACGGCCGAGCGGCTGGCGCTGGTCGGCGATGCCGCGCACGGGATCCACCCGATCGCCGGGCAGGGCCTCAATCTGGGCCTGCGCGATGTCGCCGCCTTGACCGAAGTGCTCGTCGAAGGCGCGCGGCTCGGGCTCGATGCCGGCGATGCGCAACTGCTCGCGCGCTACGAGCGGTGGCGCAGCCTCGATACGTTCATGGTCGCCGCCGCCACCGATACGCTGACCCGGCTGTTCGGCGTGCGCGGGCGCACCGCGTCGGCGATCCGGCGGCTGGGGCTGAGCGCCGTCCAGCGCATTTCGCCGCTGCGCCGCCAGTTCATGGCCGAGGCGCGCGGCGAGACCGGCACGCTGCCGCGGCTGCTCGAAGGACTGACGGTCTAGCGGAGGGCCCGATTCCGGTCAGGCGGGCGCCAGGCGGCGCGCTTCCTCGACCAGCATCACCGGCACGCCGTCGCGAATCGGGTAAGCGAGCCCCGCGGCATCCGAGATCAGTTCCCCGGCCACCCGATCATGGCGCAGCGGCGTCCGGGTCACCGGACAGACCAGGATCGCGAGCAGTTCGGGATCGATTGCCGCCGTCATTGCAGCGTCGCCCCACCGTCGCCCTCCTGCAGGCGGAAGAATTGGAGGAACTGGACGAGCATGTCGGCGCGCAACGGCACCGTCCCGGCCTCCAGCAGCGCCTGCTTGGAGGCGACGTCGAACGGCGCGATCTGGGCGACGCCGTTAACCAGCGATTCGTCATCAAGCCGGCCGACCGCGTCCCAATCCACCGCATAGCCGCGCGCGTCGGCGAAGCGGCGTGATTCGCGTTCGAGATCGGCGCGCAGGGCGATGGCGAGGGGCGGCTGCTCGTCGGCGTCGGCAAACTCGTCGAAGCTCGCCTCGATCTGCCGGAACGGAGTCGCAACGTCGATCTCGCGGATCAGGCGGAACCGGGTCAGTCCCTCGAGCACGATATTGAAACGCCCATCGTCCAGCGCCTCGACCTGATCGATCCGGCCAACGCAGCCGACGTCGAACAGGGCCGGCGCGGCGACACTGCCATCGATGTCGCGCGGCTGGATCATCGCGATCCGCCGATCCCGCGCCAGCGCATCCGCCACCAGGGCACGATAGCGCGGCTCGAATATGTGGAGCGGCAGGTAGGTGCGCGGGAACAGCAGCGCGCCCGCCAGCGGGAAGATCGAAAGCCGGGCGCCTGCCGCCACCATCAGGTGAACAGGATCGCGGAGAGCCGACGGCGTTGCGCCGCGACCCACGGATCCTCCAGCCCGACCGCATCGAACAGCGTGAGCAGTCGGCTGCGCGCCGCGCCCTCGTTCCAGCTGCGATCGCGCGCGATGCTTTCGAGCAGCATGTCGGCCGCGCCATCGCGGTCGCCCGCCGCCATCAGGCCGCCGGCGAGGCGAAAGCGCGCCTCGTGATTGTCGGGATCGGCGGCGACTTCGGCGCGCACGCCGGCAAGATCGTCGACCGGCTGCGCCTCCCGCGCTAAGGCGATCGCGGCGCGAGCGCGGGCCAGCGCCGGATCCTTGGCCTTGTCCTCGGGCAAGGCGGCGATCGCGGCCTCCGCATCATCGGGCTGCCCGGCCGCGACCAGCGCCCGGGCAAGGCCGGCGACCGCTGCCGGATCTTCCGGCGCCATCTCCACGATCTGCGAAAAGATCGCCAGCGCGCGTTCGATATTTCCTTCCTCGAGCACGCCTTCGCCCATCGCGATCAGCGGCGCGATGTCCTGCGCGGGCTCCTCCGTGCTGGCCGGGATCGGCAATTGCCGCAGGATCTGCTCGATCGTCTGCGACAGCTGGCTCTCGGTGCGTGCGGGGGTGAGATCCGCCACGATCTGCCCCTGGAACACGGCGTAAACGGTCGGGATCGATTGGACCCTGAACTGCGCCGCGACGAGCTTGTTCTCGTCGACGTTGATCTTGACCAGCTTGACGCCGCGATCGGCATATTTGGCGGCGATCTTCTCGAGCGTCGGGGTCAGCGCCTTGCACGGCCCACACCATTCCGCCCAGAAATCGATGATGACGAGCGCGTCCATCGACGGCTCGACCACGTCGCGCTTGAAGTCTTCGATCGCCTGCCGCTCAGCAGCGCTCATTCCCAGCGTCGCCACGCGCGCCCTCCCTTTTCCAGTTGCGCCCTTATGTGGGCGGTAAGCCGTCGGTGCCAAGCCCTCGCAGTGCTGCGCGCGATCAATCCGGTTCAGCAATCGCGCGCGAAGCCGCCTGTCCGATCGGTGAACCCCATGTCGGTTTCCACGGCCCCTTGCGCCGCCTGATCGGGCTGGACCCGACCGACGACCATGCCGAGGCGCGGGCGATCGTGATCCACTCCGCTGGCTATGTCGGGCCCGATGTCGTGGCGCGGCGGGGCAAGCTCGGCCGCAGCGACGGCTGTTTCGCGGTCAGCCCGGCGGACATCGCCAGGTCCTCGCCCGGCTCGGCCGCGGGCGGCTGCTTTAGGCCGGGCGGGCGGAGCCGGGCTGACGGCGATCCGGCTGACGGCGGTCGGGCGCATGGCGGTCGGGCGCACGGCGATCATTCTGGCGCCGCCGCTCCGCGCCCGCATATGGCGCGGCCGGCGGTTTTCGCGAAGGCGTCGCGTCGAGGATCTTGGCGCCGGCCATGAACACCGCACCGGTACACGCCGCGAGCAGCAGATAGCCGGGAAAGCCCGGATACTGGTCGAGATAGTGGAGCCCGCGCTCGATCGCGCCGACGGCGAGCGCGTAGATCACGGCATAGGCCTCGAACCGCGTCTTGATCACGAAAAAGCGGGATAGGCGTTTGAGCATAGCCAGCATCATAGCAATATCCGCGCCAAAGGGCCCAGCAAGGAGGCAGTCGCTCTGCAGCGGGTAAGCATTTGTAAACCATTCCGACACCGGCGCGCGCCGCCGCGCTGCAACCGGCCGAGTTCGGCGCGGTCAGTCGGCGTTGGCGGGGGGCTGATCATCCTCGACGTTGCGCTCGCTGCGCGTGGTCATGCCCACCGCAGCCGCGTCGTCCAGCGTCTGCTCGCTTTCATCGATCGGCGGCTCGATCACTTCCTCGACCGCGTTGATCTCGGCCGCCGGCGCTTGCACCCTCGGCTCGACCGGCGGCGCCGCTTCGGGCTCGGGCGGCAGGGCCGAAGTCGGCTCGGCAAAGCTCGGCGCCTCGGTCGTCTCCTCCTCCTGCGGCGGCGGCGGATCGTTGCGGGAACAGCCCGCTGCCGCCAGCAGTACGCCGATGGCGACGATCATCCTCAAGCGGGTCATCGTGTGGCCACCTGCGTCACCTGCTTACCCGCGCCGATCTTGCTGGCGAGCGTGCCGTCCCATTCATAGGGATCGTCGCGGAAGTTCATCTGTCCGTTCGATCCGGCAAAGGCGGTCCAGTAGAGCAGATAGACGGCGAGCGGCTTGGTCAGCCGCACGCGCTTGGTGTCGCCCACGGCGATCACCGAATCCACCGCATCGCCGGCCCAGGCCGGATCGTCCTGCAACAGCAGCTTGGCGAGATCGAGCGGCCGCTCGAGCCGGACGCAGCCATGGCTGGCGAGCCGGCTGTAGCGCTCGAACGCGCCCCGGCTCGGCGTGTCGTGGAGGTAGACGCTATATTTATTGTCGAAATCGAACTTGATCCGGCCAAGCGAGTTGTTCGGCCCCGGCGCCTGCTGCAGCCGGCTTCTGCCTTCGCCGGTCGAGATGACCTTGAAGCCCGATCGCTTGAGATAGCCGCGATTCGCCCGCTCCTTGGGCCACAGCTCCTTGGTCGCGATCGACGTCGGCACGTTCCACGGCGGGTTGAGCACGATGCTGTGGATCTGCGAGCTCAGCATCGGCGTGTGGTCACCCGGGCGGCCGGTTACGACCTTCATCGATGTGGCCGGCGCGTCGCCCTTGAACATCGTCAGCACCGCCGCGGCGATGTTGATCTGGATCCGATCGGCGGGAAGCTGCGCCGGGAGCCAGCGCCACCGCTCGAGATTGGCGACGATCGAATCGACCCGATCCGATGCCGGGACGTTGAGCGCCGCGAGCGTTCCCTTGCCGACGCGCCCGACCGGTTCGAGACCATAGCGTTTCTGGGCGCGGCGAACCGCCTCGACCAGGCCCGCATCGAACTTGTCGGGCCCCTTGGCATCGACGCCGCTATCCTCCGCCGCCAGCCGCTTGCGCAGCGCGGCGACGCGCGGGCCGGTCGCGCCCAAGGCGAGCTCGGGGCCTTCCGGGATAACCTTCCACCCGCCATCGCTGGCGAGCGCGCGGTAGGTGGCGAGCCCGCGGCGCAGGCCGTCATAGCCGGTATAAGGCGGCGGCAGCGATGCGATCCACGTCGCCAGCCGATCCTCCTTCACCGCCGCGACGAAGCTCGGCCACGGATCGAACCCGGTCGGCCGCATGCCCCAATCGGCCAGATAATCGCCCTCGCGCAGGCGGCCGCCATGGACGGCGTGGGCATAGTCCATCACCGCCTGGATCAGCGCGGGATCATCCGGCGCGCCGCTGGTCAGCGCCTTGGCATAGGATGGCAGGCCGTGGCCCGGTGCGCCTTCGAGCATCCGGCGCAGCTGGCTCGCCTGGCTGTCCTTCAGCCGCGGCATCACCGCGCCCAGCGCGCCCGAAGCCGGCGACGCCGCGCCTGCGGGTGGGGCGATGCCGCTGGGCGCGCTCGGCGTTACCGTCAGCACGGCCGCCGTCGCCGCTGTCGTCGCGCACAGCGCCGCCGCCACCCTGGCTACCGCCCAATTCCTTACCCGCACGCGCATTCTCGTTCCCTTTCGCGGCGATCGGTCCAGCAATGGCCGGATCGTCGATCTCGCTCGACCACCATAGCGCAAGAAACGGAAACCCGTTCCCTAACCTGTGGGGTCTTCGGGGCCGCGTATCAGATAACCTTACCGGGATTGAGGATACCGTTGGGATCGAGCGTCGTTTTAAGCAGCCGCATCAGCGCCAGTTCCTCGGCGGTGCGGCTATGGTGGAGGAACTCGCGCTTGACGGTGCCGATGCCATGTTCGGCCGAGATGGATCCGCCCCATTCGCCGATCGCCGAATAGACCAGGTCGTCGATCGCGTGGACCGGCATCGGATCCATATCCAGCCGGACCGACAGATGGAGGTTCGAATCGGCGACATGGCCGAAGAACACGGTCCGAACGCCCGGCCAGCGCCGCTCCAGCCGCTCCCGCAGCTCCGGCACGCGATCACCGATCTCGCCGGTCGGCAGGCTGACGTCGAAGCTGATCTGCGGCCAGAATATCTTGGGGAACTCGCCGGGGCAGTCGCGGATCGCCCATAGCGCCTGGGTCTGTGTGTCGGACTGGGCGATCACCGCATCCCGGGCAATGCCGTCTTCCGCAATCTGGCCGAGAACCTCCTCGAACCGTGCCCGATCGGCATCCTCGTCGGTGCCCATCGTCTCGATCAGGACATAGACGCCGTGGCCGTGCGGCAGCGGTGCCTGGCGGCCGAGCGCGGTCGTGCCCAGCCGGTAGAAATCCGGCCACATCACCTCGAACGCGGATAGCGTAGCGCCGAAGCCGTGCTTGGCGCGGCGCAGCAGCTCCAGCACCGCCGGATAATCGTCGAGCGCGACAAGCGCGGTGGCGATGCTGCGCGGCTTGGGGAACAGCCGCAGCACCAGCCGGGTGATGATGCCGAGCGTCCCCTCGCTGCCGATGAAGAGATGCTTGAGGTCGTAGCCGGCGTTGTTCTTCACCATCTTGTTGAGCGACCTCATCACCGTGCCGTCGGCCAGCACCGCTTCGACGCCCAGGATCAGGTCGCGCATCATGCCATAGCGCAGCACCCGGTTGCCCCCGGCATTGGTAGAGGCGTTGCCGCCGATCTGCGCCGATCCGCGGCCGCCCAGATCGAGCGGGAAGAGGAAGCCGGCATCGTCCGCCGCCTTCTGCACCGTTTCCAGCACGACGCCGGCCTCGACAGTCATCGTCGAGGCATCGGGATCGACCTCGAGGATCGCGCGCATCCGCTCCAGCGACAGCACCAGGCAGGGCATGTGCGGCACGCCGCCGCCGGCCAGCCCGGTCATCCCGCCCTGCGGCTGGACCGCGATCCCGGCGGCGTTGCAGGCCTTGAGGATGGCGGAGACCTGCGCCGTATCGCGCGGGTAAGCGACGCCGAGCAGCGCCACGCCGGCCGGCGTCTCGTTCAGGAAATCGCGGCGGTGGCGGGGAAAGTCGGCCTCGTCGGGGCCATGGACCGCGTCCGCGCCGATGCTCTCGCGAAGCGTTGCGATGATGTCCATATACTCTCCCGTGCGCCCGCCGCCTTGATCCCGGCGGTTGCGCCAAGCCGGCCACGCGGCCGGGCTCGAGTCAACTTCGTTCTCGACGGGGCGGCAACTCTCTCCGACACCGGGCGTATGGGCAATGGCCAGTTCGGGCCGTGGAGGGAAAGTGGATGGCGCGCGGCGACGTGGTCGATGAAACGGGCATGCTGCTGCGCGATGGCGGCGGTTTCGTCCTGCACCGCGACCGCGGCGGCCGCTGGCGGCTCGACCTGAGCCGCGTGCCGGTCGATCTGGTCGGCAAGCGGGTGCGCGTGGCGGGGATAGAGGCGGGCGACGATCTGGTCGACGTCGATGGTGTGCAGCCGGGCTGACCCGCCTCAGCGATCCTTCAATGCGTAGACGCCGAGCGTCCGGCGATCGGCGCGGCCGGTGCCGACCAGCGCATAATCCCGGCGTAGCGCCGCCTCGACGATGTCCCAGGTCGCCGGGTTGGGATCGTTGATCGCCGCGCGGCGCGAACTGACGATCACGGTCGGTCGACTGGCGATCAGCCGCCGGGTTTCCGCCGCGGGATCGACGCCGATCGCGCGCGCCTCGCCGAGATAATTGAGGTGCGCCGGGAACAGGAAGCGGCTGGCGGTGCAGGCGCCGCTGCGCTGGTAGAGGATCGGCGGCCCCTGGAAGACGAACAGGCAGCCGCCGCGCAGGTTGGGGGCGATGAGCGCGTCGAGCGCGGCCAGCCGTTCGCGCGCCTGTCCGGCCACCGCCAGATCGGGATAGCCGGCCAGCCGCAGCATCGCCGCCGCCATCACCGCACCGGTGATCAGCCACAGCCGTCCACGCCCGAAGCCGAGCGCGGCAGCCACCGCCAGCGGCACCAGCAACGGCAGCGCATAGTGATTATAATAAGGGGGAACCGCGAGAAACGCGGCGAAGGCGACCATCAGCCACAGCCGAACGAAGCGCACCGACGGCCGCGCCTGCCGCCGTGCAGCGATCAGCCCGGCGAGGGCAATGGCGGCGATCGGCAGCAACCCGACGAGGATGCCGATCAGCTTGCCCGCGGCGTCGGCATGCTCCGGCGCGGTCCGCAGCAAGATCGAGGTCATGTTGGCGAACCAAAAGGCATCGCCCCGCCCGATCGCCGCATAATAAGCCAGAGCGATCAGCGTCGGCGCCAGCGCCACCGCGATCAGCCGGGCTGCCAGCGCGATCACCGCCGCCGGCCGCCGCTCGGCCAGCCAGCCGAGCCGCAGCAGGACCAGCCCGAACAGGCACCCTTCGAACAGCGCCGTCGGCTTGATCTGCATCGCGATCCCGATCGCCAGCATCGCCCACATGCCGTGGCGCGATACGTCGCGCGCCACGGGCCGTTCGATCGCCCGCAGCATGGCGAGCGCGGCCAGCGCCACCGGCAGATTGTAGAATATCGGCGATTGGCCGCCGCCGCCGCCGAGCAGGTTGAGCCAGATCAGATAGACCAGCCCGCCCGCCGCGGCCGCAACCGGGTTGGTCATCTTGCGCGCGATGGTGGCGATGACAGCGGCGGTAGCGACCGCGAACATGGTCGCGACCAGCTGATATGCGACCACGCCGTCGCCGCCGAGCAAGCGGATCGCGGCATAGATCAGGAACAGCCCGATCGGCTTGCGATCCCAGATGTCGACATAGGGCAGCGCCCCGTGCAGCATCCGATCGCCGACCAGCAGGTAGAATTGCTCGTCTATGTCGAGCAGCGGGTTGCCGATCTGCGGCGCGCGCAGCAGCAGCGCGGCGACGGTGAGGACGGCGAGCGTGATCGTCGGCGCGCCCGCCCGCCCGCGGCGCGCCGCCG
>JAQGKS010000253.1 GCA_028289965.1 Sphingomonas bacterium
CCGGCGCGGCTCAGCCCGCGCGAAAGGGAATCGTGAAGTGGGGGCCGGCGTCCATGTCGGCCACCCGCACCCGCCGGCTGCGGAGCACTTCGCGCAGCAATAGCAGATTGGCCGGATTCAGCCGCGCACGGTAAGCACCCGGCGGCAGCGCCGCGACCAAGGCGTCGTCGATGAATACCCCCGGCGCCAGCATGATCGCGGTGGGATCGTCCGATGGCGCGTCGCATAGCAGCCGCTGCCGCCGCGGCGGCTTTGCGACCGCCGCCGCCGATGCCAGCAGCGCGGTCGCCGCACCCGCGATCAACAGCTCGCGCCGGCTCCCCTTCATTTCTTCTTCGCCGCCGGTGCCGGGCTGGCCGAAATCCAGCGCGACAGCCCGGCCAGCTCGCGATCGTTGATCTCCGACGGGTGGAAAGCGGGCATTCCGGGAACTCCCTGCCGCACGATCGGCGCGATCGCCTCGGCCGGCAGGTTGCGGCCGCGCAGTTCGGGGGCAAAATCCTGCTCGTGGCAATAGCTGCACGATGCCGTCCAGATCTGCTCGGGCTTCTGCCACTGGCCGGCCGCCTGCGCGAAAGCGGGCGCGCCGGCCAAGGCCGTCACCGCGGCCGGGAGCAGCAGGAACGGCTTCATATCCGGATCCCCGACTTGCCCGGCGCGATGATCCCGCCAGGATCGAGCGCGCGCTTGATGCGGCGGTTGACGTCGATCTGGGCCGTGCCGTGGACCGCGGCGACCTTGTCCATGAAGCCGATGCCGGTGCGATAAAAGCCGTATCCGGCGGCGGCGAACGCATCGATCAGCGCATCGAAGCAGGCGCGATGCCGCGCCGTCGATTCCGCATCCGAACGATCGAACACCATCGGCATCACGTTCAGCCCCTCCCGGCCATTGAGCGTCATTCCAGTCATGAAGTCCACACCGTGGCGATCCATCACCGCCCGCGCGATCTCCATCTGCCGCGCGGCATCGGCCCCGCGCATCGGCGTGACCGGCGAGAACCAGGCAAGGCCGTGCCCGCCGACCCAGTTGAGCAGCGAAAACGCCTGCAAGGTCAGCTCCCCCACCGACATCGGATCGGGCACGTCGGGGATGACCGTGCCGCCCGAGGCGACGACGGCTCTCTCGATCGCCTTCCAGTCCGCCGCGACACGATCCGCCCGGCCATAGACCGTGTAGAGATAGTGCCACGCGCCGAGCCCCTTCGACTTGGCGGTCTTGATCGACAGGTCCAGCGGCACCGCGCCCGGCCCGGCATACAGGTCGGCGCGCTTCATCGACGCGGTCAGCGCCAGCGTCGAATCGAACAGCACACCGAAATTGCCGATCGTGCCGTCCAGCCGCAGCGGGCGCATCGCATCGATCAGCTTGGCCATGTCGCCCCATTCGGGCCAAACCGCCATGCCGGTGCGGTGCGTCTCGGGCGCGGGCATCAGCCACAGCCCCATCTTGGTGACCACGCCGAAGTTGGACTGGGTGAAGATGCCGTCGAGGAACGGACCATAGCCGTAGCGGAAGGCCTGCCAGCTGGTGGTGTTCTTGACCCCGCCCATGCCGGTGCGGAGCACCGTCCCGTCGGCCAGCACCACCTCATAGCCGCAACTATTGGCGAAATGGTCGCCATAGGGGGTCAATCCCCCGCCCCGCTCGAGCGTGTTGCCGATCGGCGAGACGAGCGGGCCCGGCGCGGGAAAATCGATCCACAAAGGCAGCTTCTCGGCGCGGAGATGATCCTGGAGCTGCTTGTAGGTCACCCCCGGCTCGACCAGCGCGGTGCACAGCACCGGATCGACATCGAGGATGCGGTTCATGCGCCGCAGATCGAGCACGACCTGGCCCTTGGTCGCCGCCGCGCTGGTGCCATAGCCGAAATTGCGCCCGGTCGAGGTCGGCCACAGCGGCACCTTATGCTCGCCCGCCAGCCGCAGCAGCGCCTGCACCTCCTCAACTGTCCGCGGCGAAACGACACCGACGGGGGCATGCTCCTCCTCGGGCACGGGCAGCATCAGCCGCGCGAACGGCGCCAGACCGGCCGGATCGCCGATCACATGATCGTTGCCGACCACCCCGGCCGCGGCCGCGAGGAAGCGTTCGACGGGCATCCATCCTCCTGGTGTCTTTATCATCTGTTATGATAGCAGCCGGAACGGTCCCGTCCAGCCAAGACGAGGGCGCGGTTTTCGAACCCGCCGCAACCGGCTACACCCGCGCGATGCGCAGCTTTCCCGATGCCCCCGGCCGAACGCTCAGCCTGCGCCGCAAGAGCCGGACCCCGGCCTGGCTGTCGCTATTCTGGCGGATATTGCTCGCCTTCGGGCTGATCAGCATCGCCCTTGCCGTCCACTGGTTCGACCGCGCCGGGCTCAAGGACAATGTCGACGGGGCGATCAGCTTCCCCGACGTGCTCTATTTCACGATGATCACCGTCACCACGGTCGGCTATGGCGATATCGTGCCGGTGACGCAGCAGGCGCGGCTGTTCGATACCTTCGTGGTCACGCCGATCCGGCTGTTCGTATGGCTGATATTCCTCGGCACAGCCTATGACTTCCTGCTCAAGCGCACATGGGAGAGATGGCGGATGAAGGTGATCCAGCGGAACCTGCACGGCCACATCGTCGTCGCCGGATATGGCACGAGCGGCGCGGAAGCCGTCAGCGAGTTGATCCGCCGCGGCGCCAATCCGACCAGCATCGTCGTGATCGAGGAGCGTCCCTCCGCCCTCCAGACCGCGGAGGATCGCGGGACGACGGTGGTCGAGGGCAATGCCACGCGCAACGCCACGCTGGAGGCGGTCCAGATCGCCCGCGCCAAGGCGATCATCGTTTCCGCCGGGCGCGACGACACCTCGATCCTGATCGTGCTGACCGCCCGCCGCCTCGCGCCGGACGTGCCGATCAGCGTCGTCATCCGATCCGAGGATAATGAGGCGCTCGCCCGTCAGGCCGGCGCCAATACCGTCATCAACCCCGCCAGCTTTGCCGGCCTGCTCCTCGCCGGCTCCACCCACGGCCAGCACATCGCCGATTACATGGCCGATCTCGCCGCCTCCAACGGCCGGGTGTCGCTTCGCGAACGCACCGTCACCGCCGGCGAAACGGGCAAGTCACTCGGCCAGATCGCCACCGGGCTTGGCCTGCGCATCTATCGCGGCGAGCGTTGCTACGGCTTCTGGGAAAAAGAAGCTGGACGGTTGATGCCCGGTGACCTGATCGTCGAGGTGGTGCCGAGCGGCGAGCAGACCGACAACGCGCCCGCGTTCGGCTGACGCCGGGCGAAGCCATGGACAAGCGTACCGATCGATGAAGGAGCCAGGATGAAGATACCCGAAACAGCGACAGCGGCGACCCTGACGGTCGTCGGCAGCGATACGCCGATGGCGATCCGCCGGATCTTCTGCGTCGGCCAGAATTATGCCGAACATGCCCGCGAAATGGGTGGGGACGGGCGCGCGCCGCCCTTCTTCTTCACCAAGCCGGCCGATGCGATCGTTCCCGGCGGCGGCGACATTGCCTATCCACCGCGCACGTCCAATTTCCATTACGAGGTCGAGCTGGTGATCGCGATCGGCCGCGGCGGCGCGGATATTCCGGCGGCGGCGGCACGCGATCATGTCCTCGGCATCGCCGTCGGCGTGGATCTCACCCGCCGCGATCTCCAGGCCGAAGCCAAGGCGGCGGGGTTGCCGTGGGACATGTCCAAGGCGTTCGATCGTTCCGCCCCGTGCGCGCCGATCACCGTGCTGGCGGCGGATCGGCGGCTCGATTCGGGGGCCATCGGGCTGGCGGTGAACGGCACGATCCGCCAGCAGGCCGACATCGCCGACATGATCTGGTCGGTCGACGAGATCATCGCCGAATTGTCGACCTATGTCGCGCTGGCGCCGGGGGATCTGATCTTCACCGGAACGCCCGCCGGCGTCGGCGCGCTCGAGCGCGGCGATCGGGTCCGGGCGTGGATCGAGGGCCTGCCCGAACTCGAGATCGAGATCGTCTAGGCGAAGCTTCGGGGGCACATCGCCCGCTGCGGGCAGTGGGAGGTGCTGGGTGCAAGGTGGCGGGCGCCCGCTATGGGCGCCCGCCGGCCTGCGCGATTACTGCGTCGTTACGGTGGTCGTGGTCTTCTCGGTCACCGCCGGACGGGCCGCCGTGGTGGTGCGACGAACGACCTTGCGCGTCGGCGCCTTCGCCCTGGTCGTCTTGCGGGCGACCACCGCCGGGCTGCTCTTCACGGTCTCGGTGGTGACCGTGGTGGTGGAAGGCGGCGGCGGCGGCGCCATGCGGGCGGCCTGGGCCGCGGCGGCGGCGGCAGCGGCGGACTGCTCGGCCGAATCGGCGCGGGCGTTGGCGTCTGCCGCCGACTGCTGTGCATTGGCGGCGGTCGCGGCCTGCGATTCTACGACGGCCTCGGTGCGCTGCTGGGTGCGGCCGATGGCGGTGTCGGCGAACTGCTGCGCCTCGATCGCGGCCTGGATCGCCTTCTGCTCATGCCCGCTCTTCAGCTCTTCCCGGGCAAGGCGGAGCGACGCCTGCGCACGGGCGACCGCATCGGGGGTCACGGCGCCGGCCTTCATCTGGCCGGCCGCATCGACCTTGCCCTGCGCCTCGGCGATCGCCGCCAGGGCGCGCTCTTCGTCTCCGGCCAGTGCGGGGCCCGCGGCGAGCACCAGAGCCGAGGCGGCAACCATGCCGCGCATCATCAAACCAAGCTTGCGCATACATACTCCTACTGAAACCTGTGCCCGCCCAACGGACGCCGCGAGGTTCCGGTTCCTCCGCACGGCAAGCGGCCCCGCATGCGGCCAGCCGATGGCGGCGAGCGTTGACTCTCATGGCGTGAGAACAGATCATGAACATCTGAGTCGCCATGAACATGCAGCCATCCTCCGCCGGGGCCGATTACCCCGCACCCGCCCCGATGCTGGAGGAGGCGTGCGCCGCCAATGTCGGCGACGAAGCGGCCGCGCTGGCCTTTGCGCTGGCCCGGCTGGGCGGTCTCTCGGCGCGCCTGCCGATGCTGGTCTGCCCGCGCCGCTGGCTCGCCGAACATGGCCGCCCGTTCGCCCCCGCCATCATGCCCGATGCCGGGCTGCTGCTGATCGCCACCCGCAACGAGGAGGATGCGCTGTGGGCGATGGAGCAGGCGCTCCGCTCCGGCGCGGTCGCCGGGGTGATCGGCGCGGTCGAGAAAGCGACGCTGACCCAGACCCGCCGGCTCGATTTCGCCGCGCGCGACGGCGGCGGGGTCGCGGTGCTGCTTGAGCCGAAACAGTGCCACGCTCCGCCCTGCCCTTCGCTGGAGACCGAAGATGCGTGCCTTGATGGTCTTGTTGCTTGTTTCCGAAACGGCAGGCCTGGCCGCCGATCCGGGCCAGCCGGCTACGGCGACGAAGGCGGCCAAGGATTCGGTCGTCTGCCGCCAGCAACTCACCACCGGCACGCGCATCCGCAGCAGCGAATGCCATCTGAAGTCCGAATGGGTCGAGATCGACCTCGCCCGCCGCAAGCAATATGAGGAACTGCAGCGCCGCATGGCGAGCGGCGCGGGCGCCGATCGGCCGCCGAGCAACTCGGCCTATACGCGCTAATCCCGTCCCGCCAGCCTACGGTCGGCGGCTTCAGGCGTCGCATTGTGGACATCGCGTTCGACCATGTAATTGGCCTGCCGCATCCGATCGACCGGGATCGATCCGATCAGGGGGCGCAGCGCGCCAAGGAAGCGCGCATCGCGCACCCGCCCCGGCGCGACCAGCAGCAGCGCGTCATAAGACGGCACCGCGCCCTTGGGATCGCCGAGCACGATCAGCCTGTCCGC
>JAQGKS010000282.1 GCA_028289965.1 Sphingomonas bacterium
CGGCGCGATCGCAGCGGGGGTTGCGGGCACGGCCGGGACGGCCAGCGGGGCCGAGTCGTTCGCCACGGTGGCGGCAACGCCCGCCAAGGGATCGTCGGCGATCGGCACGCCGCCGGTCGGTGCCGGCAGCGCCGGGGCAAGGCCGGCGGCCGCGCCCGGCTGGCGCGCCAGCGAGGTATCGATATCGCGCGGGCCGTTCTGGACGCTGGCGAGAACGGCGAGGCCGATGCTCATCAGCACGAACAAGGTCGCCAGGATGGTCGTCGCGCGGGTCAGGAAGTCGGCCGCGCCGCGCGCGCTCATCAGCCCGCTCGGGCTGCCGCCCATGCCGAGGCCGCCGCCTTCCGAACGCTGCATCAGGATCACCGCGACGAGCGCCGCCGCGATGATGGCATGGATGACGAGCAGGAAGGTGAACATGATCGGCGACTTTCGAACTCTGGAGGCCGTCGCCAGCGAAAGGCTGGCATCCATGCCCCTTTTTCCGCTGTTCGCACGATCGTGGCCGCGCGCGGAATAAGGGAGATGGGCCCCAGCCTTCGCTGGGGCGACGGCAGTATCTGGATGGGGCGCTCTACAGAATCAACGTGCCCGCATCAACCAATCGCCGCTGCCGCCTCGACAATCGGCACGAACAAGGCCGCGGTCAGGCTCGCACCGCCGACCAGCGCGCCGTCGACATCGGGCACAGAGAGCAATTCGGCGGCGTTGTCGGGCTTGACCGATCCGCCGTAGAGGATGCGGACGCCGGCGCCGCGCTCGCCCAGGATCGTGGTCAGCCGCACCCGGATCGCGGCGTGCATCTCGGCGACGTCGGCCACCGACGGCGTGCGCCCGGTGCCGATCGCCCAGACCGGCTCATAGGCCACGACCAGCGTCTTACCCTCGCCCGCCGGCGGGATCGACCCGTCGAGCTGCCCCTCGACCACGGCGAGCGCCCGCCCGGCATCGCGCTCGCTTTCGGTCTCGCCGACGCAGACGATCGCGATCAGCCCGGCGGCAATCGCCGCTTCGGCCTTGGCCCGCACCTCGGCGTCGGTCTCGTGCTGGTCGGCACGGCGCTCGCTATGGCCGACGATGACCAGCGTGGCGCCGGCTTCATTGAGCATCGCGGCGGAAATGCAGCCGGTATGCGCACCCTTGGCCGACGCATGGCAATCCTGCCCGCCGATCGGCAGCGCGCCTGCCTTTGCCACGGCCGGCGCGATCAGGGTGAAGGGCGGGCAGATGGCGACGTCGATGTCGACCGATGCGGCGGCCGCGGCGATCCCGTCGAGCTCGTCGAGCGCGGCGCGATTGCCGTTCATCTTCCAATTGCCCGCCACCAGCTTGCGCAATGCCATTACCCATGTCCCCTTGATGTCGCGCCGCGCTTAGCAAGTCGCCGTGCCGCCGCCAACCGCCGCGCCGCTTGAAGCCGCCAAGACGCGCCTCTATGGCGGGCGCTTCTCCCTGCTCAACAGCAACGGACCATCAATGCTTTCCTTTTTCCGCCGCGCGCTTTCTTCCTGGGCCATTCTGGGCCTGCTCGGCTTGGTGATGGTCGCGTTCATCGTCACCGGCGTCGGCCCGACCGACGGGTTCGGTGGCGGCGCCCTCGGCGGCAGCGGCGATACCGTCGCCAAGATCGGCGGGGAGAAACTGCACGCCAGCGAGATCACGCGCCGGGCTGAAAGCGAGCTGCGCGCGGTGCGCCAGCAATCGCCCGAAAATCAGGGCCTCGACATGGCGACCTTCGTCGCCGGGGGCGGCCTCGAGACCACCCTGGCGCAGACGATCGGCGCGCGCGCGATGGAGCTGTGGGCCCGCCGCCACGGCATGACCGCCAGCGACAAGCTGATCGACGGCGAAATCGCCAGCATCGGCGCGTTCGCCGGGCCGACCGGCAAGTTCGACCGCGCCGTGTTCGAAGGTATACTGGCGCGCGAGCGGCTGAGCGAGCGCGATCTGCGCGGCGATCTGGGCGGTGATCTGATCCGGCGCCAGCTGCTCGTGCCGATCACCGGGGCGACCAAGGCGCCGGCAAGCCTGATCACGCCCTACGCTTCGCTGCTGCTCGAGGCCCGCCAGGGCATGATCGGGGTGGTGCCGACCCAGGCGATGGCCGGGGGCACGCCGCCGACCGACGCCGAGATCAACGCCTTCTACACCAAGAACATCGCCCGCTACACGATCCCGGAACGCCGCGTGATCCGCTATGCCCTGTTCGGGCGTGAGCAGCTCGCCGCCGCGACCAAGCCGACCGAGGCCGAGATCGCGGCCTTCTACAAGTCGAACGCGGCGACCTATGGCGCCAAGCAGACCCGTGCGCTCTCCCAGGTCATCCTCCAGGACCAGAAGGCCGCGCAGGCACTTGCTGCCAACGTGCGCGGCGGCACGGGCTTTGCCGCCGCCGCCGCCAAGCAGGGCTTTGGCGCGGCCGACATCGCGATCGGCGAGCAGACCAGCGATGCCTTCGCCAGGCTCGCCTCGCCCCAGGTCGCCGCCGCCGCCTTCGCCGCGCCGCAGGGCGGGGTGACCGATCCGGTCCGCTCGCCGCTCGGCTGGCATGTCGTCCATGTCGATGCGATCAAGTCGGTCCCCGGCCGCACCCTCGATCAGGTGCGCGGCGAACTGGCCGCATCGCTCGAAAAGCAGAAGACCGACGAGGCGATCGCCAACATGGTGTCCTCGATCGAAGATGCGGTCGCCGGCGGCTCCAGCTTCGACGACGTCGTCAAGTCGGAGAAGCTGACGGTGATCACCACGCCCCCGGTGATGGCCGATGGCCGCTCGCCCGACCAGCCGAGCTGGGCCGCCCCGCCCGAGCTTCGCGTGCTGCTCAAGCGCGCGTTCGAGGCGGCGGCGGACGAGGATCCGACGGTCGAGACGATCGGCGGCGGACAGCTGCACGCGCTCCTCGGCGTCAGCCGGGTGATCCCCGCCGCACCCGCTCCGCTCGCCCAGGCGCGTCCGCAGGTCGCCGCCGACGTGGCGGCCGATCGCGCCTTCCAGCGCGCCCGCGCCGTCGCCAATGCGATTACCGCCAAGGCCAAGGCGGGCGTGCCGCTCGCCAAGGCGTTTGCAGAGGCCGGCGTCAAGCTGCCCGCGCCCGAGCGTGCCGGCGGTCGCCAGATCGACATCGCCCGCGGCGGCACCCCGCCACCGCCGCCGCTCGCATTGATGTTCGGCATGACCCAGGGCGATACCAAGATCATCGCCGCGCCGGGCCAGCAGGGCTGGTTCGTCGTCCACCTCGACAGGATCGAGCGGGGCGATGCCCGCCAGACCCCGGGGCTGATCGAGGCGACCCGTGGCCAGTTCGTCGAGGTGCTCGGCCGTGAATATGCAGAACAGTTCAGCATCGCGGCGCAGAAGGATCTGAACGTCAGCCGCGATACCGCCGCGATCGCGCGCCTGAAGGCCCAGCTTTCCGGCGCCACGGCGGCACAGTGACCCCCGCAGCCGACGCCCTCGCGGCCGCCGCGCTGGCTGGCGGGCGGCCGGCGCTGATCTGGCGCAAGCAGATCGCCGACGTCGACACGCCGGTCGCCGCCGCGCTCAAGCTGATCGAGCCCGGACGGGGCGACTTCCTGCTCGAATCGGTCGAAGGCGGCGCCCAGCGCGGGCGCTACACCCTGCTCGGCCTGGCCCCCGATCTCGTCTTCCGGGCGGAGGGCCGCACCGCCGCGATCAACCGCCGCTGGCTGCACGATCGCGACGCGTTCGAGCCGTGCGCCGAGGATGCACTGGCGGCGATGCGCGCGCTCGTCGGCCAGTGCCGGATGGACGTGCCCGCCGGGTTGCCCGCGGCACTCGCCTGCCTCGTCGGTTATTTCGCCTATGAAACGGTCGGGCTGGTCGAGCGCCTGCCGCGTCCGCCGGAAAGCCCGCTCGAGCTGCCCGACATGCTGTTCGTCAGGCCGACGGTGGTGCTGGTATTCGATCGCCTTGCCGACGAACTGTTCCTCGTCGCCCCGGTCTGGCCCGAGCAAGCCGGCGACGTCGAAAGCGCGCTGCAGCAGGCGCGCGAACGGATCGACAGCGCTGCTGCCCGCCTCGCCGCGCCGCTCAAGCCCGCGCGCCCGGCCCCCGCGCCCGCCCCGGCGCAGGATCCGCAGCCGGTGCTGCCGCCCGGCCGCTACCGCGAGATGGTGCGCAAGGCGCAGGATTATATCGCCGCGGGCGACATCTTTCAGGTGGTGCTGGCACAGCGCTTCACTGCGCCGTTCACGCTGCCACCGTTCGATCTTTATCGCGCGCTGCGGCGGATCAATCCGTCGCCCTTCCTATATTATCTCGACCTGCCCGGCTTTGCGCTGATCGGCTCGAGCCCCGAGATCCTCGTCCGCGCCCGCGATGGCGAGGTGACGATCCGGCCGATCGCCGGCACCCGCCCGCGCGGCAAGACCGCCGCCGAGGATGCCGCCAACCGCGCCTCGCTGCTCGACGACCCGAAGGAACGCGCCGAACATCTGATGCTGCTCGATCTCGGCCGCAATGATGTCGGGCGCGTGGCCCTGCCCGGCACGGTCGAGGTGACCGACAGCTACGGCGTCGAATTTTACAGCCACGTCATGCACATCGTCTCCAACGTCGTCGGCCGGCTCGATCCCGCCAAGGATGCGCTCGACGCGCTGTTCGCCGGCTTCCCGGCGGGCACCGTGTCCGGCGCGCCGAAGGTCCGCGCCTGCGAGATCATCGCCGAACTCGAGCCCGAAACGCGCGGTCCCTATGCCGGGGGCGTCGGCTATTTCTCGCCCGATGGATCGATGGATTCGTGCATCGTGCTGCGCACCGCGCTGGTGAAGGACGGGGTGATGCACGTCCAGGCCGGGGCCGGCATCGTCGCCGACAGCGATCCGGCCTATGAGCAGAATGAGTGCGAGGCCAAGGCGCGCGCCCTCGTCGCCGCCGCACGCGAAGCGATCGCCCGGGCAAGCGAGGCAGGATTCGGGCAATAGCCCGCTAAGCCTGGGACGTCACGGGCGCGATCACCCCGGTGCCGCGCGCGGGCGGCCCCAGTGGGGGTGCCCGCATCGCCCCCTTTCGCGTTGGCTTGCACCGTTCTAAAGCCAGCCTCATGATCCTCGTCATCGACAATTACGACAGCTTCACCTGGAACCTCGTCCACTATCTCCAGGAATTGGGGAGCGAGGTGGAGGTGGTCCGCAACGATGCGATCGGCGCCGGCCAGGCGCTGACCTCGGGGGCGGAGGCGTTCCTGATTTCGCCGGGGCCCTGCACCCCGAACGAAGCGGGCGTCAGCCTCGATCTGGTAGCGGCCTGCGCCGCCGAAGGGCGCCCGTTGCTCGGCGTGTGCCTCGGCCACCAGGCGATCGGCCAGCATTTCGGCGGCAAGGTGGTGCGCGCGGCCGAGCTGATGCACGGCAAGACCTCGCCGGTGATCCACGACGGCACCGGGCTGTTCGAGGGCCTGCCCAGCCCGTTCATCGCCACCCGCTATCATTCGCTGATCGTGCCCGAGGAAAGCCTGCCGCCGGGGCTGGTGGTCAATGCGCGCGCGCCGGACGGCACGGTGATGGGCTTCCGCCATGAGACGCTGCCGATCCACGGCGTCCAGTTCCACCCCGAGAGCATCGCCACCGAACATGGCCATGCCTTGCTGGCGAACTTCATGCGCATCGCCGGGATGAAGGTGACCGAGCGGGCATGACGACGATCGCTCTGCTGCCGGACGCCTCCACCCCGCTCGATCACGCCACGGCCGATGCGGCCTTCGCCGATCTGCTCGACGGCAAGGCGACGCAGGAGGATGCGGTACGCTTCCTGTCGACGTTGACGGAGCGCGACGAGACCAGCATCGAGATCGCCGCCGCGGCGCGAGCGATGCGTGCCCGGATGGTGACGATCGCCGCGCCCCCGGGCACGATCGACGTGTGCGGCACCGGCGGCGACCACAGCCACAGTCTCAACATCTCGACCGCGGTGGCGATCGTCGTCGCCGCGTGCGGCGTGCCCGTCGCCAAGCATGGCAACCGCGCCGCGACCAGCAAGGCCGGCGCGGCGGACACGCTGGAGGCGCTCGGCCTCGATCTCGCCCGCACCGCCGCGCGGGCGGAAGAGAGCCTGGCCGAACTGGGCATCGCCTTCCTGTTCGCGCAGGCGCACCATCCGTCAATGGCCCGGCTCGCCCCGGTGCGCCGGGCGATTCCGCGGCGGACGATCTTCAACCTGATCGGGCCGCTGGCCAATCCGGCAGGCGTCACCCGCCAGCTGATCGGGCTGGCGCGGCCCGATTATGCCACCACCTATGCCGAGGCGCTGACGCTGCTCGGATCCGAATCGGCGATGGTCGTCGCCGGCGACGAGCCGCTCGACGAATTGTCGATCGCCGGGCCGAGCACGACGGTGCGGATCGGCACCTGCGGCGCAGGCGAGGCGCGGATCGTCCCCGAGGATGCCGGCCTGCCCCGCCACCCGCTCGATTCGCTGCGCGGTGGCGACGCCGCGCACAACGCCGCCGCGCTGCGCCGGCTGCTGCTGGGGGAGACCGGCGCGTATCGCGATGCGGTGCTGCTCAACGCGGCCGCGGCGCTGATCGTCGCCGGCCACGCCACCGGCTGGATCGAGGGTGTCGAGGAGGCTGCCGAAGTGCTCGACAACGGGCTGGCCCACACACTCCTCGATTGCTGGATCCGCTTCTGATGGCCAACAAGCTGATCGAGATTTGCGATACCAAACGCGCCCATGTCGCCGCCCGCAAGGCCGCGATCACGCTCGCCGAGCTGGAGGCGGGCGCCGCCGCGCAGACGCCGCCGCGCGGCTTTCGCGCCGCGCTCGACGCAAAGGTGGCGGCGGGCGGCTACGGACTGATTGCCGAAATCAAGAAAGCATCCCCCTCCAAGGGCCTGATCCGCGCCGATTTCGATCCCCCCGCCCATGCCCGTGCCTATCAGGCCGGTGGCGCCGCCTGCCTGTCGGTATTGACCGATGCGCCCTATTTCCAGGGGTCGGACGACTATCTCGTCGCCGCCCGCGGCGCCGTGTCGCTGCCGGCGCTGCGCAAGGACTTCATGGTCGATCCGTGGCAGGTGGCGGAGGCCCGCGCGCTCGGCGCGGATGCGATCCTGATCATCGTCGCCGCGCTCGACGACGGTGCGATGGCCGAGATCGAGGCGGCGGCGATCGATCATGGCATGGACGCGCTGGTCGAGGTGCATGACGCGGCCGAACTGGATCGGGCGCTGCGGCTGCGATCCCGCCTGATCGGGGTCAACAACCGCGATCTGCGCGACTTCTCGGTCAATTTCGCGCGGACCTACGATCTTGTCGGCCGGGCCCCAGCCGAAGCCACCTTCGTCGCCGAGAGCGGCCTGGGGTCGAAGGCCGATCTCGATGCCATGGCCGAACATGGCGTGCGCTGCTTCCTGATCGGCGAGGCGCTGATGCGGCAACCCGACGTGGAGGCCGCGACCCGCGCCATGCTGACCGGCCAATGACCGGGCTGACCCACCTCGATGCCGATGGTGCGGCGCGGATGGTCGACGTTTCGGCCAAGTCGCAGACCGCTCGCGAGGCGACGGCGACCGGCTCGATCATCATGTCCGCCGAGGCCGCCGCCGCGATCGCCGCGGGCGCGGTCAAGAAGGGCGATGTGCTCGCCGTCGCCCGCGTCGCCGGGATCATGGCGGCCAAGAAGACGTCCGATCTGATCCCGCTATGCCATCCGCTGCCGATCTCCGGCGTCACCCTCGATCTGGCCCTCGATGCGGGCGGCGTCACCGCGACCGCGACGGTGCGCACCACCCACACGACCGGGGTCGAAATGGAGGCGCTGACCGCGGTCAGCGTGGCGCTGCTCACCGTCTACGACATGGCCAAGGCGCTCGATAAGGCGATGACGATCGGGCAGATCCGCCTGCTCGCCAAGTCGGGCGGCCGCTCGGGCGATTACCGGGCCGCGCCATGAGCCTGCTCTCGGTTGCCGAGGCCCAGGCGCGGATCATCGGGCTCGGCCACACCCTTCCGGTCGAGTCCGCCTCGCTTGGCGACGCGGCGGGACGGTGGAGCGCAGATGCGGTTACCGCGCTGCGCACCCAGCCCGCGGCCGATCTGTCGGCGATGGATGGCTATGCGATCCGTTTCGCCGAACTGCCGGGGCCGTGGACCGTGATCGGCGAGAGCGCGGCCGGCGGCGGGCTCGACGTTCCGCTTGCCCCCGGTGAGGGGGCGCGGATCTTCACCGGCGCGCCGCTGCCCCAGGGCGCAGACACGATCCTGATCCAGGAGGAGGCCGGTCGCGACGGCGACCAACTGACGCTGACCGGCGAAGGCCCGCCGTCGCACGGCGCGCATGTCCGCCGCGCCGGCACCGATTTCACCCGCGGGGACGCGCTGATCGCCCCCGGCGCGCACCTCTCCCCCGCCCGGATCGCGCTCGCCGCGATCGGTGGGCATGGCATGCTGCCGGTCCACCGCCGTCCCCGTGTCGTGCTGCTGTCGACCGGCGACGAACTGGTGCCGCCCGGTGCGCCGGCCGAGGGGGTGCGCCTGCCTGCCTCCAATGCGCCGATGCTCGCCGCGCTGCTCGGCGGGATGCCGGTGTCGATCGCGGACCGGGGAATCGTTCCCGACCGGCTCGACGCCCTGATCGCGGCGTTCCGCGCGGCGGGCGACGCCGACGTGATCGTCACCACCGGCGGCGCCTCGGTCGGCGATCACGATCTCGTCCGCCCGGCGCTCGAGGCAGCGGGGGCAACGATCGATTTCTGGCGCGTGGCGATGAAGCCCGGCAAGCCGCTGATGGCCGGGCGACTGGGCGACAGCGTGGTGATCGGCCTGCCGGGCAACCCGGTGTCCGCCTTCGTCACCGCCAGCCTGTTCCTCAAGCCATTGCTCGCCGCAATGATGGGCGCGGCCGATCCGCTGCCGCCAGCCCGACCCGCCCCGCTCGCCGCCCCTCTCCCCGCGACCGGTGCGCGTGCCGAATATCTGCGCGGCCGCTGGCACGACGGCGCCGCCTTGCCGCTGTCCGGGCAGGACAGCGCCGCGCTGGCGATGCTGGCCGATGCGGACTTCCTGATTGTCCGCGCGCCTCACTCGCCCGCCGCCGGCGCAGGCGCGGTGGTGGAGATCGTTACGCTCGCTTGACAGGTCTGGCGGCGTTTCCTACACGTTCCCCGTTCGTTCCCATGGGGAAGA
>JAQGKS010000289.1 GCA_028289965.1 Sphingomonas bacterium
CGAGCGCGAGGGTGACATTGCGCGCACGGATCGCGATAGGGGTTTCGGCCATGTCGGAAAGATAATCCCATGAACAAGCAAGTCGCTCCATATGGCAGCGCGCCCGGGCAATACCATCGTGCCGTGCGAATGATCGCCCTGGCGTTGCTCGCGTTACTGGCGTTGCTCGCGTTGCTTTGCGCCGCGCCTGCCGTGGCGGCCGACCGGCTTGTGCTCGCGCTGGGCGACAGCCTGACCGCGGGCTACGGCCTTGGCCCCGGCCAGTCCTTCCCCGCCCGCCTTGAGGCAGGGTTGCGCCGCGCGGGCATCCCCGCCCGCGTCCACAATGCCGGCGTGTCGGGCGACACCACCGCGGCGGGGCGTGCGCGGCTGGCGTGGGTGTTGAAGGGGCTTCGCGCCAAACCCGATCTGGCGATCGTCGAGCTTGGCGCCAACGACATGCTGCGCGGGCTGCCGCCGGCTCAGGCGCGCGCCAACCTCGATGCGATCCTCGCCGAATTCAAGCGCCGCGGCATCCCCGTCATCCTCGCCCGGATGCGCGCCGCGCCCAATATGGGCCGCGGCTATATCGCCGAGTTCGAGGGCATTTATCCGGCGCTTGCGCGCAAATATAGCGCCCGCCTCTACCCCTTCTTCCTCGATGGGGTGACCGGCAAGCGCGCGCTGATCCTGGCCGATGGGCTGCACCCCAATGCGCGCGGGGTCGAGGAGGTGACGCGCCGGATGCTGCCGATCGTCCGCGCCAGCCTTACCGCGCGGCCGCCCCCCCGGCGCTGATCCTCACCCCGGCCCCGCCGCCTTCAGTCGAGCACCGGCAGGTGGCGGCGTTCCTCGGTCATCCGCTGGCGCCCTTGCTCGAACGCCAGGCGCGCGGGCGGCACCTCCTGATCGACCGGAAAGCCGTCGGCGATCCCCTGATGCAGCGCAACGACCTCGTCCCGGAACTCGCTGTGCGGCAGGATGTAGGGCAGGTTGGCGCGGATGCCGCGGACGACCGCCTCGCCTACCTCGAGCGGGTCCATCGCCCCGTCCATGGTGTTGAACAGCGCATCGGGATCGCCGTCCCGCGCCATGCTGGAGCCTTCGCCCGATCCCTCCATGATCCGCGAGCGGGTCAGCCCCGGGCACAGGCAGGACACGCCGATCCCCTTGAGCGCGAGCGACAGGCGGAGCGATTCGGTGAGGCCGCGGATGGCATATTTGGCGGTGGAATAGCATCCGCCCTCGTCCGGCAGGGGGACCAGCCCGGCCATCGACGAGGTGTTGACGATGTGCCCGCCTTCGCCGTGGGCGACGATCCGAGGGCCGATGATCTTCACGCCGTTGACGACGCCGCCGAGGTTGATCGCCAGCGCCTTGTCCCATTCGTCGAAGTCCGGATCGGCGACCGCGCCACCGCCCGACACGCCGGCATTGTTGCACAGGACGTGGATCCGCCCGAACGCCGCTTCCGCCGCGTCGGCCGCGGCGCGGACCTGATCGCGGTCGGTCACGTCGACGCGCAGGAAGTGCACCGGGTTCGATCCCTGCAACAGCCCGCGCACCTCCTCGATCAGCGCGTCATTGCGATCCACGACGACGACCTTCATGCCCTCCGCCAGGAAGGCGCGGACCATGCCCAGCCCGATCCCGCTGGCGCCGCCCGTGACGAACGCCGTGCGCCCACGCAATTCCTTCATCGTGCCGATCCTCCCCGATGGTTCGGCGGCGACAATGGCCCGTCCGCGAGGCCGATGCTTGTCCCAAAACGAACCCAGATCCATCTTCGCGCGCCGATCGCGATAATCCACCCGGCGGGGCCGCCGCCTAGTCCGTGCCTGCCCAGTCCCGCAATTCGGCAATCCGCTCGTCATAGCTGCGCGAAACGCATTCCTCGCTGCGGCAGCGATCGCGCGCGGCGACGAATGCGTTGCGGCTCCGCTGCAGCTCCGCCCGTTCGCCGCCGCGCGCCGCGGCCAGGGCGGCATAGAAGGACGCCGCCATGCGGCGATCCTGGGCCGCGAGCCGATCGTCCGTGCAGATCATCTTTTCGACCCGCGACCGGGCATAGCGGCAATTGAAGCTCGGCCGTGCGGCGCGCACCGGTGCCGGGGGCGCGATCGCCTCGTCGCGCTCGTCGATCTCGACGACGGTTGGAGCCGGCCGGCGCGCGGGCTGCGGACGCTCCTCCTCCTCCTCGTCCGGCTCCGCGGCCGTCGCGGAGTCGGGCTCCGGCGGCGGCGCGAGTTCGGTCACGGCGACCGGCTGCGACAGAGGCGGGCGGCCGGGCAGGCCGCCGCGCATCTCGAATGCGGCAAGGCGGTAGATGATCGGCTCGGCGCCATCCATCTGGTAGACGAGGCCGCTGCCATCGGCGGCGGCCTGCGCGGCATATTCGACGTTGGCGCTCAGCCGACGCTCCCCGCCGAACGCCGCTTCGCTCCCGGCGGGAAGCTCGAGGATCAGGCGCCCTGTGCAGACCGTGACGTTGAGCTTGTCGTCGCGGCTCTTGACCAGCGGCTCCTCCATCCGGATCACCGACGCCGCGGCCAGCCGCTCCAGATTGGCGCTCTCGGCGTTGCGGATGCGCCGCGCCTCATCGAAGGCGAGCTCCTTGAGCCGCTGGTAGGTGATCTCGGATGCGCAGCCGCGGCGTATCCGGTCGCGCTCGGCCGTCAGCTCGGCCGACGACATCTCGCTATTGGCGCCCTTGGGCTCGAGCTTCTTGCAGCCGGCCGCGCCGAGCAACAAGGACATGCCGACCAGCACCGGAAGGCCGGATCGGGCAGCGCGGCGCAGCAGGACGAACGGGGATGTCGCGGGCGACGCGGGCTCGATGCCGACCAATGAAGCTCTCCTGTTTCGGCCGCCAACGGATGTCGCGCGGAGCCGTTCCGGATCGGCAACATAGTGGCCGCAGGATCCCGCTGAATGAAGGCACACTGCCCACGACGACAGGGATCGGCGGGGCGTCACGACTAGGATCGACGGCGTCTGAGATGCTATCGGCCCCGCTTATGACCACCGATGATCTTCGCGACCTGTTCGTCACCACCCTCACCCGCCAGGCCGGCGGGGAGCGTCGCCGCTGGCGCATCGCGCTCGGCGAAATCCGGGTCCACAGCATCGCCACCCATTCCCATTGCAACTGGTCGATCGCGCCATCGGGCGCGGTGCGGGAGGTCGCGGCGATCGAGCGGGTCAGCGACGATCTGCGGATGCGCCACCCGATCGTCACCGACTGACGG
>JAQGKS010000014.1 GCA_028289965.1 Sphingomonas bacterium
GAAGGTCAGCCGCAGCTACCGCGACGTGGTCGCGCGCTTCGTCCACTAAGCGCCCAGGACCGTACCAGCCGCGCACTGCGGCGCGTCGCTTTTCGTACCGCTAAGTCATGTTCGCCGGGTGCCCGCCACGGCGGTCGCCGCGGTGTGCCGTTTGCGCGCCGGTGCCGCCGCGCGATGCCGTGCGACTCGAGGAACTGTTCAAGACCAGAACTGGCCTAACCTTCGCCCCTTGTTTAATCCGTTATGGACTCATCTAAGGCCATAGCGATAAGTTGTTGCCGTGGTGAGATCAGTCGTAAAAGTTGCTTCGTTTTAACCAGAATATTTACGTTCTGTTCAGGCTTCACCCCCTACCTGCGCCGTGAATTGCACGGAGCAGACTATTGTTGAACCATCGTAGTACCGGAATAACTTCATCCCTTATGGGGGCTTTCCTCCTTGTTGGCTGTGGCGGCGGGGGCGCGGATGAAGCAATGGCGACCGACACGAAGAAAAGAAAGCAACCGGTGACGGAGACCGCCGCGCCGGCTCCAGCTCCGGCGCCCGCTCCGGCCCCTGCCGCAGAGGCTACGCCCAGCGCGACGCTGGGTGCTGCCGTTCCGCTCGCGGCCGACATCCAGGTCACCATCCCCGAGACGGTGATCGCCCCGGGCGATACCGTCGCCAATGTCCATGTGCGCCTCAACGTGCCCGCGGATCGGCAGGTCGGATTCCGCTATCTGACCAAGAACGGATCGGTGAACGAAGGCAGCAACTATACGCGCGGCGAAGGCAGCATCGTCTTCCAGGTCGGGCAGCAGGACAAGATCGTGGCGATCCCCGTCCGCAACATGACGACGGCGGGGCAGAACTTCAGTCTCGCCGTCGGCTGGACCAAGAACGATCCGGCGATCGGCGGGGCGGAAGGGCGGATCATTGTCGGCGCCGCGCGCAGCGAGCTTGCGACGCTCCCCGACCAGAACGCGCTGCCCGCCGCGGCCGGCGCGACGGGTCGCACGACGAAGTTCCAGTCGGACTTTCGCGGCACGGTGAACCCGACCGGCGGGCCCGGCGTATGGCGCACCCGGTTCAACTGGGGACGGTATCAGTCGGCCAACAAGGAACTGGCGCCGTATGCCGACGCCACCACCGATCCGGGCACCAACCCCCACCCGATCGTCGATGGCTTTCGCACGTTGCGGACCGAGAAGGTGCCGACCCGCGACGGGTCGATGTCGTTCGACTATTCGGCGTCGATGCTGTCGTCGCACGGCTGGTACGCGTTCAAATATGGCTATGTCGAACTGCGCGCCAAGGTGCGTCCGGCGAACGGCGTGACACCGGCTTTCTGGCTGCTGCCGGAAAGCGGCGCATGGCCGCCCGAGGCCGACATCTTCGAATTCTTCAACGGCGGCCCGCTGGTCAGCACGATCCACTTCAAGGACAATCCGAAGGGCAGCCGCGAAGGCTATCGGACCGAATTCGCACCCGATGGCGAATGGCACACCTACGGGCTCGACTGGACGCCCGATTGGCTGATCACGCTGGTCGATGGCAAGGAAGTGCACCGCCGCCGCAACATCTTCCATGAGCCGATGTACATCATCGTCAACACGGCGGTCGGCCTTCTGTCGAGCGGCCCGACCGGCGCCACCGCGGGCTGGACCAACGACATGACGCTGGGCGAGATCAAGGTCTACCAGTAAGCGACGCGCTCACGCCCTGATGCACCGGCCACCGCGCCGGTGCATCAGGCACGGGCCGGCGCGAAGCCCAGCGCGAGCCCATTCATGCAATAACGCAAGCCGGTTGGCTTGGGCCCGTCGTTGAACACATGGCCGAGATGCCCGCCGCAGCGCCGGCAATGGACCTCGGTCCGCGGATAGCCGAGCTGGTTGTCCGTGCTGGTGCCGATGGCGTTGGGCAGCGGGCGAAAGAAGCTCGGCCAGCCGGTGCCGCTTTCGAACTTGGTCGTCGACGAATAAAGCGGCAGGCGGCAGCCGGCGCAGAAGAAGGTGCCGGCGCGATGCTCCTTGTTGAGCGGGCTGGAATAAGGCGGCTCGGTCGATTCCTTGCGCAGCACGGCATAGACGTCGGGCGCGAGCCGCTTGCGCCATTCCGCATCGGACAGCGACACCGCGAAGGTCTTGGCAGGTGCGGCAGCGCCGGCAACGCTGCTCCAGCCGAGCAGGGCGACCGCGCTGGCGGCGCCCGCGCCGCTGCCGATGAACCGACGCCGATCGATGTGCATCATCCAGTCCCCTTCGCGACCGTGGAGCATGGCCGCGCTTTTCATGTAGGCTGGCGCACGACGCTTTTCACCGCGCGGCGGCGGAAAAAACCGCGTCCGCCGCCGGATTTGAGCACGCTGATCCGGAACCGGCGCGCGGCAAAGCGGATGATGATCGCGACCCACAATGCCTGCCACAGCATCGCCAGCAGATGCGGCCAGATCGTCGGCAGCTGGGCCGCGCGCGCGAGCATCGCGAAGGGCGAGCTCCACGGAAAGATCGTCGCGGCGATCGCGGTGCCGCTGCCCGGATCGCCCACCGCGGACGACGCGAAGGCGAAGACGACGAGCTGGCCCATGGTCACCGGCATCGACAGGGTCTGCACCTCGCGCACGCTGCTGGCCTGCGCGCCGATGCCGAGAAAGGCAGCGCCGAGCAGCAGGTAGCTGGCGATGAAATAGGCGACGCCGAGGCCGACGAAGGCAGGCCAGCCGACGGCGGGCGGCGGCAACCCGGCCGCGCCGGGGGCGAGCAGGACCACCGCGAGCGTCGCGACCGACCCCCACACGGCGATCCCGGTCAGCGACATTCCCAGCATCGCGATCAGCTTGCCGAGGAAGATCGCGTCGACCGGCACGGCGGCGGCCAGCACCTCGATCACCTTGTTCGACTTTTCCTCGATCAGGTTGGACAGCAGCATGCCGGCGAGGATCATCGTCAGCATCACCAGCACCAGTTGCGCGGCGCGCGCGGTGAGCAGCCGTGCCGACGACGAGGTGCCGGCCGACTGGCGCACCGGATCGAGCGCGATCGTCACCGGCGCCGGCGCGCTGCCCGTGGCGCGCAACGCGATATCCTGGCGCGCCTGATCGAGCACCAAGGCGAGATCGCCGCGCAAAGTGTCGATCGCGCTGGCAGGGCCGATCAGGTGCGGCGCGGTCAGCGGACGGACGAGGACCGCGGCGACCTTGGTGGTCTCGTCCTTGAGCAGGCGTCGGGTCTGCCCGGCGAGATCGGCGGCGGGGGCAACCAGCCGGAGATCGGGCAGGACGCCGGCGCCGAGCCGCTCGGCGATATGGCGATGGGCGCGGGTGAGGATTTCCCGGTCCGCATCGGCGGCGATCACCGCGACGGTCGGATGAGTCGCGGCGCTGTCGACGCGGGCGCCGATGCTGCCGAAGACCATCGCGAACAGGATCGGAAAGAGCGGCCCGATCAGGAACAGGAGGAAGGTGCGCGACCAGACGCTCGCGACATAATCGCGCCGGGCGATGACCAGCGCGGCGCGGATCAGCTCGTTCATGCCGGCACCTCTTCGGGCGAGTTCATGTCGGCCGCCGCGGCGGCTCCGGCGATCGCGACGAACGCGTCGTGGAGCCCCGGCCGTTCGATCGACAGCGTTTCGATCCCCGCGCCGCCGTCGATCAGCGCCTTGAGCAGCGGTTCGACCCCATTGTCGGGAAGCTCGAACGTCCACGCGCCATGATCGATCACGGCATCGCCCGGCAGCGCGGCGCGCCATGGCCCGTCGGCAACGCGGGTGGCGAGCCGAACGCGGGGGCGCAGCCGGCTGCGCGCTTCCTCGACCCCGCCTTCGAAGCGGACGCGGCCGCCGGCGATGATCGCGATCCGCTCGCACAGCCGTTCGGCATGGGCGATCACGTGGGTGGAGAAAAGAATGGTGACGCCCTCCGCCGCCTTGGTCCGGATCAGCGCCTCCAGCCGGCCCTGGTTGAGCGCGTCGAGCCCGGAGAAGGGTTCGTCGAGCACGATCAGGCGGGGCGAATGGACCAATGTGCCGAGCAGCTGGACAGTTTGCGCCATGCCCTTGGACAGGGTGCGGATCGGGCGCGAGATCACCTCGCTTAGTCCGTGCGCCTCCAGCAGTTCGGCGGCGCGCGCCTTGCCCCGCTTCAACGGCAGCCCGCGCAGTGCGCCCATGAAGGCGATCGCGTCGCGGCACGTCATCGATGGATAGAGGCCGCGCTCCTCGGGCAGATAGCCGACCAGCCGGGCGGCCTTGAGCGGTGCGGAATGGCCGAGCAGCGTGCGCTCCCCGGCATCAGGATCGATGATGCCGAGCAGCATCCGGAGCGTCGTCGTCTTGCCGGCGCCGTTGGGGCCGAGCACGCCGTAGATCGATCCGGCGGGCACGGCGAGGTCGATCCCGTCGACCGCGCGGGTGTCGCCGAAATCCTTGACCAGCCCGCGCGCTTCGA
>JAQGKS010000040.1 GCA_028289965.1 Sphingomonas bacterium
GTCCGGGTGCCGTGCTCCACAGCAGCCAGCCGAGCAATATCGACCAGGCGAGCTGGAGATAGTCGAACGGCGCGAGCAGCGCGATCGGCGCGTTGCGCAGCGACGCGGTCATCAGGATCTGCGCCGCCCCGCCGAGCAGCCCCATTCCCAGCAATATCCCCCAGGTCGCTCCGTCATGCGCCTGCGCCACGAACGGCAACAGCAACGATGTCGCGACCGTGCCGCCGACAGTGAACCAGAAGACGGTGGTCGTCGCCGGCTCGGTGATGCCGATCTGGCGGACGGTGATGGTGACGATGCCCACCGCGAAAGCCGCCAGCAGCGCCACCGCCGCACCCGCTGCCGGCACATGATGCCCGCCCGGCTGCATCACGATCAGCACGCCGGCAAAGCCGATCGCGATCGCCGCGCCGCGGTGGCGATGCACCCGCTCACCGAGCAGCAGCGCGGACAGCAGCGTCGCGAACAAGGGCGCGGTGAAGCCGATCGTCGTCGCCTCCGCCAGCGGCAGCATCGCCAGCGCCTGGAACGTCAGGAACATCGATACCATGCCGATCACCGAGCGGCTGAGATGGGCCATCGGCCGCGTCGTCGCGACGGAAGCGATGCCGGGGCCGAACAGCACCACGCCCAGCACCACGGGCAGCGCCAACGCGTTGCGGTAGAACAGGATCTCGAGCGGCATGACTCCCCGGTCCGACGCGAGCTTGACCAGCGCGGCCATCAGCGAAAAGCACGAGATCGCGCCGATCCGCAGCAGGATGCCGTGCAGCTTCCGGTCCGGCCGACTGGCCGAGGCGTTTTCGGGGAGGCGCATGATCGGCCTGCCTTGGAAAGGATCACGGCCCGGCGCAACCCGCGCGGCTCGATCGGCGAACATCTTGACATGAATCAGGGGCGTCAACATATGGCTGCTGGCACTCACCGGTGGCGAGTGCTAAGAAGTTTCATCAACCAGCGCGAGCGACCGGCGGAATGTCTGCCTTGATCCCGCGCGATTGGAGAAGGTGGCGCCCATGAATTTCCGTCCATTGCACGACCGCGTGCTCGTCCGTCGCGTCGAAGCCGAAGAGAAGACCGCCGGTGGGATCATCATCCCCGATACGGCCAAGGAAAAGCCGCAGGAAGGCGAAGTCGTCGCCGCCGGTGGTGGCCTGAAGGCCGACGATGGCAAGATCACGCCGCTCGACGTCAAGGCCGGTGACAAGATCCTGTTCGGCAAATGGTCCGGCACCGAAGTCAAGATCAACGGCGAAGACCTGCTGATCATGAAGGAAAGCGATATTCTGGGGATCGTCGGCTAAGCCGAACCGATCTTTCGATACGCCTTACTTCCACACCGTTTCAGACAATCTAGCTAGAGGAACATGAGATCATGGCAGCGAAAGACGTCAAGTTTTCGCGCGACGCCCGTGAGCGCATTCTGCGCGGCGTCGACATTCTCGCCGATGCCGTCAAGGTGACGCTCGGCCCCAAGGGCCGCAACGTCGTCATCGACAAGTCGTTCGGCGCGCCGCGCATCACCAAGGACGGCGTCACCGTCGCCAAGGAAATCGAACTTAAGGACAAGTTCGAGAACATGGGCGCGCAGATGATCAAGGAGGTCGCCTCCAAGACCAACGACATCGCGGGTGACGGCACCACCACCGCGACCGTTCTCGCCCAGGCGATCGTGCGCGAAGGCATGAAGTCGGTTGCGGCCGGCATGAACCCGATGGATCTGAAGCGCGGCATCGATCTCGCCGTGATCAAGGTCGTCGAGGACATCAAGGCGCGCTCCAAGCCCGTCGCCGGCACCAACGAAGTCGCCCAGGTCGGCATCATCTCCGCCAATGGCGACACCGTCGTCGGCGAGAAGATCGCCGAAGCGATGGAGCGCGTCGGCAAGGAAGGCGTGATCACCGTCGAGGAGGCCAAGGGTCTCGAGTTCGAGCTCGATGTCGTCGAAGGCATGCAGTTCGATCGCGGCTATCTCTCGCCTTACTTCATCACCAACCCGGAGAAGATGACGGTCGAGCTCAACGATCCGTACATCCTGATCCATGAGAAGAAGCTCAGCAACCTGCAGGCGATGCTCCCGATCCTGGAAGCCGTCGTCCAGTCGGGCCG
The DNA here is from genome assembly GCA_028289965.1 of Sphingomonas bacterium. Lineage (GTDB taxonomy): Bacteria > Pseudomonadota > Alphaproteobacteria > Sphingomonadales > Sphingomonadaceae > JAQGLK01. Next base: position 2,110 of record JAQGKS010000040.1, read on the forward strand.
TCCGTTGCTGATCATCGCCGAGGACATCGAGGGTGAGGCTCTGGCCACGCTCGTCGTCAACAAGCTGCGCGGTGGCCTGAAGGTCGCTGCGGTCAAGGCGCCTGGCTTCGGCGATCGTCGCAAGGCGATGCTCGAGGATATCGCGATCCTGACCAAGGGCGAGATGATCTCGGAAGACCTCGGCATCAAGCTCGAGAGCGTCACGCTCGGCATGCTCGGCACCGCCAAGCGCGTCACGATCGACAAGGACAACACCACCATCGTCGACGGTGCGGGTGATGGCGATGCGATCAAGGGCCGCGTCGAGGCGATCCGTCGCCAGATCGAGAACACCACCAGCGACTATGACAAGGAGAAGCTTCAGGAGCGTCTTGCCAAGCTCGCCGGCGGCGTTGCCGTGATCAAGGTCGGTGGTTCGACCGAGGTCGAGGTCAAGGAGCGCAAGGATCGCGTCGACGACGCTCTCCACGCGACCCGCGCGGCTGTCGAAGAGGGCATCGTCCCCGGCGGCGGCACGGCCCTCCTCTACGCGACCAAGGCGATCGAAGGCCTCAAGGGTGCCAACGACGACCAGACCCGCGGCGTGGATATCGTCCGCAAGGCGCTCTACGCACCGCTGCGCCAGATCGCGCAGAATGCCGGCCATGACGGCGCGGTGATCTCGGGCAAGCTGCTCGAGGGCAACGACCCGACGATGGGCTTCAACGCCCAGACCGACACCTACGAGAACCTGGTCACCGCCGGCGTGATCGACCCGACCAAGGTCGTTCGTACCGCGCTCCAGGACGCAGCATCGGTTGCCGGCCTGCTGATCACCACCGAGGCGACGATCGCCGAGCTGCCCGCGGACGACAAGTCCCCGATGGGCATGCCTGGCGGCGGCGGCATGGGTGGCATGGGCGGCATGGACTTCTAAGTCCAACCGACCTGACACAGCCAAAAGGAAGGGCCGGGGAGCGATCCCCGGCCCTTTCTGCGTCTGGACAGATTTGACGGGCACGCCGGGCCGGCGATGATCGGGTTACGCCGCGCAGGTGGTCCGCGTTCTGCCTGGAGGCTCAGGCCGCCGGAAGGCGCAGGCGGACGCACAGGCCACCCAGATCTTCGCTTTCCTCCAGCGCGATCGTGCCGCCATAAATCTCCGCGACGTCGCGCACGATCGCCAGGCCGAGCCCGGTGCCGGGCTTGCCGGTGTCGAGCCGCACGCCGCGTTCGAACAAGGTGCCGCGCTGGGCCTCCGGAATGCCGAGGCCATCATCCTCGACCAGTATCTCGACATAGCCCGCCTCGCGGCTGACGGTGACGAACACCCGCCCCTGCCCGTATTTGGCGGCATTCTCGATCAAATTGCCGAGCATCTCGTCCATGTCCTGCCGCTCGACGCGGACCTCGGCGGCGCGATCGCCGGTCAGGTCGAGGGTGACGTGGCGGTGCATCCGGCACACCGCGCGCTCGACCGCGCTGAGCGACGGCCATACCGCGCTGCGGCTCTGCGCCGCGCCGCGCCGGCCGACCGCGCGGGCCCGGGCAAGGTGGTGATCGACCTGGCGGCGCATCGTCGTCGCCTCGCGGATCACCGTGCTCGCCAGATCGCCGCTCTGCGTCATGGCCTCGTTCATGATCACCGTCAGCGGCGTCTTGAGGGCATGGGCGAGGTTGCCGGCATGGCGGCGCGCCTCCTCCGCCTGGATCTCGTTATGCGCGAGCAGGTCGTTCAGTTCCTCGGCCATCGGCGCGATCTCGACCGGCAGCCGCTCGTCGACCCGGGCGCGATCGCCGTTGCGCACCGCGGCGATCTCCCGCCGGATCCTGCGCAGCGGCCACAATCCGTAGGTCGCCTGGAGCGCCGCCATCACGATCAGCCCGAGCCCGAGCAGCGCGAACGACCGCAGCAGGGTCTGGCGCAACGCCTTGATCTGGGCGTTCAGGCTCTGCCGGCTCTGCGCCACCTGGAAGCGCCACAAGGTCGGCGAGGATGGCAGCCGCACGTCGCGTTCCATGATCCGCAACGGCTCGTTGGGGAAGGCGGTGCTGTCGTCACTGTCGTAGATATGATCATTCTCGTCCGGCGTCTCCTTGGGCACGACGAGGGCTCGATCCCACAGCGATCGCGAGCGGAACGGATCGAAGCGGGGGCCCGACACCTGCCAGTACAGCCCGGAATAAGGCTCGAGAAAGCGCTGGTCCCCCAGCGGCCGGGTAAAGCGGACCTCGCCTTCGGGGCCGATTTCGGCCGAGGAGATCATCGCCGTCAGCACATAATCGAGCTGGCTGTCGAAATTGCGGGTGATCGCCGCCTTGAGCACGCGATCGAGCGCGACGCCGCCGCCGAGCAACAGCAGGAAGATCCACAGCGCGGCGATCCCGATCATCCGCCGGGTGAGCGACCCGGTGGTGCCCCGCGCCGGCGCGCCGCCATCGAGGTTGCGACCCAGCCGCAGCGGCCGGCCGATCATCAGCCGCATGCCGTTGACGGGGATCTGCCACCACCGCTCCCGCGGCATGCCGCGCGGCACATCGTCGGGCTGCGCGGCCGGTTCGGTCATCGCCGCGGCGCCGTCCGGATCAGGCCGCCGGTTCCTCGAGGCTGTAGCCGAGGCCGCGGATCGTGGTGATCACGTCGGGGCCCAGTTTCTTGCGGATGCGGGTGACGAACACCTCGATCGTATTCGAATCGCGATCGAAATCCTGATCGTAGATATGCTCGATCAGCTCGGTCCGGCTGACCACCTTGCCCTTGTGGTGGAGCAGATAGCTGAGCAGCTTATATTCCTGCGCAGTCAGCTTCACCGGTTCGCCGGCGAGCGTGACCTTGCCCGACCGGGTGTCGAGCCGGACATCGCCTGCGCTCAACTCGGAGCTGGCATTGCCCGATGCGCGGCGGATCAGCGCGCGCAGGCGGGCGATCAGTTCCTCGGTCTGGAACGGCTTGGCGAGATAATCGTCCGCGCCGGCATCCAGCCCGGCAACCTTGTCCGACCAACTGTTGCGCGCGGTGAGGACGAGCACGGGGAAGTCCCGGCCATCCTTGCGCCAGCGATCGAGCACGGTCAGCCCGTCGACCTCAGGGAGCCCCAGATCGAGCACGATCGCATCGTAATTCTCGGTCGATCCCAGGAAATGACCGTCCTCGCCATCGGTGGCGAGATCGACGGCATAGCCGGCACCCTCCAGCGTCGCCCGCAACTGGCGGCCCAGGTTCGGCTCGTCTTCCACGATCAACACGCGCATTCGGGCAATCTCCATTCAGGCGGCCCGTGCATGTCGCAGCGGCGCGCCGTCACTCTCCGGTACGGCCGACGATGGCGCCCGTGCGGCCATCCACGTCGACCCAGATCACCGAGCTTCCGCGCATGAACTTGAGCCGATACCGCCCGTCGTCGATGATCTCGGGGCCGATATAGCGTGCTCCACGCATCCGGGGAACTACCTTGGCCTCGATCTCGGGAAGGGGGCGGAGCTGGCCCGCCCGGCGGCCGCCATATACGGCGTCCTCGTCGCGCGGCGGGCGCGCATCTGCGACGGCGATACCGGCGGCCGACGTGGCAGCGATCGCGATCAACAGGATGTGGGTCTTCATCGGCATCGGGTTGTGGCATAGGGCCCCGGCATTGAATAGGCCATGAATGCCTAACCCCCTCTTGTACCGAGACAGTGTTGCCGCATGTCTGCACCGATCCTTGCTTATGAAGATCTCGGCCTCGTCCAGGGCTCCGGCTGGCTGTTCCGGCACCTCGACCTCTATATCGGGGAGCGTGACCGGCTCGCCCTGATCGGCCGCAACGGCGCGGGCAAGACCACTTTGCTCAAGCTGCTTGGCGGCCAGATCGACTGCGACGAGGGGCGGCGCACGATCGTGCCCGGCACCCGCGTCATCCTGCTCGAACAGGAGCCGTCGCTGGCGGGCTTCGCCACCTTGCGCGACTTCGCCCTCGGCGGCGCCGACGCGCCGCAGCCGCACGAGGTCGAGGCGATCGCCGACCAGCTCGGCATCGATCTGGCGCGCGACGCGACCACCGCGAGCGGCGGTGAACGGCGACGCGCGGCGATCGCCCGTGCGCTGGCGCAGAATCCCGACGTGCTGCTGCTCGATGAGCCGACCAACCATCTCGACATTGCCGCGATCGACTGGCTCGAAAACTGGCTCGCGCGCTTCTCCGGCGCGTTCGTCGCGATCAGCCACGATCGCACCTTCCTCACCCGCCTCACCCGCCAGACGCTGTGGCTCGATCGCGGCGGCATCCGGCGGGCCGAGATCGGCTTTGGCGGGTTCGAGGCGTGGACCGAGAAGGTTTACGAGGACGAGGCGCGCAACGCCGAGCGGCTCGATGCCCGCCTGAAGCTCGAGGAGCATTGGCTCCAGCGCGGCGTCACCGGCCGCCGCCGCCGCAACCAGGGGCGGCTCGCCAAGCTGCACGAGATGCGCGCCCAGCGTGCGTCGATGCTCGGGCCGCAGGGCGCGGCCAACCTCTCGATCGGCACCGACGATGTCCGCACCAAGACGGTGATCGACGCCAAGAACGTCACCAAGCGGTTCGGCGACCGCACGATCATCCGCGACTTCACCTTTCGGGTGACCCGCGGCGACCGGATCGGCATCGTCGGATCGAACGGCGCGGGCAAGACGACCCTGCTCAAGCTCCTCACCGGCGAACTGGCGCCCGACGAGGGCAGCATCCGCCTCGCCAAGACGCTCGATGGCGTCGTGATCGATCAGCAGCGCAGCCTGATGGCGCCCGACAAGCGCGTCCGCGACATCCTCGCCGACGGCGGCGACTGGATCGAGGTGCTCGGCGTCAAGAAGCACATCCAGGGCTATCTCAAGGAGTTCCTGTTCGATCCCGGCATGGCCGATGCGCGCGTCGGCACGCTCTCGGGGGGCGAGCGATCGCGCCTGCTGCTCGCCCGCGAATTCGCCCGCCGCTCCAACCTGCTGGTGCTCGACGAGCCGACCAACGATCTCGACCTCGAGACGCTCGATCTGC
>JAQGKS010000109.1 GCA_028289965.1 Sphingomonas bacterium
TAGACCCAGGCACCATCTGCCACGCCGCTGACCCAGTCGGTGGTGTGGCAGATGCCCCTTGGGGCGCATCTGGGCGTAGCCCGCTTTTGGCCCGGTGGCGCGCATCGCGCACGTTGCTAGATGAAAGAACGCGGCCGCGGATGGACGACGCGTCAGGCGCGATCCAAAAGCGGCGAGACAGGTTCTCCCAAGCGGCCAGGCGCGGGGCCCGCCGATCGTCCGTTGGGCGTTCAGCGCGAACTTTGCGCAGCCAACGCCAGCCCAGACGCCAAAACGCCCTGCAGCCGCAGCGCGTGGGCGCCGACGCTGCAGGGCGTTGGGACTAGCGGCGCTCCACCAGGGTGGAGCGCCCGCTTACATCAATAGAGCACGCCGAGGGTGAAGCCGATCGCCCGGCCGAAGAACACCACCAGGATCCAGAAGAACAAGGACAGCGCGCCGGCAATCTTGCCGCCGAGTGGCACGACGCAATCGGTGTCCCAATTGCGAACGCTCCGCCACGTCGAGCTGTGGAACAGCGCCATGTTGAGCCCGGCCAGGACGAGCATGACCATCTTCAACTGGAAATAGGGGTTGGCGGCGTAGTTAGTCGCCTTGCTGACGAACAGCAGCAGGCCGGTGATCAGCGCGATCACGAAGGCGCCCCAGGTCCACGGCAGGGTATCGCGCGAGGTCGCGGTCACCGCGCAGCTCGGCGAGGTCAGGCCGAGCAGCCGCAGATCCATGATCGCGATCGTGCCGACCACCGTGACGATCGCGATCACATGGATCGATTCGATCGTCGGAAAGGCCCAGGCCGACGCAGCCACGAAGCTTCCCACCTGAGACGCTTCGAGAGACTGCCACAAAGTATCAAGATTCATCACTTCCCCCTAGACCGGCGCGTAAGCGATCCAGCGCCCGGCCACCATAATCGCGCACCACAGAAGAATAATCGCAACGGCACCGACCCGAACGGCGACGCGGCCATCGTGGGTGACCTCCCACTGGGCCATGTTGCGACGCACCGTCGCCTGGAACCCGATGCTCGCGAGGATCATCGCGATCACCAGCACCATCTTGATCCAGAATACCGGGTTGATCAGCTCGCGCACCGGCTCGCCGATGATCATCCCGAACCCGGTCACCACCAGCACCAGCAGCGACCACCAGATCCACGGCAGATAGCGGCGCGCGGTCTCGGTCATCGTCCGGCCGCGCCCGGCGATCCCGAGGATGCGCAGGTTGATCATCAGCACCGAACCGAACGCCGCGGCGATCGCCAGGATATGCAGCGTCTGGATCGTCGGAATGGCCCAGAAGTTGCGCTGGATGATCAGGCTCACCGGCAGATTCGAGATCCACAGGGAGAGTTCGATCAGCGGCGTGGTGCGCAGCCATTCGGTCAGCGCATAAAGAAGATCGCCAAGTGCGGGCATCGGAACGTGGGTCCTTGCGTTAGGCCGGCCGCGCGGCGGCGCGATCAGCCTGTTTGTTTGAGTTGCGGCTTCGGCGTGGCGAAGACCCTGCCAGGGTGCGTGCGTTCGCCCGCCATCACTTCGACTAGACTGTAGCGGTCAGGCCGTCGGTGGGACGACCCCTCCATCGCCACCGTTCGACCGGGCGTTTCCAGTCACTCCCCTCGGCATCGAACGTGATCCCCACCCGCCGGCTTTGCGCGGCTGTCATCAAACCTTGCTTGGGGCAAAGCGGTAGCGCACACGACACACTATTGTCAAAAACAACTAAGGCGCGTTTTGCCGCCGTTGTCAAACCAACTCCCCCTCTCTACGCACGCTGCAAAGGCGAGGCGTGACGGATCGTCTCCCGCATTACAGCGGAAAGCGTCGAGGGAGCGGGTTGCATGCGCGTCGCCAAGTGGATCGGACTGGCTGCACTATCGGTAGCGGCATCGATGGCGGCCGCAGGCGCCGCGGCCGCGCCGCGCACGGCGATGCCCGACGGCGACTGGCGGACGATCAACCGCGACCTCGCTGCCACGCGTTATTCGCCCCTCACCGAGATTAACCGGTCGAACGTGTCCAGCCTCGCTTTGGCCTGGTCCTATCCGATGAAGGCCTACAACACGGCCGTCCCGTTGGTCATCGGCGGGATCATGTATTTTCCCGCCGGCAACCGCATCGTCGCGATCGACGCCGATACCGGCAAGGAAATCTGGGTCCACAGCCTGCCCCGCGACGATAATCCGCGCGCCAACGGGCTGTCGACCCGCGGCGTCAGCTATTGGCCGGGCGATGCCAAGGATCCGCCGCGTATCCTCGTCATGCTGTCGACCCGCATGCTCGCGCTCGACGCCGCCAGCGGGGCGGTCGTCAAGAGCTTCGGCAAGGACGGATACGCCTCGGTCGGCGTCGGCTATGGCGGCACGCCGACGATCTCCGGCGATGTCGCGGTGATCGGCGCCGCGACGTTCGAGAATCCGGTCGGCGTGCCCGGCAATCCGCGCGCGTTCAACCTCCGTACCGGCAAGAAGCTATGGGAGTTCCAGACGGTCCCGCCCGCCGGCACGCGCTTCAACGAGACGTGGGGCGATGGCTGGAAGGGCCGCTCGGGCACCAACATGTGGGCCTTCGCCGCACCGGTAGATGAGAATGCCGGGCTGATCTTCCTGCCGATCAGCTCGCCTTCGCCCAATTATTGGGGCGGTAGCCGGCCCGGCACCAACCTGTTCGGCAATTCGATCGTCGCGGTCGACCTCAAGACCGGCAAATATCGCTGGCATTTCCAGACCGTCCATCACGACGTCTGGGATTCGGACATGCCGACCGCCGGATCGCTGATCGACGTCAAGATTGGCGGCCAGACCCGCCAGGCGATCGCGCATGTCGGCAAGACCAGCTATTTCTTCGTCTTCGACCGCAAGACCGGCAAGCCGCTGATCGACGTCGAGGAGCGGCCGGTGCCCAAGGGCGACGTCCCCGGCGAATATTATCACCCGACCCAGCCCTTCCCCGTGCGCCCGGGCCCGCTCAGCCGCGTGTCGATGACCAAGAACGATCTGGTCACCGCGCAGGATACCAGCGCCGAGCATGTCGCGGCGTGCAAGCTGCTGTGGGACAAGAGCGGCGGCTTCTATAACGCCGGGCCGTTCACGCCCTTCATGTTCCACGAGGACGGAACGCCGCCGCGCTCGACGATCCAGTTCCCCGGCGGCACCGGTGGCATCAACTGGGGTGGCCCGGCGGCCGATCCGACCACTGGCTGGGTCTATGTCAACGCGCAGGACACGTCGCTGGTCGGCTGGACCGAGAAGAAGGACCCCAAGGTCAGCTACAGCTTCGACACGACCGATACCGACCAGCCCTATGACCGCGCCAGCGTCAACGGGAAGGGCCCGTTCTTCTCCTTCTCGGCGCCTCTGAGCGGGAAATATGACGCCGCCGGCCGCGCGGTCGGCACCAGCGCGCCGTGCTACAAGCCGCCCTGGGGCCGGCTCACCGCGGTCGATGCCAATAGCGGCGAGATCAAGTGGGCGGTGCCGCTCGGCCTCTATGAGGAATTGCCCAAGGACCGGCAGGTGCTCGGCAATTCGGGTAGCGCGGGGCCGAGCGTGACCGCGGGTGGACTGGTCTTCGTCGGCGCGACCAACGACAAGCGGTTCCGCGCGTTCGATGCGGCCACCGGCAAACAATTGTGGGAAGCCGTGCTCGGCAGCAGTGCCAATGCCAACCCGCTGAGTTATCGGGGCCGTAGCGGAAAACAATATGTCGCGATAAATGCCGGCGGCGCTATTACGGTGTTCACGCTGCCCCGATAGGGGAGCGCAAGGAGAGGATTGAGGGGGATGTTGACGTCTTTGAAGTTTGCCGCTGCGGCGGCGATCTTTGTC
>JAQGKS010000129.1 GCA_028289965.1 Sphingomonas bacterium
TGCACTTCCTCCCCGACGTCTACGTCACCTGCGACGTCTGCCACGGCAAGCGCTACAACCGCGAGACGCTGGAGGTGAAGTTCCGCGACAAGAGCATCGCCGACGTGCTCGACATGACGGTCGAGGATGCGGTCGAGTTCTTCAAGGCGGTGCCGCCGATCCGCGATCGGATGGCGATGCTGGCGGAAGTCGGCCTCGGCTACGTCAAGGTCGGCCAGCAGGCGACGACGCTCTCGGGCGGCGAGGCGCAGCGCGTCAAACTCGCCAAGGAACTCAGCCGCCGCGCCACCGGCAACACCCTCTACATCCTAGACGAGCCGACCACCGGCCTCCACTTCGACGATGTCCGCAAGCTGCTCGAGGTGCTCCACGCATTGGTCGAACAGGGCAATACCGTGGTCGTGATCGAACATAATCTGGAGGTGATCAAGACCGCCGACTGGATCGTCGATCTCGGCCCCGAAGGCGGCGACAAGGGCGGCGAAATCGTCGCCACCGGCACCCCCGAACAGGTGGTGAAAGAGCCCCGCAGCTATACGGGGCACTATCTCAAGCCGCTACTCGCGGCGAAGACTGCCGAGCGGGTGGCGGCGGAGTGATTCTCGTGGCAGTGCCCCGACGGGTCGCGTAGCAGTCGGCGGGGGGTGATTCCAACATGGCCACTTTATTGAACAGGGCTGCGAATGACCCGCAGCGTCGAGACGCTCAAGAGCTAGTTCGCGGCTTGGTGTCCCGCGAACTCGTTTTCGGCGTTGTTGGCCCGGTTGGTTCAGGCACTAGCGAAGTCGCAGAAGCACTCGAAAGGTTTCTTGAAGAGGCTGGTTACGAAGCCAAGATTCTAAAAGCTCGAGACGTGATCACAAATTGGGCGGCAGTGCAGAATATGCCGCTGCTCAGTTCATCAAAGATGGGTCACACCGAAGCGCTACAGGATGCAGGCGACCAACTCAGGCTTTCTCAAGGAAATGCCGCGATCGCGGTGGGGCTGATCGATCAAGTCCGACTGAAGCGGGCGGCATCTATAGGTCTAGAGGTAAAGAATGGCGAAGCTGTCAGACCCGATGACAATAAGCGAGCATACATATTTGACTCCCTGCGCAACCCTGCTGAAGCGCTTTTGCTACGCCGTGTTTATCAGCAGGCATTCTGTTTAATCGGCGTAATCTGCAGCGAAGATGTTCGTAAAGGAAGACTGTCCCTGAAGTATGAGGACGCCGGACTCTCGCGCATTGATTTGTTTATGAAGCGCGATGAGAAAGCTGAGCAAAAGTACGGCCAGCAGGTTTCCTCCACTTTCCACCTGTCAGACTTCTTTGTCGATAATTCGGTGCCTCGCTTCAACAAGAATCCAGCCGGGGAGGACCGCCCGAATCCTGCATGGACAGTTGTTGATGAGTTGGGGCGACTTGTGGATGTCCTGACTCATACAAAGATCATACGCCCACGTCCAAATGAGACCGCAATGTATCATGCATTCGGCGCCCGGATGCGGAGTGCATGCTTATCGCGCCAAGTTGGAGCAGCCCTGCTGGACCAAAAGGGCAATTTGCTTGCTACAGGTACCAACGAGGTCCCGAGAGCAGGCGGAGGAGTGTACGGGGGAGCCTTCGAGGACTTTTCGGACGAGGATCCTCATCCAGAAAGCGATCATCGATGTGCCGTGCATGGAGGATACTGTCGAAATACACGTGAACAGAACGAGATAATAGAAGAACTAATCGAAAGCGTCGAAGAGTTAAAGCTTAAAGCAACACCAGAGCTCATTAAGAAGCTTAGATCTACACGTCTTGGTCAGTTGATCGAGTTTAGTCGGGCTGTGCATGCTGAGATGGAAGCTCTTCTTTCCGCCGCGAGAGAAGGCGTCTCAACCGTTGGCTCAAGGCTATTCGTGACCACATACCCCTGCCACAACTGCGCACGGCACATCGTGGCCGCGGGCGTCGATGAGGTGCAGTTCATAGAGCCGTACCTCAAGAGCAAAGCATTGCCTCTACATGGTGAATCGATCACTTCTGAAAGGTTGGGCTGGATTCCACCAAGCGCGTTTTCACAGCTTCCCCTTATTGAGAGAAGAGGAAAGAACCCGCAAGTACTATTCAGACCCTTTACCGGTGTAGCCCCACGACTTTATCGTCGAGCATTCTACAAAGACAGAGATTTGAAGGATGATAACACTGGTGAAATGCTCGAGAGCTTTCTCGATCCAGATGGCACTGGAGTGGCCAACGTTCTGCAGCTAAGTTACTCACAGGTAGAAGCGGTCTTGGTTGCCCCAGATTTGGAGAAAGGACGATGAAGCATGACGTGCCATGGCTTCGTCTCGCCTATGATAGCGCCGACATACCAAGTTGCGCACAAGCATCTGAGAAGGACATCGTACAGTTATCTCTTCCATTTCCTGACCCAGATATCGTAGTGATTTTGCATGTTGCTCATCTTCAGTTTGGAGCATTTAAGAACGCTCTTGATCGGGTTAAGCCTCGATGGATCTTTGATATAAGAGCGGCACCAAGGATGGATCGTCTGGGTGGTGGCCGTTCCCATGCGTTTCGAGAGTTTGAAAGAATCGGAAGCCGGTATATTGATATATTTGGCTCAGTTGGAATAACCAACTATAAGATCGCCGTTCATAACCCAAGTTTCTGGACACCTATAGTTGAGGAACTAATTGCTTCTTCGTCTGAGCGACGCGGGCCGTATTTAGCTCTCCTTGATGATGACATGATGATCAACTCCGTGTCTCGGCATTTTGCGTCCTCTGTTTCACACGCCACAGGTAGATCTGTAGAGCTGTCTAGGCTGCGAGCTGAGGAACTTCGTTTTTAGTGAGCCGGAGGTAAAGGGCCTATGGTGGGTTAACTTAACTTCCCTTGGCCCCCTGTCCTACACACCCACTCTTCCGCCATGGTCGCCCGCGTCCCTCTTTGCCGGAGATCGCGTCATGACCGACCTTGCCGATGCCACGCCCGACACCCCGCCCGCGCCCGGCGACGACATCGCCTTCGCCCCCGTCCCCGTCCGTCCGCGGCATGACGGGTGGACGCCGGAGCGGCAGGAGGCGTTCGTCGGCTATCTTGCGGACAGCGGCTCGGTCTCACAGGCGGCGATGCGGGTGGGGATGACGGCGGAGAGCGCGTATCGGCTGCGCCGCCGCGCCGACGGGGCGGATTTCGACAAGGCGTGGGAGGCGGCGCTGGCGGTGGCGACGCGGCGGCTGGTCGATGCCGCGTTCGAACGCGCGATCGAGGGGGTGGAGGAGCCGGTCCATTATAAGGGCGAGATCGTCGGCATGCGGCGCAGGCCGTCCGAACGGCTGCTGATCTTCCTGCTCCGGCACCATGATCCGCTGGTCTATGGCAACCTCTCCGGCCGGCTCGATTATGATCCGACCCCGGCCGATCTGCGCGGCCCCCGCATCCGCCGCTTCCCCGCTCTGCTCGCCCGCCTGCTCGGCCGGGGCGAACCGCGCATATCCTCCCGGCGACTTTCCTGACTTTCCACCCGCCGCGACTTTCGCGACTTGTGTGACTTTCGCGACTTTCCGAACCGGCGTTCCGGACGGACCATGTTCCGGACAGGCGTTCCGGATAGGCGTTATCCGGAAACCGCGTGGTGTCCTGCCACCCACGCCGCTCCACCCACCCCGTCATTCCGGCGCAGGCCGGAATCGACAAGGGCGGCGCCTCGATCCCGAGACGCCGCCCTTGATGCCCCCCCGCCCGCGCGGGGAGGACCGGAAGAAGAAAAGGCTACCGCGTCAGAGGCCCTGGGACCGCTTGAAATCGGCGACCCACTGCGCCGTCTTGGCGAGGCCGCCGAACGGATAGAAATGCAGCATCACCTCGCCATGCTTGGCCGGATCGAGCCCGGCGGCCATTTCCTTGATGATCGGGTCCGGGCCGGCGGTGTTGAGCAGGTTGAGGATCGAGGTGCCGTATTTGGACATCACCTTGGCCGATGCGCCGACACCGCAGCGCGCGGCGAAGCGCAGCAGGGTCTTGACGCTCGCCGGGCCGGCGACGCCGATCCGGGCCGGGGCGTGGACGCCCTGCGCGCGGATCTTCTCGAGCCAGGCGAACACCGGGTCGGCATCGAAGCCGAACTGGGTCATGATCGAGAAATCGAGGCCCTGCGCCTTCAGCTCGGCCTGCTTGTCGAGCAGCGCCTGGTCGAGCTTCTCGCGGCTGATGTCGGGATGGCCCTCGGGATAGCCGGAGATGCCGACGTTGCGGATGCCATATTTGGGCAGCAGGCCGGATTTGATGATCGCCAGCGCGTCCTCATACGGGCCCTCCGGGCGCGGCGGATCGCCGGCGACGACGAAGCAATGATCGGTCTGGATCTGGTCGCGCGCGGCTTCCAGGATCTGCTCCAGTTCGGCCGCACTCTTCACCCGGCGGGCGGAGATGTGCGGCACGGGCAGGAAGCCGAGTTCCTTGACCGCCTTGGCGGCGTTGACGCGGGCCGAAAAGTCCTCGCCCGGCAGGAAGGTGACCGAGACATGGGTGCCCTTGGGGATGACGTTGGCGGCCTCGCGCAGCTTGTCGACGTCCTTCGCCGTCATCTCCAGCGAGTAATCGTTGAGCAGGCTCGCCAGTGCGGACCGCTCGCCGGTCGGGGGGGTCATCGTCGTCGCCATCGTTCAGGTCCTCAGAAGCCTTTTCGCGCGCGACCTTAACGCCCTCGCCTTGCCGTCGCAACTCGCGCCACGCGTTCGTCGCGCCTCCCGGCCGGCTTCGTCCCGCCGCGCTGGCGACCGGCGAACTTCGCGCCAAAGCGGGTGCGATGCAGCCGGCCGCGCGTGACCGATCGCGGTTTATCGGGCACATATCCGCCGATATCCGCCAGTACCCGCCGGGAATGGTGGCCTGCATGCCAAGCGCGAGGAGCGATGCCAGGTGGAAGGATGCGGTGCCGCTGACCGTGGCTTTGTGGTCGTTCATCCTGCGTGCCCATCCATCCCGCCGCGGCCTTTCCGCCGCCGCCGCGGCTGGTGGCAAGCCGATCGCCGCCCCTTGTCCCGGCCCCCGCCGGCGTGGGAATGACGAGGGCGGAGTTGCAGCGAACAGGGGATCTGGCGAATGCGCGTGCTGCTGGTCGATGACGAGGCGCTGGCCCTCGATCGCCTCGCGGCGCTGTTCGCCGACATCGACGGTGCCGAGGTCGTCGGCCAGGCGACGAGCGGGGATCAGGCGCTGGCGCTGATCGCCGCGCTCACGCCCGATCTGGTGATCCTCGACATCCAGATGCCCGGCCGCAACGGCCTGCGCACCGCCGCCGAGATCGATCTCGATCCCCGCCCCGAGATCGTCTTCGTCACCGCCGACGAACATCATGCCCCCGACGCGTTCGATCTCGACGCGGCGGACTATCTGCTCAAGCCAGTCCGCTTCGATCGCCTGCGCCACGCCGTCGAGCGGGCAAGGCGGCGCAAGGCGCTGCGCGAGCGCGCCGGCCGCGTCGAGCTGCTCGAGGAACAGGTGCTGAGCCTTCGCTCGACCGCCGCCGAGGCGCGCGACGAGGCCAGCTTCTGGATACCCGAGCGCCACGGCCAGCGCCGCGTGCCGCTCGACAGCATCAACTGGATCGAGGCGGCGCGCGATTACGTCCTGCTCCACACCGACATGCGCAGCCACATGCTGCGGATCACCATGTCGGCGCTGGAGGAGAAGCTGGCGGGCAGCGCGCTGCTGCGCGTCCACCGCTCCGCCTTTGTCCGCCCCGACCGGGTGATCGAGGTCCGGCGCGAGCACCGCTCGACCGCGCTTATCCTCGCCGACGGCTCGCAAGTGCCGGTCGGGCCGAGCTACCTCGCCGCAATCGAGGCGATATTGCACCTGCACTGAGGCCGGTTTGGCGCTCGGCTACAGGCCCAGCATGCCGTGCTCGACGGAGGTTGATGCCGCGATGAACATCCCGCCGGCGATGCTCAGGCTCCCCGACGATGGCTGCGCCGTCCGGCGCGCGCCACCGCATCAGGTCAGCCGACGATCCGCCTCGGCATCGTTGCGATGGCGCCGCCCGGTGCCACGACCAACGCGCGTCGGAACCGCGGCTTCGGCTAGAGCTTCACCCCCAGCCCCAGCGAGAAGCTGCTGCCGACCTTATAGTTGTTCACATCGATTCGATTGTCGCCGGAACGCTGGAACTCCTGATAGCGCGTGCCGGTCAGGTTGCGCGCCTCGAACTTCAGCTCGATCTCGCGACCGTAAAATTCCAGCCCCTGCCGCGCCACCAGGTCCAGCCGCAGGCCGGGTTTCTCGATGATGTCCGGCTGGCGGTTCGAACCCTGGATCGGCCCGCGATTGGTCACCCGCTCGCTCGCATAATTGACCAGCACCGTGATCTGCGAGAGCCGGTCGACATCCTCGAAGCCGAGCTGGAAGTTGGCGACATGATCCGATTGGCCGGTCAGCGGCGCGCCATCGCGGAACAGCCCGCTCGCGGAGACCAGCTGGAGATCGGGTCCGAAGACCATCGAATTGTCCACCTTCAACTGGGACTGGGTGTAGGTGTAGTTGGCGATGAACACGAGCCGCTTGGTCAGGAAGAAGTCACCGCCCAGCGTCTCCAGCGGGATGTATTTCTGCAGCTCGAACTCGCCGCCATAGAGCGTCGCCTCTGGCGCGTTGGCAAAGCCGGTGCGCAGGATGCCGCCACCCGCAAAGAACGCCGCCGCCTCGATCGGATTGTCGATCTTCTTGTAGAAACCCGCCAGCGAAACCCGCTCGCCCCGCGCGAAATAATATTCGTAGCGCGCTTCCGCATTGTAGAGCTGGCTGTCAGTCAGGAACGGGTTGCCGGTAAACTGCCGATCCGATTCAAAGTCCTGATAGAGCTGCCGGGCGAGCTCGCGAAACTGGGGGCGCGCGATCGTCTTGGATCCGGATACGCGGAATTGCATGTCTTCGGCGAAGTTCCAGGTGATCGTCGTCGCCGGCAGCCAGTAGCTCTTGTTGAGGATCGTCGTCGTGCCGGCATCGGGCACCACCTGCTGGTTGGCGGTCTCGTAGCGGACACCGCCCTGGATGCGCAGCCCGTCGGCAATCTCGGCTTCGACCTGGCCGTAGCCGCCATGGACGCGGAGCTTTGCGTCATAGGCGCGCGACCCTTCCGCACCGGAGACGTCGCGCAGCTGGATGTTGAAGCTGTAGAGGTTATAGTCCGACAGCAGATAATCGGGCCGTTCCTGCGCCACTGCGAGGGGCAGCGCGCCTTCCGGCCGGAAGAACTGGAACTGATAGCGCGACGAGCTCCGCTGCGTGTCCGTGTAATTATAGCCCGCGGACAGCGTCAGGGGCATCGTTCCCGGCACCTTGTAGGCAAGGTCCAGCGCCCCCGAATAGACATCCTCGCTCAGGTCGCTGAAGGCGATGTCGGCGGACTGGCCGCCGGCCGCAAGGTTGTTCACATAATCCTTGGCGAGCGCCGAGTAATTGTAGCTGAAGCCGCGTTCGTACGGAGATTCGCGCTGCGAATTGGCATAGGTGCCGCGCACATCGACGCTCAGGTCGGAGAATTTGAACTCGCCGACCACCTGCGTGTCCAGCAACTGGCGTTCGAACCAATAGGTGTTCTGCTTGATCAGCGATGGCGGCTGGCTGGCGATCTGGTCCTCGACGCTGCGGTCGTAGCCGGAGGAAAGCCGCCCCTGCTTCAGCGTGTCGCGGATGAACAGGTTGGTCCAGCGGATCTTGTGCTCGCCAAACTCCGCGCCGAAGCCGACCATCCCGTTCACGACGATCCGGTTGTCGGTAATGATGGTGTTGAAGTCGCGCTGCGCCGTGCCCGCGAGCGCCGGGTCGAGCGACTGCTGCTGGTGAACGTCGCGGGTGCGCCAGCTGTTGCTGAAACCGGCGGCCGCGAGCACGCCGATCCGGCCGCTACCGACATCAACCGCCGTGCCGAAGCTCAGGTCCGCGGCAAAGTTGGCGGGAATGTCCTTGTTGCGCTGGAGCAGCGCGGTGTCGGCGTTGTTCAGGCTCGCGCCGAATCCCTGGAGCTGGGCGGCGCTGTAATTGCTGCCCTCGACGATCGGCACCGCCCGCGAATTGGCGATGGCGCCGCGCAGGCCACGGGGAAGATCGCGGGTTCCGTCGTCGAAGCCGAACGTGTCATAGTCGCTGCCGAAATACGTATAACCGGGCTTCCCGGTGGTCTGCGTATCGCCGCTGATCGACGTGCCGAACGACAGGAACGGCTCGGTCGGGATCGCCTTGGTCGTCAGGTTGATCACGCCGCCGCCGAACTCTCCGGGATAATTGACCGAATAGCTCTTCTGGACGAGCGTGCTTGCGAGAACGCTGGTCGGAAAGATGTCGAGCGGCACCACCCGGCGCAGCGGCTCGGGCGATGGCAGCGGCGAACCGTTGAGCAGCGCCAGCGAATAGCGGTCGCCGAGGCCGCGGACATAGACGAAGCCGTTGCCCACCACGCTGAGGCCGGTCACCCGCTGCAGCGCGCCGGCGATATCGCCTTCGCCGGTGCGGGCGATGTCGGCGCTCGAAAGCACCGAGATGACCTGTGCCGTGGCGCGCGCCGGCTCCGGGATGTTGCGTCCCACGACGACGATGTCGTCGTCGCCGGAGGAGGCGCCCGGCGTCGACACTTCGACCACGGCTTGGGGATCGTCCCCGACCGGCAACCCGGTCGCCGCCGGATCGCTGGCGGCGGCCGATGCGGCCCCCACCGCGGATGGCGTCGACGGCGTCGGGACGCCTGGAGCCGAGGCCTGGGCGAGTGCGGCGGGCGACACAAGCGCGCTGGTCAGAAGAAGCAAGCTGCCAATGGCGAGCGGCTTGTGCATGGAAGGTCCCTTCGGGGAGTTCGGATAAAGGTGTGGGGCGGCGATCATTCGTCCGCCGCCCCTTCAGGCGTGTCGGATCAGCTGCCGGTGATTGCCGGGATCGCGGTGCACAGCCCGCTCGTCGCACCGAAGCTTGCGGTGGCCGAGTTGCATGCCCAGCCCGCGAACCAGGTGTCGTTGGCATCGCGCACCGCGCCGATATAGCTCGTCGTCACGAAGAACGGGTCGAGGGTCGCGGCGTTGAATGCCGGGACGGCGGTCTCGTTCGCACCGTTGATGAAGGTGCCGGTCAGCGTCGATACCAGGGCGTTGTTATTGTTGTTGGCGCCGCTGCCGAAGATCGACGTGAGCGTCGCCAGCGGGACGTTGCCATCATCCTGGAATGCCGTGCCGCAGCTCAGCGCGACCGAGCGGAACACCGGCGGGCCGACATCGTCGAGCGATGCGTTGGCCGCCCGGGTGGTCGTCCCATTGGTCTCGTCGATGTCGATGCACGCACGCGTCGTCGTGATGACGGTGTTGGCCAGCGTATAGTCGGTGCCGCCGCGCAGCAGCACCGCATTGACCGACGCCGACAGGGTCGAGCGATGGATGAAGGTGGCGTTGGCGACGCGCGTATTCTGGCGGGGCAGCGCATCCTCGTTGCCGTTGGAGTCGGCCTCGATCATCGCGTCGCCGGACTGGCCGCCGGAGCGCTGGACCGCGAGCAGGAACTGCAGATTGCCCTTATAGCCGAGATCGGTATCGAGGCCGTCGTCGTCGGCCCCGGTGGCGACCAGATATTTGACGTTCTGGCGACCGCCGAAGAACTCGACGCCGTCATCGGAGCTGTTGTGGCTCTGGATATGGTCGATGACCGTGCCGGAACCGACCCCGCCGGTGGTCAGCGACTGGAGCTCGTTGCCCGGCGCGATGGCGAAGCCGGAGTAGCGGATCTGGACGTAGCGCATCACCCCGCTGCTGTCGGCGGCGACGTTGCCGCCGTAGATCGCATCGGTCGTACCCTCGATCACGTTCTGGCAATCGACGCTGCCGCCGGCGACCGCGGTGTTGCAGTCGCTGATCGGCGCGCGGCCGAGCAGGATGATCCCGCCCCACAGGCCCTGGCTGGAGTCGGTGGCGGTGCCTTCCACGTTGGCGCGCGCGGTGAAGATGATCGGCTTGGCGGCGCTGCCCTCGGCGAACAGCTTGGAGCCGCGATTGACGACCAGATAATCGAGGCCGGCGGAGGCGAAGACCACGACGCCCGGCTCGATCGTCAGATTGACCGCCTTGCCCCCCGCAAGGCTGCCGCTGCCGCCAATGTCGGTACCGACATTGACCGGCCCGGACAGCGAATAGATGGTGTTGGCGACGTTGCGCAGGATCAGGTCCGAATTGATTCGCCCCGAAAGCTGGCAGTTGCGCAGCGATCCGGCGGTCGGGCTGGCGATCAGGCCGACATTGGTCGTGCCCGTCGGGCAGTCCGCGGGAACAGCCGCCGACGGCGCGGGCGGCGCGGGGGCTGGCGCCGGAGCCGGTGCCGGGGCGGGCGTGACGATCGTGCCTTCGCCCGGCGAGGCGACGTCGTCGGCACCGCAGGCGACGAGCGAGATAGCACTTCCCAGCAGAAGGACGGTGCGGAGATGCTTCATCGAGATGGCCCCTTTAGCTGCAGTCAGCGCGAACTGCCGCGCTGCGCCTCCAGTGATGGGGCCCGGTTAGGGGAGTTTCGTGATACTAATATTACGGGCCGCTGGTCAGGCTAAGGCACTGATCAAAAACAAATACTGTGGATATCTCCACGACATTGTCACGCGTCTGTCATACTAAGCCGGCCGCTGCCGCCGCGGACCGGCCGGCCGCGCTGATTTTCAGCGCGGTGTGGCAGGATTGCAGCTGTTGCTCGTACCGCGATCGAGATCGAGGCAGCGTCCGTCCACGGTTGGCGGCGCGATGTCGAGGATCGCCGCGAGCGTCGGCGCGATGTCGACGGTCTCGGCCGGGGCCGGTTGCTCGAACGCTTCTGCGCCCTTCCACCAGAACAGGATCGGCACCCGGCGATCATAATTCCAGGGCGTGCCGTGGCCGGCGATCGCGTCGCCATATTTCTGCGGGATCCCGATCGACGTATAGGGCGCGACGGCAAGGACGATGTCGCCGCTGCGATCCGCGGTCGTGCTCTCCGCCAGCCGCTCGGCCAGACTCAGCTCGTCGGCGGGCTTGTCGGGGGGAATCCGCACCGCCAGCAGTTCGTCGCGGGTGAAGGCGGCCGAGATTTCGGGGCGCGCCCGCAGCCGGGCGAGCGCCGCCGCCCCGATCCGGCGACGCATCGCCGGATCGTCCGTGCCGACGATGCTGACCTGTTCGTCGCCGGCAAGCGGCGCGAAGCCCAGCCCAAGTTCCGCCTGCACCTCCCCGCCGACATCCTTGACCAGCCGCGCCATGCCGACCCGCCGGGCCGGCACGCCGCGTTCCGCCGCGCGTTCGGCCGCGTCGGCCGATCCGTGGTCGGCGCTCAGCACCACCAGCACCGGCACGCCGAGACGGTCCAGCCGATCGAGAAAGCGCCCGAGCAGGCGATCGAGGTGCGCCAGATTGTCGCACATTTCCGGGCCATCATTGCCATAGCGGTGGCCGACATAGTCGGTCGCGCTGAGGCTGACCGACAGCAGGTCCGGCGCCGGCCCGCGGCCGAGGCGATAATGGTCGATCAGCCGGTCCGCCCCCTCGATCACCACGGAATCGAGCATCGGCGACGCCCGAAACCAGCGGGTGAACTTCGGATCGGCGCGGAATGCACTGCCGCGCGCCGGAACCGCGAAGCCCGCCGGCGGCAGCTGGTGTGTCACCTCGAGCTTGCCGTAGGTCCGCGTCTCGGGCGGCGTGGCGCAGGCCTTGTCGGCGACGATCCAGCGCGGCGCGGCGGTGCGCCAGCGGGCGTCGATCGCCGCGTTCAGCCCGGCAATCGGCGCCATCCGCTCGTTTTCGCGCGTGCCGGCGGGCACCGACGTGGTGAAGCCGCGCTCGTCATCCCACCAGAATACGGCGGTCGGGCCATGCCCGCTCATCGTGATCGCCGATCGATCCTTGCCGGAAATGGCGACGTTGCGCGAAGCCGGGTTCGCCCCCCGCATCCATTCGCCCAGCGTCGAGACGCGAAGGTTGCCCGGTCCCCTGCCCTGCCCCTCGCGCCCGGGCACGGGATGCACCGGATCGAACACGCAATAGACGTCCTCGCCGCTCGCCTGGTCACGCCAGCTATTGCCGACGATGCCGGTCGCCGCGGGATGGCGACCGGTCAGCAGGGTCGAATGGCCCGGGCAGGTCTCGGTC
The DNA here is from genome assembly GCA_028289965.1 of Sphingomonas bacterium. GTDB lineage: Bacteria > Pseudomonadota > Alphaproteobacteria > Sphingomonadales > Sphingomonadaceae > JAQGLK01. The sequence continues at coordinate 12,122 of JAQGKS010000129.1, forward strand.
GCGCCATGGCTCTGATAGCCGCTGGGGAAGACGACGCCCTCGCTGACGAGCCGCTTGAGGCCATAGTGGAAGCGGGCGCGATTGCGTTCGAACAGGTTGGACGAGAGTTGGTCGACCGAGATCGCCACGATCAACCTCGGGACGGGCAAAGGCGCGGCCATGACCGGGCTGGCGGAGAGCGCGGCGAGGCAGGCGGCGAGCAGCTTGTTCACGAGAGCAGCGTCCATTCCGGTCAAAAATGTGCCATGCCGCCTTCGCATGACAATCGGGCGACCGAAACCCGCCGGATTGCAAACCTCGCCGATGGTCGCTCGACAGCCGAGGATCGTGGATGCGACAAGATCGGCCACGGCGGCGCACCCCGCGCTCATGCCCGAGGAGAAACCGCCGTTGCAGCCTTTGACCCAGCGCCACCGCCTGCGATCGATCATCGGTGGTTCGGCCGGCAACCTCGTCGAATGGTATGACTGGTACGCATATTCGGCCTTCAGCCTCTATTTTGCCCAGGCCTTCTTTCCCTCGGGCGATCGCACGCTGGAGCAGCTCAACAGCGCGGCGGTGTTCGCGGTCGGCTTCGTCATGCGGCCGATCGGCGCGTGGGTGATGGGGATCTATGCCGATCGGCACGGTCGCAAGGCGGGGCTGACGCTGTCGGTGACGTTGATGTGCCTGGGATCGATGATGATCGCGCTGACGCCCGGCTATGCCCAGATCGGCAATGCCGCGCCGGTGATCCTGGTGCTCGCGCGGCTGCTGCAGGGGCTGTCGGTCGGCGGCGAATATGGCGCCTCGGCGACCTATCTGTCGGAGATGGCGGGGCGGGATCGGCGCGGTTTCTATTCCAGCTTCCAATATGTCACGCTGATCTCCGGCCAGCTCGTCGCTTTGTGCGTGCTGCTGGTGCTTCAGCGCCTGATGCCCGCCTCCGCGCTGGAACAATGGGGCTGGCGCATTCCGTTCGCGATCGGTGGGGTGCTCGCGGTGGCGGTGTTCTACATCCGCCGCGGGCTTGCCGAGACGCAAAGCTTCCACAACGCACAGGCCGAGGGTGCGCCGAAATCGAGCGCCTGGGCGCTGTTCCGCATCTATCCGCGCCAGGCGTTGATGGTCATGGCGCTCACCGCCGGCGGCACGCTCGCCTTCTACGCTTACTCGACTTACATGCAGAAATTCCTCGTCAACACCGCCGGCTTCGGGCGCGAGACGGCCACCGCGATCACCGCCGCGGCGCTGTTCGTCTACATGCTGCTCCAGCCGGTGGCGGGCGCATTGTCCGATCGGATCGGCCGCAAGCCGCTGATGGTCGCCTTCGGGATATTCGGCGCCGCGCTCACCTGGCCGATCTTCACCACGCTTGAATCGGTGCGCAGCCCCTATGCCGCCTTCCTGCTGGTGCTCGCCGCGCTGATCATCGTGACCGGCTACACCTCGATAAACGCGGTGGTGAAGGCGGAGATGTTCCCCGCCCACATCCGCGCGCTCGGCGTCGCTCTGCCCTATGCGCTCGCCAATGCGATGTTCGGCGGCACCGCGGAATATGTCGCCTTGTGGTTCAAGCGCGAAGGGATGGAACGCGGCTTCTACGTCTATGTCACGGCGATGATCCTGGTTTCGCTGATCGCCTATCTGCGGATGCGCGACACCCGCCGCCACAGCCTGATCCTCGAAGACTGACACGATCCGCCGGGCGGTTCGCGGGGAAGGCGGTAAGCTTTCGTTGCTCGGGCCTTGCTCGCGCAACCATCGTCCGGGAGACGGGTTTTGACGGCATGACCCTCCACCAGATTGCGACACCATGAGCCGCCCCGACGGCGCCGCGCCGGAACGGCCGCCATCCCCCAAGGAGAGCGTGGCGATGCCCGAGACGATGGAGGATAGTTCGGCGATCGAGCAGGTCGACGCCGCCGTCGCCAACGCCGTCGCTCCGTATCGCGACACGATCGTCGTCCGCGCGCTCGGCTTTGCCAGCGAACTGGCCGATCAACCGCCGTTGATCTCGATCTGCGCGGCAACCCTCGGCTGGGGCCTCGTCACCCGCAACCCGCGCCTGGCGCGGGCCGGCGCGCGCATGCTCGCCGCCGAGTTGCTGGCCACGGGGATGAAGAGCGTGGTCAAGCGCTCGGTCGATCGCACAAGGCCGCGGCTGCTGGTCGAGGAGGGCCGCTACGAACTCGGCTCGGGCAGCCGCAACGAAAGCCCGATCAATTCCTTCCCCTCGGGCCACACCGCCGGGGCGGTCACCGTCGCCCGCGCGGTGGCGCGCGATTACCCCGAACATGCCGCGATCGCCTATAGCGCCGCCGCCGCCGCGGCCGTGATCCAGATCCCGCGCTGCACCCATTATCCGACCGATCTGGCGGCGGGCGCGGCCGTCGGCGTCGTGGCCGAGATGGCCGTGTCGCTAATCCTCGATCGTCTCCTCCCGCCACCGCGCGAGGCTGTATGCCCGCCTGTTCCGAAGGTGGCGGACCGCCCCGCCTGAGCCCAAGCGCTCAGCGGCGGTCGGTCCAGCGGCGATAGCCAGCCGCGTCGAGCAGCCCGGTTAGCTCTCCACGATCCGCTACCGACATGCGAAACAGCCAGCCCTCGCCCTCGGCCGCGATGTTGACCAGCGATGGGCGGGTTCGCAGCGCCGCGTTGGCGTCGATCACCACGCCGGTAAGCGGCGAAAGCAGGTCGGACACCGCCTTGGTCGCCTCGATCAGAACCGCCTCGGCGCCCTTCTCCAGCGCCTTGCCGGGGGCCGGCAGGTCGACGAACAGCACCTCGCCGATCTGTGCCTGGGCAACATCGGTGATGCCGATCGTGGCGATATCGTCGTCGACCGCGATCCAGTCATGCTCCTTGGTGAAATAGAGGCGCATCGCCCTTTTCCCCCTCGGAGCGTCGCGCTCCGTTCGATCAGCGCGTCGCGTTATAGGCGAGTTGCGCCTCGCTGAGCTGGAACCCGACCAACAGCTCGAAGCTCGCTTTCTGCACCGCCGCGCGGACCGCCGGATCGGCCATCGGATCGATCGACGCATCGGCATCGGTCGGCTTGCGCTTGCGGGTGATTCGCTCCTGGATGTCCGCCGGCACGGTCGCCGCCGCGCGGGCTACCGAGGCCGTCGCCGAACCCGAGCTGCGGGCGCGCAGCTCGCCATCGTTGAAGTGGACCGAGACGCGGCTGATCTGCTTGGAGACGACCTGCGTTCCGCCGCGCACCACGGTCGCGTAATAAGGCAGGACGACGTCGCGCGCCGGCCCCGCCGCACTGCGCCGAGCCAGCACGTCGAAGCTGGCGGTGGCCTGGATCATGTCGCCGCTGTCGCTGCATCCGCCACGAACGTTGGTGATCGTCGCGACCACGTCGATCGCGCGCGCCTCGCGGCTCTCCGGCGGATCGAAGACGGTGATGTCGCCGGTATAGGCCGGCACGCCGACCGCCGGGCAGGCCGAGCGGACCACGCGGACGCCGCCGGTCTCGTCGAATTCACCGGCGCTCGAACAGGCGGCGAGCGCCATCAGCAGCGGCAGGCAGAAAGCGACGGGCTGGATACGCTGCAACGGATCATCCTCGAAAAGCCGAACGGCAGAACGCGCCGCGGGCGGCCGGATCATAGGAACCGCCTTCCGTGCAGGCAAGCAATCGCGTAGAGCCCGGCGCGATGACCGAGCCTGCAACGCCCCCGCTGCCGCCGCTTCGCCTGCTGATCGCGGCCCCGCGCGGGTTCTGCGCCGGGGTCGATCGGGCGATCCGGATCGTCGAACTGACGATCGCCAAGTTCGGCGCGCCGGTCTATGTTCGCCACGAAATTGTCCATAACCGGTTCGTCGTCGATAGCCTCAAGGCGCAGGGCGCGGTGTTCGTCGAGGATCTGGACGACGTGCCGGACGGGTTCCCGGTGGTCTTCTCGGCGCATGGCGTGCCCCGCGCCGTGCCCGACAAGGCGGCCGAGCGCGGGCTCGATTTCCTCGACGCGACCTGCCCGCTCGTCTCCAAGGTCCATCGCCAGGCCGAACGGCTGGTCGATGCGGGGCGCCACATCCTGTTCGTCGGCCATCGCGGTCATCCCGAAGTGATCGGCACCTTCGGCCAGGTCCCCGAAGGCCGGATGACCCTGGTCGAAACGGCGGCGGACGCCGAGGCGATCGTGCCGGCCGATCCGACTCAGCTGGCCTATCTTACCCAGACGACGCTGTCGGTCGACGATACCGCCGAGATCCTGGGCATCCTCGAACGGCGGTTCCCGCTGATCCAGGCGCCGCGCGGCGAAGACATTTGCTATGCGACCTCCAATCGCCAGGCGGCGGTAAAGGTGATCGCCCAGACGTGCGATGCGATGCTGGTGATCGGCGCGCCCAATTCCTCCAACTCGCTCCGCCTGGTCGAGGTCGCCTCCCGCGCCGGGGTCCGCGCCAAGCTGATCGAACGCGCCGCCGAGGTCGATTTCGGCTGGCTCGACGGCGTTGGCACGCTCGGCATTACCGCGGGCGCGTCGGCGCCGGAGCTGCTGGTGCGCGAACTGATCGATCGGCTCGCCACCCGCTTCACGCTCGACACCCATGAGGTGGAAAGCGCGAAGGAGAATATGCTCTTCAAGCTGCCACGCAGCCTCGAACCCGCCTGAGATCCAAGCCATGGCCGTCTACACCCACGTCTCCGCCGAAGAGATGGAGCAGCTCCTCGCGCGTTACGACGTCGGCACCCTGGTATCGGCCAAGGGCATCGCCGAGGGTGTCGAGAACAGCAATTTCCTGGTCGATACCACCGCCTCGCGCTTCATCCTGACGCTCTATGAGAAGCGCGTGGAGGTGGGCGATCTTCCCTTCTTCCTCGCCTTGCTGGATCATCTCGCCGATCGCGGACTCCCCGTGCCCCGCGCGCTCAAGGACAGCGACGGCATCCAGGTCCAGCAGGTCGCCGGGCGCAGCGCCTGCCTGATCGAGTTCCTCCCCGGCGTCTCGGTCAGCCACCCGACCCCTGCACAGGCGCGCGCCACCGGCGCCGCGCTCGGCGCGATGCACGCCGCGCTCGGCGATTTTGCCGGCAGCCGGCCGAACAGCCTCGGCCTGCCCGGCTGGCGCGCTCTGGCGACTCGCTGCGGCGCCGATCTCGACGCGATCACGCCCGGCCTGTGCACCCGCGTCGCGGACGAACTCGACTATCTGGAACAACATTGGCCGCACACGCTGCCAAGCTCGGTGATCCATGCCGATCTTTTCCCGGACAATGTCCTGATGCTCGGCGACGAGGTCGCCGGGATCATCGATTTCTACTTCGCCTGTACCGAGCTGCGGGCCTGGGATCTGGCCGTCACCCATGCCGCCTGGTCGTTCGAGAATGACGGCACCGGCTTCGATCGGGCGCGCGCCGCGGCGCTGGTCGCGGGCTATGACGCCGCGTTCGGCCTGTCCGATGCCGAGCGCGCCGCCTTCCCGCTGCTCGCCCGTGGCGCCTGCCTGCGCTTCCTGCTGACCCGCGCGTGGGACTGGCTCAACACGCCCGCTGGCGCGCTCGTCACCCGCAAGGATCCGCTCGCATATCTGCGGCGGCTGGATTTCTACGCCGCCGCCGACCCTCGGGAGCTGCTTGGTTGATGGACGAGATGTCGCATGTCGAGATCGCCACGGACGGCGCGTGCAAGGGCAATCCGGGCGCGGGCGGCTGGGGCGCGCTGATCCGCGCGGGGGCGAAGGAGCTCGAACTGTCGGGCGGCGAACCGGCGACGACCAACAACCGGATGGAGCTGATGGCCGCGATCAAGGCGCTCGAGGCGCTCAAGCGGCCGTGCCGCGTCACGCTCTCCACCGACAGCCGCTACGTGATGGACGGGCTCACCAAGTGGATCCACGGCTGGCGCAAGAATGGCTGGCGCACCGCCGATCGCAAGCCGGTCAAGAATGCCGAGCTGTGGCAGGAACTGGTCGCCGCCGCCGAACCGCACCGGATCGAGTGGAAGTGGGTCAAGGGCCATGCCGGCCACCCGGATAACGAACGCGCCGACAAATTGGCGAGCGACGCGGCGTTCGCGGCGATGCGGAACCGGGCCGGCTGATCGCCTCGCCAAGCTCTAAAGGCCGCTAACCGAATCGCCCCGGCGCATAGCGTTCCGGGTCCACCCTGCTCAGCCATGCGGGGGGCGATGTGCCGAGCAACAGCGCCGCGGCCATCGCGGCGGCGGCGGGCGCGGTCTGGATGCCGAAGCCGCCCTGCCCCGCGCACCAGAAGAATCCCGGCGCCCGCGAATCGAACCCGTAGATCGGCGCGCGATCGGGGGCGAAGCTGCGCAGCCCCGCCCAGGCGCGCTCGCGGCGCAGTATCCGCCAGTCCACCGCCCGCTCGAGCCGGTCGATCGCGATCGCGATGTCGATCTCCTCCGCCGCGGCGTCCTGCGCCGGCACCGGCGTCTCGTCATGCGGCGACAGCCACAGCCGCCCGCCCGCCTCCGCCTTGAAATAGAAGCGCCCGCCCGCATCGATCACCAGCGGCAGCGTCGCCGGCACGGCCGGTTCCACGGCCAGCTGGACGATCGTCCGCCGCATCGGCGTGATGGCGATCGGCGACGCGCCCGAAAGGCGCGCGATCTGCCCGGCCCAGGCGCCGCCGGCGTTGACGATGATGTCGGCCGTAACCGTCCCGGCCCGGGTCTCGATTCGCCAGCCGCCACCCGCCCGCCTTGCCGCCTCGACCTGCGCGTCGCACAGCAAGGCGGCGCCCGCGCCGCGTGCGTCCCGCAGCATCGCGCCATGGAGTCCGCCGACGTCGATATCCATGCAACTGGGTTCGGCGAGCCCCCGCTCCCAGGCTTCGCGCAGCCCCGGCACCCGCGCGACGAGCCCTGCGCGGTCGACCGGATCGAGCGCCACACCGCTCCCCGCGAAAGTCTCGGTCAGTCGCTCGAGCGCGTCGATCCCCTCGGCATCGGCGATGTGCAGCGCCCCGCGGTGGCCGAGGAATCCGCCCGCGCGCAGCACCGGGCCGGATGCGCTGGTCAATGGCTGGACCGCGGGGCCGCCATAGGTCTCGCTCCAGAAGGCGGCGGAGCGGCCGGTGGCGTGATAGCCGGGATGCCCCTCTGCCTCGATCAGGACGACGCGCGCGGCATCGCCGATCGCGGCCGCCAGGCTCGCGCCGGCCATGCCCGCGCCGATGATCGCGATGTCAAAGTGCATCAGCGTGCCGACGCCGGACCCGCCACGGCCCGGCCGCCTCGCCACCCATCGGGAGCAACCACGCCGAAACTATCCAGGGGTGGCCGCGCGACGCGGCGATCGAACAGGGTCATCGATCATGGTTACGGTTTGGCAAGCCGCCGCGTCTAGTGTCCGGCGCGATGCAGGGGAATATCCACCTTTTGATGGCCACCGCGCTGGCCGTGCTGATGGCGCGCGTGGTGTGGCGCGACCTTGCCGAACGCACCATCTCCAACCGCCTGAACCTCGCCGTGGCGGTGCTGGCGCCGGTCAGCTGGTGGTCGGCCGGGCTTTCCCCCTGGCCCGACATCGCGCTCCAGATCGGCGTCGCGACCCTGGTTTTCCTGTTTTTCGCGGGCGCGTTCGCGGTCGGGATGATGGGTGGCGGGGACGTCAAGCTCCTTACCGCGCTGGCACTCTGGCGGGTGCCGCTGTTGCCCGGCGAGCCGTCGTTCGCGCCGCTGCTCGCCCTGCTCACGATCATGGCGCTGGCCGGCGGCCTGCTGACGCTCGTGATGCTCGTTCTGCATCGCCGCAGCGGTGCGCCCGGCAAGCCGGAGATACCCTATGGCCTCGCCATCGCGGTTGGCGCGCTGGCGGCCTACGGCGAACGATATCTTAACCAATATGGCTGAATAATAGGGCGTTATCGACGACCCAAAGGGGGGGCGACCGCGTCATGGATGTCAAGAAACTAGCGCTGCTGATCGGCGCGCTGCTGATGGCCGGAATATCGGCCTTCATGGCCAGGAGCATGTTCAGCGGTGCCGGCGCACCGACTGCCGAAGCCGCCGCCGCACCCACGGGCCCGGAGATTCTGGTGGCTACCAAGCCGCTTCCGGTCGGTACGATCATCGATCCGGAAAGCTTCCGCTACCAGCCCTGGCCGGCCGAGCTGATCGACCAGGCTTATTATCTGAAGGGTCAGGGCGATACCCTGGCGCTGCCCGGAACCGTCGTGCGCTATGCCATCACCGCGGGTCAGCCGATCACCCAGGGCGCGCTCGTCAAGCCCGGCGATCGCGGCTTCCTCGCCGCGGCGCTCGGGCCGGGGATGCGCGCGGTGACGGTCGCCATGTCGTCGTCCAACGGCGTCGCGGGCTTCGTCTTCCCCGGGGATCGCGTCGATCTCGTCCTCACCCAGGATGTGCCCGGCGGCGGCGATGGTCCGCCGCTCAAGGCTTCCGAGACGATCGTGCGCAACCTGCGCGTGCTCGCCACCGATCAGCGCTCGTCGAGCGAGACCGAGGAAGGCAAGCCGGCCGTCACGACCTATTCGACGGTGACGCTCGAGGCGACGCCGCGGATTGCGGAGAAGATCGCGGTTTCGCAGACGATCGGCCAGCTGTCGCTGTCGCTGCGCTCGATCGCCGACAACACCGCCGAGCTGGAACGCGCGATCGCCGCGGGTGAAGTGACCGTCCCCGACGGCACCGATCCCAAGGCCGAAAAGCGGTTGCTCCTGCAAATCGCGTCGCGCCCGACCGACAGCGACCCGACCTACGTCGTCGGCGGCGATGTCTCGCGGTTTCAGCGCCGCACCGTGCCGGCCAAGCCGGTCGATCGCGGTCCGCAGCTCGCCGCCGCCGCTGTTACCGGCGCGACCGCCATCGCTCAGCGGCCCGCCGGCCCGGTCGTCCGCGTCGCCCGGGGCAACATCATCACCGACGTTTCGGTGGGGGGAAAGTGAAATGCGCTTGAACGCCCTTCTCAAGAGCGGCGCGCTCGGCACGGCGCTCGCCGCCGCCCTCGCCACCGCGATCGTTGCGGCACCCAACGCCGCCATCGCCGCGCCCAGCGCAACCCAGCCGGGCGACAACGTCTTGCTGTCCGTCGGCAAGGGCCAGATGGTGCGCCTCGGCAGCCCGATGAGCGATCTGTTCATCGCCGACGACAAGATCGCCGACGTCCAGGTCCGCTCCGCCAACCAGCTTTATGTGTTCGGCAAGGCGCCCGGCGAAACCACCGTCTACGCCACCAACAAGGCCGGCGCGGTGGTCTATTCGGCCAACGTCCGGGTCGGCACCAACTTCGATCGCATCGGATCGATGCTGCACCTGGCGATGCCGGATGCCGCGATCACGACGACCTCGCTGAACGGCCTCGTGCTGCTCACCGGCACGGTCGCCGCCCCGGCGGACGTCGAGGAGGCCCAGCGCCTCGTCCAGGCCTTCGTCGGGGAGAAGACCCAGGTCATCAGCCGGCTGAAGAGCGCCACGCCCTTGCAGGTCAATCTGCAGGTCAAGATTGCCGAGGTCAGCCGGTCGCTGATCAAGGAGATCGGCGTCAACCTCCTGTCCCGCGACACCACCGGCGGCTTCCTGTTCGGGGTCGCGCAAGGGCGCAACTTCGGCACGATCGGCAACGTCGATGTGTCCGGGCTGCCGACGCTCGATGCCTCCTCCGCCTTCGGCCTCCCCGCCGGATCGCTCAGCCTGCCGTTCGATCCGACCAGCGGCCAGTTCATCACCAAGTCCGGCACGCTGTTCGACCTCAAGGATCTCGGGATCGGCGCGGGCAAGACCAGCCTCGGCCTGGCCGGCCGGCTGTTCGGCATCGACGTCGCCTCCGCGCTCGATCTCGCCGAAAATGACGGCCTGGTCACCACGCTCGCCGAACCCAATTTGACCGCTCTGTCGGGCGAGACCGCCAGCTTCCTCGCCGGCGGCGAAATCCCGATCCCGGTCAGCCAGACGCTCGGCTCGGTCTCGATCGAATATAAGCCCTACGGCGTCAGCCTGGCGTTCACGCCGACGGTGCTGTCGGGCGGGCGCATCTCGCTTCGGGTCCGCCCCGAAGTGTCGCAGCTCGCCACCACCAACTCGGTCACGCTCAACGGCTTCAACGTGCCATCCTTCACGACCCGCCGTGCCGAGACGACGGTCGAGCTCGGCTCGGGCCAGTCCTTCATGATCGGCGGCTTGCTGTCCAACTCCCACACCAACTCGATCGACAAGGCGCCGGGCCTTGGCGACCTGCCGATCCTGGGCGCGCTGTTTCGCTCCAACAGCTTCCGCCGCTCGGAGACCGAGCTGGTGATCATCGTCACGCCTTATCTGGTGAAGCCGGTATCGGCCAACTCGATCGCCTTGCCGACCGATGGCTACCGCGCGCCGACCGATGCGCAGCGCCTGCTGATGGGCCAGTCGTTCGATGGCAAGACCGGCCAGAAACGGCCCGTACCGACCCTCGCGCCACCTGCGTCGGCGCCCGTCCCCGGCCCCGCCGCCGCTGCCACGCCCGCCAAGCGGGGCAAGAAATCCGCTGCCGCCGAAGCCGCACCCGGCTTCTCGTTCAACTGAACCACGGCCGTCAGGAGACCAATCAGATGCGTCCCATCACCACCGCCGCCCTGCTGGCAATTGCCCTCAGCACGGCCGCCTGCGGACCGGTCAATCGCGGCCTCAGTTCCGTGAACCAGCCGGTCGTCAGCCAGACCAACTATGTCTTCGACGCCCGCGGCGGCATGAGCGGCCTGGCCGGCGGCGAGGCCGAGCGCCTGTCGAGCTGGTTCGACTCGCTCAGCCTCGGTTATGGCGACCGCATCTCGGTGGACGATCCCACCGGTTCTCCGGCGACGCGCGACGCCGTCGCCCAGGTCGCGGCCCGCTATGGCCTGCTGCTGTCGAACGCCGCGCCGATCACCACCGGGTCGATCGAGCCCGGGGCGCTGCGCGTCGTCGTCAGCCGCAGCGTGGCCGAGGTGCCGAACTGCCCCAATTGGGAGCGCAAGTCGCAACCCGATTTCGCCGCGTCGACCATGTCCAATTATGGCTGCGCCACCAACAGCAACCTCGCGGCGATGATCGCCGATCCGCTCGATCTGATCGAGGGGCGCGACGGGGCCAGCGGCCGCGACACGCGCGTCGCGATCAAGGCGATCCAGACTTACCGCGATGCCCAGCCCACCGGCATGCAAGCCGCCACGCTCGGCAGCAGCAGCACCAGCACGAAAGGCGGCAACTGATGAATGCGCCCTTCAACCCGCGCGCCGCGGCGCTGCGTGATCCGTTCGCGGCCTATGTCTGCGACGATGCCACCGCCGAGATGCTGAAGCCGATCATCTCGGAATTCGGCTGGCCGCAGGAAAAGATCAACCGGGGCGGCCTGCGCAACGCGGTCCAGTCGCTGTCGGTGTCGGCGAGCCCGAACATCCTGTTCGTCGATCTTTCCGAATCGGGCGATCCGCTCAACGACATCAATGCCCTGGCCGAGGTTTGCGAGCCTGGCACGGTGGTGATCGCCGCCGGGCTGGTCAACGACGTCCGGCTCTACCGCGATCTCGTCAACAGCGGCATCCACGATTATCTGCTCAAGCCGTTCAGCAACGAACAGGTCCGCGAGGTCATCGCGCAGGCGCAGCTCACCATCGCGGGCCCGCGCACCTCCGAGCCGTCGAACGATCGGCCGCACCTCGCCTGCGCCTTCATCGGCGTGCGCGGCGGTGTCGGCGCCTCGTCGCTGGCGGGTTCGGTCGCGTGGCTGTTCGGCGATCGCTCCAATCGCAGCACCGCGCTGCTCGATCTCGACGTCCATTTCGGCACGGGTGCGCTGGCGCTCGATCTCGAGCCCGGCCGCGGCCTCACCGATGCGATCGAAAATCCGAGCCGGATCGACGGGCTGTTCATCGAACGCGCCATGGTCCGCGCCAACGATCGGCTCGCCGTGCTGTCGGCCGAGGCGCCGATCAACCAGCCGATGCTCAACGACGGGACCGCTTTCTTCCAGCTGCAGGAGGAAATGCGCAACGCCTTCGAATGCACCGTGATCGATCTGCCGCGGAGCGTCCTCGTCCAGCATCCACACCTCCTCAACGAGGTCCAGGCAGTCGTCGTGGTGACCGAGTTCACGCTCGCCGCGACCCGCGATTCGATCCGCATCCTGTCGTGGCTGAAGGCGAACGCCCCGCAATGCCGGGTCATCGTCGTCGCCAATCGGGTGCCGCCCGGAGACGGCGAAATCAGCCGCAAGGATTTCGAGACCTCGATCGAGCGGAAGGTCGATCTGGTCGTGCCGTTCGATCAGAAGCTATCCGCGCAGGCTGCCAAGCTCGGCAAGCCGCTGTCCGCGCTGGGCAAGGCGACCAAGATCGGGCCGGCCCTCGCCAGCCTCGCGGACTCGCTGATCGCCGCGATCGACAGCCAGGGCGCCGGTGCCACGGCCCCCGACGGCAAGTCGCTGCTCGGCCGGATCGGCCACCTGAAGTCGATGCTGCCGGCAAGGAAGATCGGCAAGAAGGGCTGAGCGGCGGCCGCGCGCATGGGGCGTGCGGGGCGAAGCCAGCGAGGGGGGTGAAGGCGCTATGCAATTCTTGCCGATGATCGTGTTCGCAGGCGGCCTGATCGGCTTCCTCGTACTCATCGCCGTGGCCTTCTCCGGCCCCTCCGTCGGCAAGGCCCAGTCGCGCCGCCTCCAATCGCTGCGTGAGCGGCATACGTCCGGTCAGGGCGTGGTCGAGGCGCAGATGCGCCACATCCTGGCCCAGCGCGATACCAAGCTCGACAATGCCTTCAGCAGCTTCATCCCCAACCCGGCGCTCCTTCAGAAAAAGCTGGAGATGACCGGCAAGAACTGGTCCGTCGGCCCTTATGCGCTGATCTCGTCGGCGCTCGTGGCGACGGTCACGCTATTGCTGTGGTGGTCCAACGCGCCGTTCCTGCTGTCGCTGTTCGCCGGGCTCTTCGCCGGGCTCGGCATCCCCTATGTCGTCGTCAATTCCACGATCAAGAAGCGCGTCGGCGCCTTCACCTCCAAATTCCCGGACGCGATCGAGTTGCTCGTGCGCGGCCTGCGCTCCGGCCTGCCCATCTCCGAGACCCTCGGCGTCGTCGCGCAGGAGGTGCCCGGCCCGGTCGGGGTCGAGTTCCGCAACGTCTCCGACAAGATGAAGATCGGCCGGACGATGGAAGCCGCGCTCCAGGAAACCGCCGATCGGCTGGGAACGCCCGAGTTCCAGTTCTTCACCATCACCCTGGCGATCCAGCGCGAGACCGGCGGCAACCTCGCCGAAACGCTGTCGAACCTGGCCGACGTGCTGCGCAAGCGCGCGCAGATGAAGCTCAAGATCAAGGCGATGTCGTCCGAATCCAAGGCATCCGCCTACATCATCGGCGCGCTGCCCTTCATCGTCTTCGGCATCATCTTCTACATCAACACCGAATATATGCAGAAGTTCTTCGAAGATGACCGGCTGATCGTCGCTGGCCTGGGCGGGCTGGTGTGGATGAGCATCGGCGCGCTGATCATGCGCAAAATGATCAACTTCGAGATCTGAGCAGGAGAGCGAACGTGGAAACCGGTCCCAAACTGCTTGGTGTCGATATCTTCATGGTGGCAACCCTGCTCGCGGGGATGTCGACCCTCGCATTGATGGTCGCGATCTGGGCCGCGACGACCGTCCGCGATCCGATGGCGCGCCGGGTCAAGGCGCTCAACGAGCGGCGCGAACAGCTCAAGGCCGGCATCACCGCTTCGCCCTCCAAGCGCCGCGCCAAGCTCAACCCGACCAACGAGATGAACGATCGCATGCGGGCATCGCTCGTATGGCTCAAGGTCCTCCAGGAGTCGCAGGTCAAGCAGGCGCAGATCAAGCTGATGCAGGCCGGCATCCGCTCCAAGGATGCCGCTTATGCGGTGATCTTCGCGCGGATGATGCTGCCGATCGTGATCGGCGGCGGCACCGTGCTGGCGATCTATGCCTTTGGCTGGCTGGGCGACTGGACCCCGATGAAGCGCCTCGGCGTCGCGGCGTCCGCGCTGATCGGCAGCTACAAGGCGCCCGATTATTTCGTCAAGAACAAGGTCGACAAGCGTTCCGCCGCGATCCGCAAGGGCCTGCCCGACGCGCTTGATCTGCTCGTCATCTGCGCCGAGGCCGGCCTGACCGTCGATGCCGCCTTCCACCGCGTCGCGCGCGAGCTTGGCCGCGCTTATCCCGAGCTGGGCGACGAGTTCGCGCTGACCGCGATCGAGCTTGGCTTCCTCACCGATCGCCGCTCCGCGTTCGAAAATCTCGCGATGCGGATCGATCTCGATGCGGTGCGCGGCGTCGTCACCACCATGATCCAGACCGAGAAATACGGCACCCCGCTGGCGAGCGCGCTACGCGTGCTCTCGGCCGAGTTCCGCAACGAACG
>JAQGKS010000140.1 GCA_028289965.1 Sphingomonas bacterium
GCGCCGCGACCGCCGAAGGCCGTCTCCAGGTCGAGCTGGCCCATCTCGATTACCAGCAGGGCCGCCTGGTCCGCAGCTGGACCCACCTCGAGCGGCAACGCGGCGGCTTCGGCTTCCTCGGTGGCCCTGGCGAGACCCAGATCGAGGCCGACCGCCGCCTGATCCGGGACCGGATGGCCAAGCTGCGCAAGGAACTCGCCCAGGTCAGCCGCACCCGCGGGCTGCACCGCGATCGCCGGCGGCGCGCGCCGTGGCCGATCATCGCGCTGGTCGGCTATACCAATGCCGGCAAGTCGACCCTGTTCAACCGAATGACGGGATCCGCGGTGATGGCGGAGAATCTGCTGTTCGCCACGCTCGATCCGACGATGCGTCAGATTGGCCTGCCGGGCGTCGACAAGGCGATCCTGTCGGACACGGTCGGCTTCGTGTCCGATCTGCCGACACAGCTCGTCGCCGCGTTTCGCGCAACGCTCGAGGAGGTCACCTCGGCCGACCTGATCGTCCATGTCCGCGACATCTCCCATCCCGACAGCGACGCGCAGGCGGCGGATGTCGAGCATGTGCTTAGCGAGATCGGCGTCACCGGCGAAGGCGCCGCGCCGATGATCGAGGCGTGGAACAAGGTCGATGCGCTCGACGCCGAGGGCGCCGCGTTCGTCCAGGCCGAGGCGGAGCGGCGCGAGGATGTCGTGCTGCTGTCGGCATTGACCGGGCAGGGGGTCGATGCCCTGAACGCCTGTCTGTCCGCGCGGCTCACCGCCGGATCGCGCGTCCGCCATGTCAGCATCGAAGCCGGCGACGGCGCGGCGATCGCGTGGCTGCACGCGCATGGCGAGGTGATCGACCAGCAGGAAGAAGACGGCCAGATGGAGATCGAGGTCCGCCTGTCCGAACTGGACTGGGCGAGGTTTCAGTCGCGCGACTGATCCACCGCGGCGGCTGATTGCGGTGCGGCGCCGGTCTGGGGTGACGTTTGCCCCGGATGCTCCTATCTCAGCAGCATGCCTCGTAAAATCCCCGCCGGTCTGCCCGGCCGCCAGCAGATCCTCGACTTCATCGCCACCAGCGATACACCCGCGGGGAAGCGCGAGATCGCGCGCGCCTTCGGCCTGCTCGGTGCGGAGAAGATCGCGCTCAAGGCCTTGTTGAAGGACATGGCCGACGAGGGCCTGATCGACAGTGCCCCCGGCCGCGCCTTCCACAAGATGGGCGGCGTGCCCAAGGTGACCGTGCTGCGGATCGTCGACATCGACGGGAGCCAGCCGATCGCGGTGCCGGAGAATTGGCAGGCCGAAGGCACCCCGCCGCCGCGGCTACGGGTGGTGGAGCGAGGCCGGCGCTCGGCCTTGGGCGTCGGCGATCGCATTCTCGCGCGCACCGAGGAAGCCGGTGCGGGCTGGATCGCCCACCCGATGAAGAAGCTCGCGCGGGGCGAGGAACTGGTGCTCGGCGTGCTCCACCGCGAGGGCGACCGGCTGTGGCTGAAGCCGGTCGACAAGCGCGAGCGGCACGACTGGCCGGTGTCCGACGCGGGTGAGGCCGACGTCGGCGATCTCGTGCTCGCGGAGAAGACCGGCCGGCCGCCGCGGATCACCGTTAAGGTCAGCGAGCGGCTGGGCGATCCGTTCGCGCCGCGCAGCTTCAGCCTGATCGCGATCCACAAGCATAATATTCCCAACGTCTTCTCCGAGGATCTGATCGCCGAGGCTGAGCGCGTCGCGGCGCGCGATCTCGGCCGCGACCGCGAGGATCTACGCCACCTGCCGATCGTCGCGATCGATCCCGCCGACGCGCGCGATCATGACGATGCGGTGTGGGCGGTTCCAGACGAGGACCCGACCAATCCGGGCGGGTTCAAGGCGATCGTCGCGATCGCCGACGTC
Organism: Sphingomonas bacterium; assembly: GCA_028289965.1. Lineage (GTDB taxonomy): Bacteria > Pseudomonadota > Alphaproteobacteria > Sphingomonadales > Sphingomonadaceae > JAQGLK01. Next base: position 1,887 of record JAQGKS010000140.1, read on the forward strand.
AGCTTCTATGTCCGCCCCGGCAATCTGATCGACCGCGAGGCCCGCAAGCGCGGCAACAGCGTCTATTTCCCCGATCGCGTCGTGCCGATGCTGCCCGAGACGCTGAGCGCGGACATCTGCTCGCTCAAGCAGGGTGCCGACCGTGCCGCGCTCGCCTGCCATTTGACGATCACGGCCGATGGGACGTTGAAGGCGTTCCATTTCACCCGCGCCGTTGTCCGGATCGCGGCGAACATCGCCTATGAGGATGCGCAGGCGGCGATCGACGGCGAGCCGACCGAGGTGCCCGCGGCGCTTCTGGAGGCGGCGCTCAAGCCGCTCTGGGCGTGCTGGGCGGCGCTGGCCAAGGCGCGCGACAAGCGCGAGCCGCTCGATCTCGATCTGCCCGAGCGGCGGGTGGTGCTCGACGAAAAGGGCCGCATCCTGTCCGTCGCGCCACGCGAGCGGCTCGATGCCCACCGGCTGATCGAGGATTATATGATCGCGGCCAATGTCGCCGCCGCGCGCGCGCTGGAGGCGAAGAAGGCGCCGGTGATGTACCGTGACCATGAGCCGCCGAGCCGCGAGAAGCTGGTCACGCTGAAGGAGTATCTGCAGTCGCTCGGGGTCGAGTTCGCGCTCGGCCAGGTGATCAAGCCGGCGACCTTCAACCGCACCCTGGAGCGGGTCGCCGAGTCCGATCACCGCCAGGAGATCATGGAGCAGGTGCTCCGCTCGCAGACCCAGGCTTATTATGCGCCGAGCAACACCGGCCATTTCGGGCTGTCGCTGGCTAGCTATGCCCATTTCACCTCGCCGATCCGGCGCTATGCCGATCTGATCGTCCACCGCTCGCTGGTCGGCGCCTATGGTTTGGGCGAGGGCGGGCTGAGCGGCGAGGAGGCCGAGCAGATGGCCCAGATCGGCGAGGCGATCAGCCGCTATGAACGCCGCGCGATGGAGGCCGAGCGCGAGACGATCGACCGCTATGTCGCCGCATTCCTGGCGACGCGGGTCGGCGAGTTGATCGACACGCGGATTACCGGGGTGCAGAATTTCGGCTTCTTCGCGACAGTCGTCGGGCTTGGCGGCGACGGGCTCGTCCCGGTCTCGACGCTGGGGGCGGAGCGCTTCCGCTACGACGAGCAGGCGCAGGCGCTGATCGGCGAGGATAGCGGCGACCGCTATGTGCGCGGCCAGACGATCCAGCTGCGCCTGGCCGAGGCCAACCCGATCAGCGGCTCGCTGCGCTTCGAGCTTGCCGAGGGGGCGACCCACGCGGGCATGCACCATGATCGGAGGGACCGTCGCGCGCCCGGCGGCAAGCGGGGGCGCCCGGCCAATATCCGGCACAAGGGGCGCCGCGGCTGAGCGGCCGTTCGGCGCTTGCAAATAGCGCCATCCCGCCGCACAAGTTCACCCTCTGTTCTGAAGGGTGGCCATGACTCTCGGCGTCGCATTATTCTGCATGATCGTGGCCCTGGCGCTCGGCTTCCTCGCCGGGTGGCTGGCCTGGGGGCGGAGCGGATCGGCCGTGCGCGCCGAGCGCGACGCGGTGCGGGAGAAGTTCGGGCGGGCGCTGACCGATCTTGCCGGTGCGGAGGAGCGCGCCAAGCGCACCGCGGTGCTCGATGGCGAATTGCAGACCGCGCGGGCCGAACGCGAAGCCGCCCGGATCGAGGCGCGCGCGATCCGCGCCGAGGCGGACGCACACGCCGCCGCCTATGAAGCGCGCCTGGCCGAACTGCGCGAGGCCAAGGAGGCGATGTCGCAGCAGTTCGGCGAGGTCGGGGCCAAGCTGTTGAGCGAGGCGCAGCGCCAGTTCCTCGAGCGTGCCGACCAACGCTTCCGCCAGTCGGAGGAGAAAAGCGGCATTGAACTGAAGGCGCTGCTCGCCCCGGTGACCGAGCGGCTGACGCGCTACGAGGAAGGCGTCGCCAAGATCGAGCAGGAGCGGCGCGAGGCCTATGGCAACCTCACCGGCTTGATGGAATCGATGCGCGCCGGGCAGGATGCGGTGCGATCGGAAGCGGCCAAGCTGGTCAATTCGCTGCGCTCCGCGCCCAAGGCGCGCGGGCGGTGGGGCGAGCAGCAGCTCAAGAATGTGCTCGAGACATGCGGCCTGTCCGAGCATTGCGACTTCGTCACCGAGGTCAGCGTCGGCACCGAGGAGGGGCGGCTGCGCCCCGACGTGATCATCAAGGTGCCCGGCGGACGATCGCTGGTGATCGATGCCAAGGTCTCGCTCAACGCCTATCAGGATGCGTTCGGCGCGGTCGACGAAACCGAGCGGCGGGTCGGCCTGGCGGCACATGCCAGCGCGATGAAGGCGCACATTACCGGGCTGTCGGCCAAGGCGTACTGGACCCAGTTTGCCGAGGCGCCGGACTATGTGATCATGTTCGTGCCGGGCGAACATTTCCTGTCCGCCGCGCTCGATCATGAGCCGACGCTGTGGGATTATGCGTTCGATCGCAAGGTGTTGCTGGCGACACCGACCAACCTGATCGCAATCGCGAAGACGGTTTCGGCGGTGTGGCGGCAGGAGCGGATGGCCGACGAGGCGCGCAAGATTGGCGAGCTTGGCAAGGCGATGTACGATCGGCTCGCGGTGGCCGCCGGGCATCTCAAGACGATGGGTGGCGGGCTGACCACCGCGGTCAACAATTACAACAAGTTCGTCAGCTCGTTCGAGAGCCGCGTGCTGGTGACCGGTCGCGAATTCCAGAAGCTCAACATCGAGACCGGGGCCAAGGCGATCGACGACGTGCCGCCGGTCGAGGCGCTGCCGCGCTACGGCGAGATCGAATTGCTTACCGGCCCGGAGCGCGAGGCGGCCGAGTAAGCGGCCCACGCTCAGCGGCCTACGCTCAGCGGCGCTGGTTCAGCACTTCATAGCCCATCACTGCGGTTGCCAGCGCGGCGTTGAGGCTGTCGGCCTTGCCCAGCATCGGCATTTTCACCAGCAGGTCGCACTCGGCTTCATAATCGGCGGGAAGTCCCTGCGCCTCGTTGCCGACGAGGATGAAGGTCGGGCTTTGATAGCGTGGCTGCTGATAATCGTGGGTCGCGCGCAGGCTGGTTCCCACGAGCTGCCCAGGGCCGGCGCGGAGCCATGCGACGAACTCGGGCCAGCGCGCCTGCGCGATCCGTTGGGTGAAGGTGGCGCCCATCGAGGCCCGCACCGCTTCGACCGAAAAGGGATCGACGCAGTCATCGACCAGGATCAGCCCGCCCGCGCCGATCGCGTCGCCAGTGCGCAGGATCGTGCCGAGATTGCCCGGATCGCGTAGCGACTGGGCGACGATCCAGATGCCAGCCGCATCGCGGTCGACCCCGCCGAGCTCGGTCGCGAACTCCTCGAACACGCCGAGCACGGTCTGTGGATTGTCCTTGCC
>JAQGKS010000141.1 GCA_028289965.1 Sphingomonas bacterium
GGGCCGATACCCAGCGCCTCGAGCCACGGGCCCTGCTCGACCGGGCCGATGGCGCTGACACCGGCGGCCCGCGCGGTTTCGGCCATGGCGGCAAAGTCGACATGCGCGGTCAGGTCGCGCCCGCCGGGATCACCGAACGGATCGGCAAAGGCGTGGCCGCTGACCGCCTGCAAAGTCTCGCCTGCACCCGGCGCCGTGTGGCCATAGTCGATGAGCAGCGCGGCGCCGCCCTGGTGCGCCAGCCGGTGGGAGAGTGCGGCCACGATGTCGCGTGCCGCCGGGCAGGTCTCGACGATGCTGCCGAGCGGCGCGGTGCGAAGTGCTTCGGGCACGTCGCCGTCCACCACGGACGCGCCGGGAACCGGCACGAACCCCGTTCCCGACCAGTCGATCATCCGCTCGCGCCAGCCGGCATCGGTGTGGAGGAACTGGCGGATCGGCAGGGCATCGAAAAATTCGTTGGCGATCACGATGAGCGGCGCATCGCCGGGCAGGGTGGCCAAGTCGTCATGCCACTGCGCCTGCGGCACCCGCGTCGCCTGCGCCGCGCGCAGGATCGGGCTGGTCTCGATGAAGTGGACCTCCGGGCTCAGCCCGGCCGCGCGCATCGCCCGCAGCGCATCGGCCGCGAGCGTGCCCCGGCCCGGGCCAAGCTCTACATAATATACGCGGTTTGCGCCCGATCGCAGCCACAGGTCCGCCGCGCAGGCACCGATCAGCTCACCGAACATCTGGCTGATCTCGGGCGCGGTGATGAAGTCACCGCCGCGGCCGAGCGGATCGCGGGTGGCATAATATTCGGCGTTGGCGGCGGCCATGAACGCCTCCAGCGGGATCGGCCCTTGGGCCATGATCCGCCGGGCGAGCCGCGCCTGGAGCGAGTCAGGCGACGCTCTCGCTCCCGGCGATCGGCTCGACGCGCTGGCGACGGCCCTTGGCGGTGAGGATCAGGTAGATCCCGCCGATCAGCATCGGCACGGTCAGCGTCTGGCCCATCGTCAGCCCCCACCAGAGATGTTCGAGCCCGGCATCGGGCGCGCGCACCAGTTCGACGGTGAAGCGGCTGAGCCCGTAGCCGAGCAGGAAGGTGCCGACGAGCTTGCCCGGCTGGTAGCGCGCGTCGGTCTTCCAGAACATCCAGGCCATCACCGAGAACAGCACGAGGCCCTCGAGGCCGGCTTCGTAGAGCTGGCTGGGGTGGCGCGGCAGATCGCCCGCGAGCGGGAAGACGACGCCCCACGGCACATCGGTGACGCGGCCCCACAGCTCGCCGTTGACGAAATTGGCAAGGCGGCCGAAGAACAGGCCGAACGGCACGCAGCACGCCACATAATCGTGAATTCTGAGCCAGTTGAGCCCGTTCTTTCGCGCCAGATAGATGATGCCCAGGCTGACGCCGATGACCCCGCCGTGGAACGACATGCCGCCTTCCCACAGCTTCAAAACCTCGAGCGGAGTGGCCCAGATTTCCGGGCGGTAGAAGGTGACGTAAGCGAGTCGCCCGCCGAGGAGGATGCCGAGGGTGGCGTAGAATACCAGATCGTCGGCGTGGCGGCGGGCCATCGGCGCGCCGGGCCGGTCGAGCAGCTTCATCAGATACCACCAGCCGATCAGGATGCCGGCGATATAAGCGAGCGAATACCAGCGGATCTGGAGGAAACCGAGATCCAGCGCGATCGGGGACAGGCCGAGGCTGTCGAAGTGGAAGGCCGAGACGGCGTCGGCGGCAATGGACAGGATCAAGGTCTTCTACCCCCAAGGACTTTCGCCCTCATAAGAGCCGCACGACAAAACCGGAAGGGCGTGGCGGCGCGGGGTTGCAGATCGCCGGGCGGAGACGCTGGCGCGGCACCCTTGGCCTGCCTATCAAGTGCGGATGGGCGATCGGGGAAATGAGCGCGGCGTCAGTCGCCGGACGCTGCTGGTGGGAGGCGGCGCCGCTGCCGGCCTGCTGATCGCGTGGGGGATCTGGCCGCGCCGCTATACGCCGAACCTGATCGCGGCCCCCGGCGAGGCGGTGCTCAACGCCTTTCTCAAGATCGGCACCGATGGCCATGTCTCGGTCGTCGTGCCCCAGGCGGAAATGGGGCAGGGGGTCTGGACCGTGCTGCCCCAGATCCTCGCGGACGAACTGGGTGCGGACTGGCGCACCGTGGCGGTCGAGCCGGCGCCGATCGGCCCGCTTTACGCGAATGAATTTCTGATCGCCGAGGCGGCCCGCGATCGGCTGCCGGCGATGTTCGGCGGGATCGGGGCGTGGGGCGCGCGGCAGGTGGCGATCCGCGCATCGCTGATGATCACCGGGGGCTCAAGCTCGATTCGCGGGTTCGAGGATCGATTTCGGCAGGCGGGGGCGACCGCGCGCACACTGCTGTGCATGGCGGCGGCAAACCGCTGGGGCGTCGATCCGGCGGCCTGCGATACGGCGGACGGCTTCGTCGTGCGCGGCGAGGAGCGGCTTCGCTTCGGAGAGCTGGCGGCCGAGGCGGCCTTGCTGACCCCGCCGGAGCATATCGTGCTGCGCGGGCCGGCGCCGCCGCGCTCGCCGCCGCGGCTCGACATGCCGTCGAAGATCGACGGGTCCGCCCGCTATGCCGCTGACGTCCGGCTACCCGACATGGTCTATGCCGCGATCCGCCAGTGCCCGGCCGGCAATACGCGCCTGGCCGGGGTTGACGCTGCCGCCGCAAATCGCATCCCCGGCGTGTTGTCGGTGGTTGAGCATCGCAACTGGGCCGCCGCGATCGCCAACAGCTGGTGGGCGGCCAACCGCGCAGTCGAGGCGATGACGCCGCGGTTCGTCGCAAGCGGGCCGGTTCCGGACAGCGCGTCGATCGATGCCGCGCTCGAACGCGCGCTCGAATCGGGGGAGGCGAGGCGGTTCGCCGCTGCCGGCGACGTCGAAGCGGTATTCGCGCGCGGTGGCGCTTATGCCGCGGACTATGCGGTGCCGCTGGCGGTGCACGCGCCGATCGAGCCGATGGCGGCGACCGCGCGGATCACCGGCGACCGGCTAGAATTATGGCTGCCGACGCAGGCGCCGGGGCTGGCCCGCGCCGCTGCCGCCCGCGCGATCGGTTTCGACGAACGCGACGTGACGATCTATCCGATGCTGATCGGCGGTGGCTTCGGCGGCAAGGTCGAGACCGACGCGGCCGCGCAGGCGGCGATCCTCGCGCGGCGGATCAAGCGACCGGTCCAGCTCAGCTGGTCGCGGGCCGAGGATCTGGCGCAGGATCGCTTTCGCCCGCCGGCGCGGGCGCGGATGCTGGCGCGGCTGGGCGAAGGCGGGCGCATCGTCGGCTGGCGCGCGCGCATCGCCACGCCATCGACCATGGCCGCCGTCACCGCGCGGCTGATGCCGGGATCCGGCGGCGGCAACAGCCCGGAGGCGGCGGCGGTGGAAGGCGCCGCGCCGCCTTACGCGATCCCGGCGATGGCGGTGGACCATCATCCCGCGGCGATCGGCGTCGAAACCGGCATGTGGCGGGCGGTGGCGCACAGCTACACCGCGTTCTTCACCGAATCCTTCGTCGATGAGCTCGCCCAGCAGGCCGGGATCGAGCCGCTGTCGTTCCGCATGCAGATGCTGAGCGGCGCGCCGCGGCTGGCGCACTGCCTGTCGACCGTCACCGCGCTGGGCGGCTGGGAAGGCGGCGTCGCAGGCAGCGGGCAGGGGATCGCCGCGCACAGCGCGTTCGGATCGCATGTCGCGATGCTCGCGGAGGTTCATGTCGGAGAGGGCCAGCAGATCGTCGTCGACCGGATCTTCGCGGTGGTCGATTGCGGCCGGACGCTGAACGACGACATCGTCCTCCAGCAGATCGAGGGCGGCATCCTGTGGGGGCTCGCCGCCACGCTGGGGGCGACGACCGCGATCACCGGCGGGATCGCCGATGCCCGCAACTTCGATGCGCTCGGCCTGCCGACGCTGGCGACGACGCCCGAGATCGTCGTCCGGATCGTGCGCAGCAGCGCGCCGCCCGGCGGCGTCGGCGAACTCGCCGTGCCACCGGTGGCGCCGGCCATCGCCAACGCCCTTTATGCCGCCACCGGCCGCCGGCACCGGAGCCTCCCCTTGAGTAATCGCGCATGATCCGCCCCGACGACCATCCGCCCATTCCCGCCGCCAAGATCGGCGTGCTGATCGTCAACCTCGGCACCCCCGATGCGGCCGACGCCGGTGCGGTGCGGCGCTATCTCGCCGAGTTCCTGTCCGATCGCCGCGTGGTCGAGATCCCGCCGATCCTGTGGCAGCCGATCCTGCGCGGCATCGTCTTGCGGACCCGGCCGAAGAAGTCGGCTCATGCCTATGCGCAGGTCTGGCGCGAGGACGGGTCTCCGCTGGCGGCGATCACCCGTGCGCAGGCCAAGGCGCTGGAGGGGGCCTTCGGGGAGGGCGTGATCGTCGATCATGCCATGCGCTATGGCCGCCCCGCGATCGCCGATCGGCTCGCGGCGATGAAGGCGGCGGGGTGCGAGCGAATTTTGGTGGCGCCGCTCTATCCGCAATATTGCGCGGCGACCACGGCGACCGCCAACGACGCCGCCTTCGCCGCGCTTGCCGCGATGCGGTGGCAGCCGGCGCTGCGCACCCTGCCGCCTTATTATGACGACGCGGCCTATATCGATGCCCTGCGCGAATCGGTCGAAACCTCGCTCGCGGCGCTCGATTTCACGCCCGATGCGATCGTGGCCAGTTTCCACGGCATGCCGCAGCGGACCCTGCAGCTGGGCGACCCCTATCATTGCCACTGCCGCAAGACCGCCCGCCTGCTGAGCGACGCGCTCGGCCGCCCGCTCGTCACCGCCTTCCAGTCGCGCTTCGGCCGGGCCAAATGGCTCGAGCCCGCGACCGACGTGACGCTCGCCGCGCTGGCCCGCGATGGCGTGCGCAAGATCGCGGTGATCGCGCCCGGTTTCTCCGCCGACTGCCTCGAGACCCTGGAGGAAATGGCGATGCGCGGGCGCGAGACCTTCCTCGAATCCGGCGGCGAGCGCTTCGCCTATCTGCCGTGCCTGAACGATGGCGAACCGGGCATGAAACTCCTTCGCACGCTGATCGCGCGCGAGCTTGAAGGCTGGGTGCCGCGCGCCTAGCATTCGTACCAACAAGGGAGAGAGACATGGCGAGGATTGCGATCGTTACCGGCGGCACGCGCGGCATTGGCGAGGCGATCAGCCTCGCCTTGCAGGAGATGGGGGTCACCGTCGCCGCGAGTTACGCCGGCAATGAAGAGCGCGCAAAGGCCTTTACCGACCGAACCGGAATCCCCGCCTATAAATGGGACGTCTCGGATTTCGACGCGTGCCAGGAAGGCACGAAGCGGATCGAGGCCGATCTCGGGCCGATCGACATCCTCGTCAACAATGCCGGCATCACCCGCGACGGCACGCTTGCGCGGATGACCTACGAGGCGTGGAAAGAGGTGATCGACACCAACCTCGGCGGTTGCTTCAACATGGCCAAGGCGGTGTTTCCGGGCATGCTGACCCGCGGCTATGGCCGGATCGTCAACGTCGGATCGATCAACGGCCAGGCGGGCCAATATGGCCAGGTCAATTATGCCGCGGCCAAATCGGGCATCCACGGCTTCACCAAGGCGCTGGCTCAGGAGGGCGCGAAGAAGGGCGTCACCGTCAACGCCGTCGCGCCCGGCTATATCGACACAGACATGGTCGCCGCCGTGCCCGCCGAAGTGCTCGCCAAGATCGTCGCCAAGGTTCCGGTCGGCCGGCTTGGCCAGGCGCATGAGATCGCCCGCGGGGTCGCCTTTCTGTGTGGGGAGGATGCCGGCTTCGTCACCGGATCGACGCTGTCGATCAATGGCGGCCAGCACATGTATTGAGCGGGTTCGCGCGCGACCCCTTGGATAACCTCCGTCCCGTCGGGCCTCGCGTTGCGGAGGCGCGCGCTTCGTATGCCCATGCACGATAACAGCGCCGGGCCGGTCAAGCGCTCGATCACCATTGCCGGCCATTCCACCTCGATCAGCTTGGAGCCGATCTTCTGGACCGCCCTGGTGCGCGCAGCGGAGGAGGAAGGGGTTCCGCTAAGTGCGATCGTCGCGCGGATCGACGCCGATCGCATCCGCGCGCCACAGCCTGCCAATTTGGCCAGCGCGATCCGCGTCTGGCTGTACCGCCGGGCGATTGACATTGATGCGAATGACTCTCAATAGCGATCTTCGCGCCGGATCAGGCGCGGGGGCCAAAGGGAGAATCTGTCCGTGTCCGATCTCGAAAATGGGGGTAGCCGCACGGCGTCGCCCATGTTCATCGCACTTGCCTGCGTCGGCTTCATCGCCTCCGCGCCCGTCCTCGCTCAGGCCGCACCCGCGCCGGCCGAGGAAGAAGAAGGCGCCGAACTCCAGGGGATGACCGTCGTCGACACCGCGATCGACGACGAGATCAAGGTCGACCGCGTCGAATCGCCCAAGGCGACCGCGGACCTGCTCGATACCCCGCAGACGATCACCGTCATCAGCAGCCAGGTGCTGCGCAAGCAGAACCTGCTGACGCTGCGCGATGCGCTGGCGACGGTGCCGGGCATCACCTTTGGCGCCGGCGAGGGCGGCGGCGGCTATGGCGACAGCATCAACCTGCGCGGCTATTCGGCGAACACCGACATCACCCAGGACGGCGTTCGCGACAGCGCGCAATATAGCCGCACCGATCCGTTCAACCTGCAGCAGATCGAAGTCTATAACGGCGCCAATTCGGTGTTCAACGGATCGGGTTCGGTCGGCGGTACGATCAACCTCGTGTCCAAGGCGCCCCAGGCGAGCGACCTGACGATCGTCCAGGGCTCGGTCGGCACCGACAATTATTACCGCGCCGCCGTGGATACCAATCGCCGGGTGAGCGAGCTGATCGCCGTCCGCCTCAACGCGATGGTTCACCGCAACGACGTGCCGGGCCGCGATGTCGAAACGTACAAGCGCTGGGGCGTGGCGCCGTCGATCACCATCGGGATCGATTCGCCGACCAGCCTGACCCTCGCCTACGTCCACCAGAAGGACGACAACGTCCCGATCTACGGCGTTCCTTACTTCAACAATGCCTTCAACAACGGCCCGCTCGCTCTGGCCGACGACAGCGACTATTTCGGCTATCGCAATCTCGACGCGCAGGAAACCACAGTCGATCGGCTGACGATGACCGCGACCCATGCGTTCAGCGATGCCGTGTCGATCCGCAACCTCACCCGCTGGCAGCGTGTCGGGCAATATAGCCAGACGAGCGCGCCGCAGGGCACCTTCTGCATCGGTGCGACGACCGCGACGGGCACGCCCTGCGGCACGTTGCCGGTGGGTTTCTATCAGCCGTCGGGCCCGCGCGGACTGGTCCGCGATCAGGAGAACCAGCTGCTCTATAACCAGACCGACCTGCGCGTGCTGACCGAGCGCGAGGGCCTGAAGAATGTCCTCAACATCGGCTCGTCGCTGTCGACCGAGGACTATCAAATCAAGACCGCGCAGCTGCTGCGCAATCCGGGCGGGGCGTTGCCCAATCCGGTGCTGCCGATCGACGCTATCGCCGATCCCGTCTCCACCTGGACCGGCCCGATCAATTACGTCCTGACCGCGCTATCGAAGAGCACCACCCGCAATGCCGCGATCTATGCCTTCGACACGCTGTCGATCGGCGAGATGTTCGAGTTGAACGGCGGCGTCCGCTACGAATGGAACAAGGCCCGGTTCAACGCCGTGCCGCTGGCCACCTATCCGCCGGGCACGGTGCCGCTGACCGCGCTCCAGCTCGCCACCCAGGGCAATTACGAACAGCTGTTCTCCTACCGTGTCGGCGCGGTGTTCAAGCCGACCCCGGCGACCAGCCTCTACGCCGCCTATGGCAATGCCAGGACGCCGTCCTCGGCCACCGTCCGCCTCGGCTGCGGCCCGATCTCGGCACCGGGGGCGGCCGATCCTTGCGCCTCGGCTCCGGAAACCGCGCGCAACTATGAGATCGGCGCCAAGGCCGACCTGTTCGACCGGCGCTTCCAGCTGACCGCCGCGCTGTTCCGCAACGAACGCAGCAACTACCGCGTCGTCTCGAACGATCCAGCCCAGCCGGCCGCGCTCCAGGTGCTCGACGGCCGGTCGCGGGTGGACGGGATCGCGCTCGGCGCTTCGGGCAATATCAGCGACGCGTGGGCGATCTTCGCCAACTACACCTATCTCGACAGCAAGGTGCGCCGGTCGGTTTCCGACTTCTGCCTGGCCAATCCCGGCAGCACCGGCTGCGCCAACAGCGTCGCCATTCCGGATCCGCAGCGCGGCACCGCCATCGTCCAGACGCCGAAGCATTCGGGCAGCCTGTTCACCACCTACACGCTGCCGTTCGGGCTCCAGCTTGGCTACGGCCTGACCTATCAGGGCAGCTTCGCGATCAATGCCCCCACGCTGGTGGCGCCGGTCCAGTACCGGGCGGAGGAGTATCTCACCCACCGGCTGTTCGCCTCCTATGAGCTGGCCGAGGGCATTACCGCCCAAATCAACGTCCAGAACGTGACCAATGAGGATTATTATACCGGCATTCGCGACAATGGCTGGGCGATCCCGGCCGAAGCGCGGTCGGCGGTGCTGAGCGTCTTCTACAGCTTTTGAACTCGGTGATCGCCCGGCGGGAACGCCGGGCTATTGCTAGTGCGATTGATTCGCATTACCGATCGGGTCAACGACGCCCTGGGGGGGCGGCGATCGAGGGGATGGGATGCAATGCACGCCACATTCGATCAGTTCGGAAGCGCCGCGCGCTCGGTCCCCATCGTCGACCTGTTTCCGTCCCAGCCTCCGGTTGCCGAGCCGGCCATCCCCGTCGATTGGCGGCATGGTGGCGGCTATCGCGCGCGGCGGATCAGCCCGACGACGATCGGCGCGATCCTGCTCTTTCATGCCGGGCTGCTCGGCGCGGCGATCAAGCTCGACGTGCTGCCCGCCGCAAAGCCCGCCAGCCCGCCGCTGGTCATCACGCTGATCCCCGAACAGGTCGCGCCGGCGCCCGCGCCGCGGGAGAAGGAAGTCGCCCCGGCCGATCCGGTCAAGCCCCGCATGGTCGCGCCCGATCCCCTGGTCGTCGTGCCGCAGCAAGCGCCCGTTGCGATCGCGGCCGTGCCGGAGGCGCCTCCGCAGGCGATCGTTACCGCTCTGGCACCGGCCCCGCCTGCCGCGCCGCCATCCCCTGCACCGATCACCCCGCCCGATGCTTCGGCCGCCAGCCTCAGGAATCCCGCGCCGCGCTACCCCGTCGAATCGCGGCGCAAGCGGGAGGAAGGCGCGGTCCGGCTGCGGGTGGTGATCAGCGCGGATGGCCGGGTGAAGGATATTTCGGTGGCGCGATCGAGCGGGTTCGAGCGGCTCGACGCCGCCGCGCTCGACACCGTGCGCAAGTGGAAGTTCCAGCCCGGCATGCAGGCCGGTTCGCCGGTCGAGGCGATCGGCTTTCTCACCATTCCGTTCAAGATCGCCGACTGATCCGATGACCATGCCGCTGGTGATCCCGGGCGTGCTGACCCGCGATCAGGTGACGACCATCCGTCGGACGATCGAGGCCGCGGAATGGATCGACGGCAACGCCACCTCCGGCGCGCAATCCGCCCTCGCCAAGCGCAACCGCCAGTTGCCGGAGGAGTCGCCGGCGGCGCGGGAGATGGGCGGCGTGATCCTCGATGCGCTGGGCAAGGCCGGGCTGTTCATCGCCGCGGCGCTGCCGCTCAAGGTGTTCCCGCCGATGTTCAACCGCTACGCCGGGGGCGAGGCGTTCGGGATGCACGTCGACAATGCCATCAGGCTGCGGCGCGGCAGCGATTTCCGCCTGCGCAGCGACCTGTCCGCGACCGTGTTCCTGTGCGACCCGGACGAATATGATGGCGGCGAGCTGATCTCCGAGGGAGGGGCGCCGATCAAGCTGCCGGCGGGCGACATGATCCTCTATCCCGCCTCGACGCTGCACCGGGTGAGCCCGGTCACCCGCGGCGAGCGGATCGCCTCCTTCTTCTGGATCCAGAGCATGGTGCGCGACGGCTCGGCCCGCAAGATGCTCCTCGACCTCGATCTGGCGATCCAGAGCCTGGTGGCGAGCCAGGGCAATGACGATCCGGCGATCGTCGCGCTGACCGGCGTCTACCATAATCTGCTGCGCCGCTGGGCGGATTGCTGATCGGGCGCCGGCCCGGCCGAGCAACCGGCGGCGGGCATCTCAGCGGCCGAGCAGCACCCGGGCATGGCTGGCGATCTGCGCCAGCATCGGCGAACTGGTAGCCGGCGCACCGCGCGCCCGCGCGATCAGCGCGCGGAACTGATCGACGCGCGCGCGGTGCGTCTCGATCCACTCGTCGACCGCGGCGACGGGATCCTTGCCGCCCAGCCGCGCCAGGAAATCGAGCCGCAACTGCTCGAGGTCACGCGCCACCCCGGCGGTCAGCAGCCGCTCCCACGGATCGCCCGACACGAAGCGAAGCGCGCTCGCCTTGGCCCAGTCGAGCCCGAGCGCCTCGCCCAGCCGGACATAGGCGGTGGTGACGGCGATCTCGTCGGCGGCAAGGGTGCGAGCGAGGGCGGCAGTGCCGATCGCGCCGTCGAGATCGGCGAGGCGAACAATGCGATCGATCAGTTCCTGATCGCCGGCATTAGCGATCCGGCCGCGCAACGCATCGGACTGGATGCGGGCTTCCTCCTTCAGCAGATCCTCGGCAGCAGTGTCGAGCCGGTGCACGCCGGGGGCGAGATGGGCGATCACTTGATCCGGCGCGATTCCTCCCGGCATCGCGCGCAGCAGATCGGCGATGTGCAGCCGAACGCTCGCGGCGACCGATTCCATCAGGACGAGCCGGCAATCCTCCGCCACATGCGCGGTTCCGATCGCGGCCCACAGCGCCTCGATCTGGAAGATGCCGTCGACCGCGAAATAGGCCGCGGCGATCTGCGACAGGGCGACGCCTTCCTCCTCGGCGATCTCGATCGGTGCGATCGGGCCAAGCCGGTTGACGATGCGATTGGCCGCCTTGGTCGCGATGATCTCGTCGCGCAGCCGGTGGCGATCGATCGCCGCGCCTTGGTCCTTCTGCATCTCGGTCGGGAAGGCGTGGTGGAGGAGCGGCGCGAAACTGGGATCGGCGGCGAGGTCGCTTTCCTCGATCGCCGCCTGGAGGGCGAGCTTGCCGTGGCTGAGCAGCACCGCCAGTTCGGGGCGCGTCAGCCCGCGTTGATCCTGGGCGCGGCGCAGCAGCGCCTCGCTGGTGGCGAGCCCCTCGACCGCGCGGTCGAGCCGGCCGCTCGTCTCCAATATCTCGATCGTGCGGACCTGGGCGCCGAGCGCGGCCGCCCCGCCGCGTTCCGCCAGCGACAGCGCCAGCGTCTGCAGCCGGTTGTCCTCCAGCACGATCGCCGCGACCTCGTCGGCCATCCGGGCGAGCAGGGCGTTGCGGTCGTCGAACGACAGCCGGCCCTCGACCATCTCGCGGTTGAGCGCGATCTTGATGTTGACCTCATTGTCCGAGCAATCGACGCCCGCCGAATTGTCGATGAAGTCGGTGTTGATCCGGCCGCCGCGGGCAGCGATCGCGATCCGTCCGGCCTGGGTCACGGCAAGGTTGGCGCCTTCGCCGATCACCCGCGCGCGGACCTCCTCGCCATCGACGCGGTGGGCATCGTTGGCCGGATCGCCCGCCTCGCTGTGGCTTTCGTCCTGCGCCTTTACGTAGGTGCCGATGCCACCGAACCAGAGCAGGTCGGCCGGGGCCTTGAGGATCGCGCCGATCAACGCCGAGGGATCGAGACTTTCGGCATCGATGCCGAGCACGGCGCGTGCCTCGGGGCTGAGCGGGATCTGCTTCTGGGTGCGCGGGAACACGCCGCCGCCCTTGGAGATCAAGGTGGCGTCGTAATCCGCCCAGGACGAGCGGGGCAGGGCGAACAGCCGGGCGCGTTCGGTCCAGCTTGCCGCGGGATCGGGATCGGGATCGAGGAAGATGTGGCGATGATCGAACGCCGCGACCAGCCCTATCGCCTTCGACAGGAGCATGCCGTTGCCGAACACGTCGCCCGACATGTCGCCGCAGCCGACGACGCTGATCAGCTGGGTCTGGATGTCGGTGGCCATCTCGGCGTAGTGGCGCTCGACGCCGATCCAGGCTCCGCGCGCGGTGATCCCCATCGCCTTATGGTCATA
>JAQGKS010000173.1 GCA_028289965.1 Sphingomonas bacterium
ACCGCCTTGTCGGGCCGGCGCATGATGCGGTTGATGCCGTCGCCGACGATGCGCAGCGCGTCGATATCGAGCCCGCTATCGGTCTCGTCGAGGATCGCCAGCCGGGGGTCGATGATCCCCATCTGCACCATCTCGTTGCGCTTCTTCTCGCCGCCCGAGAAACCGACATTGACCGGGCGCTTGAGCATCTCGGCGTCCATGTCGAGCTTCGCCGCCTCGCCCCGCGCCAGCTTGAGGAATTCGCCGCCGGACAGCGGCTTCTCGTCACGCTGCTTGCGCTGCGCGTTGAGCGCCTCGCGCAGGAACTGCACATTGGACACGCCGGGAATCTCGACCGGATATTGGAAACCGAGGAACAGCCCGGCCGCGGCCCGCTCATGCGGCGCCATCGCCAGCAGATCCTGGCCTTCGAGGGTTGCGGTGCCGCCGGTCACCGCATAGCCCGGGCGACCGCCCAGCGTGTAAGCGAGTGTCGACTTGCCGGCGCCGTTCGGCCCCATGATCGCGTGGATCTCGCCCGCGTTGAGCGAGAGCGTCAGCCCCTTGAGGATGGGCTTGCCATCGACCTCGGCGTGGAGGTCGGTAATCTCGAGCATCGTCATCATTCCTATCCGACCGAACCTTCGAGGCTGATTCCAAGCAGCTTTTGCGCCTCGACCGCGAATTCCATCGGCAGCTGCTGCAGCACTTCCTTGGCAAAGCCGTTGACGATCAAAGCGACCGCATCCTCCTGGGCCAGCCCGCGCTGCATCGCGTAGAACAACTGGTCGTCGCTGATCTTGGAGGTGGTCGCCTCATGCTCGATCGTCGCCGATGGGTTGCGCACCTCGATATAGGGCACCGTGTGGGCGCCGCATTCGGAGCCGAGCAGCAGCGAATCGCACTGGGTGAAGTTGCGCACGCCCTCCGCGGTCGGCCCGACCCGGACGAGGCCGCGATAGGTGTTGCTCGACCGCCCGGCCGAAATGCCCTTCGACACGATCGTCGAGCGCGAACCCTTGCCGAGATGGATCATCTTGGTGCCGGTATCGGCCTGCTGACGGTTGTTGGTGACCGCGACCGAATAGAATTCGCCGACGCTATTCTCGCCCGACAGTACGCAGGACGGATATTTCCACGTCACCGCGCTGCCGGTCTCGACCTGGGTCCAGCTGACCTTGCTGTTCTTGCCCTGGCACAAGGCGCGCTTGGTGACGAAATTATAGATGCCGCCGAGGCCGTTGGCATCGCCCGGATACCAGTTCTGGACGGTCGAATATTTGATCTCGGCATCGTCCAGCACGACCAGTTCGACCACCGCGGCGTGGAGCTGGTTCTCATCGCGCATCGGCGCGGTGCAGCCTTCGAGGTAGCTGACATAGCTGCCCTTGTCGGCGACGATCAACGTGCGCTCGAACTGGCCGGTATTGGCCGCGTTGATGCGGAAATAGGTCGACAATTCCATCGGGCAGCGGACGCCCTCGGGGATGTAGACGAACGTCCCGTCGGAGAAGACCGCGGCGTTGAGCGCGGCGAAATAATTGTCGTGCATCGGCACGACCTTGCCGAGCCACTTGCGCACAAGATCGGGAAACTCGCGCACCGCCTCGGAGATCGAGCGGAAGATCACGCCGGCGCGTTCCAGCTCGGCGCGGAAGGTCGTCGCCACCGAAACCGAATCGAACACCGCATCGACCGCGACCTTGCGGCTGCCCTCGACCCCGGCGAGCACCTTCTGCTCCTCGACCGGGATACCGAGCTTCTCATAGACGCGCAGGATCTCGGGATCGATCTCGTCGAGCGACGACACCGTCGGCCGCGCCTTGGGGGCGGCGTAATAATAAGCGTCCTGATAATCGATCGGCGCGATGTCGAGCTTGGCCCAGTTCGGGCTCTCCATCTCCAGCCAGCGGCGATAGGCCTTGAGCCGCCAGTCGAGCATCCACTCCGGCTCGTTCTTCTTGGCCGAGATGAACCGCACCGTCGCCTCGGACAGGCCCTTGGGCGCGAACTCCTGCTCGATGTCCGAGCTGAAGCCCCATTTATAGGCCGCCGAATCTTCCGCCGCGGCCAACGCCTCGGCATTGCGCACGTCGCTTTGGCCCAGATCGTCGCTCATGCTGCTTCTCCCGCGAGGCTGGCGAGGCTGACCCCACCCAGCGCGCCCTTCACCGCGATATTGACCGCCGGCCAGTGCGGCCGGACCCGACAGGCGCTCTCCAGCCCGCAATCGTGGCGGCCGTCATCGACGCACGCGGTCAGCGCGATCGGCCCTTCGACCGCCTCGATGATGTCCGCCAGGCTGATCGCCGCGGCATCGCGGGCAAGGCGAAAGCCGCCGCCGGTGCCGCGCGCCGAGGTCAGCAGCCCCGCCACCGCCAGCCGGCCCATCAGCTTCTGCGCGGTCGCCAGCGGCACACCCGTCTCATCGGCGAGCATCGACGCCGACAGCCGTTCCGCGCAGGAATGGCGCGCGGCGGCGGACAGCATGACGACCGCATAATCGGTGAGGCTGGAGAGGCGCATCGTTCCAATCGGACTACATCGTTCCGATTGCATGTGGATGCGGCGGGCCGCCGGGTCAAGGTTTCTCGCGTCGGCGTCGCGCTCAGCGCACCATCGTGATCCGCGGCATCTGGGCGGCGAACCGCCGTCGCTGGAGGATCAGCCGCGTCACCGGCGGCGGATTATCCCGATGCTGGCGCGGGGTCAGGCCGGTAAAGTGCTTCACCTCGCGGATCAGGTGGGATTGATCGTAAAAGGCGTCGCCCGCGGCATCCATCCAGTTGCTTCGCACGTCGCACAGCGCGGTCGCCACGCGCAGCGCGCGATATTTGCGCGCGAGCAGCTTGGGCGGCGCGCCGTAGATCCGGTTGGCGAGCCGTTCGAGCTGGCGCGCGGACATGCCGGACGTACGGATCAGCTGGTCGACCGAGGGCGAGGCATCCCCGGTCAACCAGGACTCGGTTAGCGCGGTGAACGCGGCGGGCGGATCGACCGTCCGGGCGAACACCGCCCGCAGCACGACATCGGCGATCGACACCATCGTTTCCGCCGAGGTCGCGCCGCGCATCGCATCGAGCGCGTCGTCCATGATCGGCCCGAACCGGCTCACCGCATCGTCGACATGGTGGACCAGCCTGCTCGCATCCTCGCGCACCGCCGCGGCCCAGCCGGTCGGCAGCAGGCCGACGCCGAACACCAGGACCGGCCCGGTCACGTCGAAGCGCGACGCGGCCATGGTCGGCCCGATCAGCGACACGGCGGGGGTTTCGACCTGCGCTCCGCCCGCGAACTCATAGCGTCCATGGCCGGACAGCATGAAGCGGATCTGGGCAAGATCCGCACGGACCAGATCGGTGACGTGCGGCAGATCCGCCCTGAACAGATAATAAGAGGCAAGATAGCGCCGCACATCCGGTGCCGGCTGAAAGTAGCGCAGCGCGATCATGGCGCCCGCCGCGATCTCTTCACCGTACCCATGACGCGGCCCCTGTTGCCTTCGTCGGCACCTTCGCTTGCCCCCAAGCGAAAAAAATGCCCGGTCGGAACATAGCCGGCCGGGCATTGAGGTAAAGGGCTTCCATCCGAAATCGGGCGAAAGTCCTTCGGGTCGCACTTGCTTCATGGCGTCGCGACAAATTCAAATATTGTATGGAATCGACGCGTGCCGGAATGGCTCACCGGATTGCAATGTCTGAACCCGCACAGGTCAGTCAGCCTGTTTACCGCTTTACCAGCGAGTTGAACGATCGGCCGGGCGCGCGCACGCCACCCCGACCGGCAAGCACACCAATGCTTGTGCAACGATGCTGGGTGCAACGATGCTTTGTGCAAGACGGGCGCCGGGCGAGCCGCTAATCGGCGGCGATGGCCCTTTACCCGCTTCTCCGCCCGCTGATCTTCCGGCTCGACGCGGAGCGCGCGCACCGGCTGAGCATCGCCGCGCTCAGGCTTTCGCCACCCCGCGCCAAGGCGGCGGATCCGATCCTGGCGTGCCGAGTCGCCGGGCTCGAACTGCGCTCGCCCGTCGGGCTGGCCGCCGGGTTCGACAAGGATGCCGAGGTGCCCGATGCGATGCTCGGCCTCGGCTTCGGTTTCGTCGAGATCGGCACCGTCACGCCCCTTCCCCAGGCGGGCAATCCGCGGCCAAGGCTGTTCCGCCTTGCCGAGGACCGTGCGGTGATCAACCGCATGGGCTTCAACAATCGGGGACAGGCGGCGGCGCGGGCGCGGCTGGCTGCGCGGAGGGGCGGCGGCGGCGTGGTCGGCGTCAATATCGGCGCCAACAAGGATGCCGTCGATCGCACCGCCGATTACGTCACCGGCGTGCGGGCGATGGCGGCGGTTGCCGACTATCTGACGATCAACATCTCGTCGCCCAACACGCCCGGGCTGCGCGCGCTGCAATCGCGCGACGCCCTGCACGCCTTGCTGAGCGGCGCGATGGCCGCGCGCGGGGCGGATGGCCCGCCGCTGTTCCTGAAGGTCGCGCCCGATCTCGAGCCGGCGGACATCGACGACATCGCCGCGGTTGCGATCGACACCGGCATCGATGGCCTGATCGTCGCCAACACCACGATCACCCGCCCGCCGCTCCGCTCCGCCGCACGGGATGAAAGCGGCGGCCTGTCGGGCGCCCCGCTGCGCGATCTGGCAGCGGGGCGGCTCCGCGATTTTCGCGCGGCGACGGGCGGCGCGCTGCCCCTGATCGCCGCCGGCGGGATCGCCACGGCGGAGGAAGCCTATGCCCGCATTCGATCGGGCGCGAGCCTGATCCAGCTTTACTCCGCGCTGGTTTATGAAGGGCCGGGGCTCGCCACCCGTATCAACGCGGGGCTGGCCGCGCTGCTGCGGCGCGATGGATTTGCCCGCGTCGCCGATGCGGTGGGGGTCGACGCCTGAGCAAAAAGGCCGGGCGGCCGCGCCTGCACCCTTGCTGCGCCGCCGCGTCGCTTTACTGTCGCCGGATGATCACGCGCCTCATCCTCTTATTCTCCCTGCTGATGACCCCCGCCGTGGCGGCCGCCAGAGGCGGGGTCGTCTCCGCCTCCGATCCGCGCGCCGCGGCGGCCGGGCGGGCGATGCTGCGATCCGGCGGCAGCGCCGCCGATGCGGCGATGGCGATGATGCTGGCGCTGACGGTGGTCG
The DNA here is from genome assembly GCA_028289965.1 of Sphingomonas bacterium. Taxonomy (GTDB): domain Bacteria; phylum Pseudomonadota; class Alphaproteobacteria; order Sphingomonadales; family Sphingomonadaceae; genus JAQGLK01. Next base: position 5,131 of record JAQGKS010000173.1, read on the forward strand.
AGCCGCAATCCTCGGGGATCGGCGGCGGCGGGTTCCTGGTCCATCATGACGGCAAGACCGGCACCGTCGCGACGATCGACGGGCGCGAGACCGCCCCCGCCGCAGCCCGCCCGGACCGGTTCCTCGGCGCGAATGGCAAACCGATGCCGTTCCTCCAGGCGGTCGTCGGCGGACGATCGGTCGGCGTGCCGGGCAATATCCGCCTCGCCGCGCGGGCGCACCAGCGCTGGGGCAAGCTGCCGTGGAAGCGGCTGTTCGATCCGGCCATTCGCCTCGCCGAGCGCGGCTTTACGGTAACCCCGCGGCTCGCCGGGTCGCTGCGGATGGTATCGGCCAATTGGGCGGACTTTCCCGAAACGCGCGCGATCTATTGGAAAAATGGCGCGGCCAAGCCGGTCGGCGCGACGGTGCGCAACCCCGCGCTGGCGGCGACCCTGCGCCGCATCGCCAGCGGCGGCCCCGACGCCTTTTACGCCGGCCCGATCGCGAAGGCGATCGTCACCGCCGTCACCCAGGCGCCGCGCAACCCGACCCCGCTCACCCTCGCCGATCTCGCCGGATACCGCGCCAAGGATCGCGACGCGGTCTGCTCGGCCTATCGGGGCTACCGGCTGTGCGGGATGGGACCGCCCTCCTCCGGCGCGACCACGATCTTCCAGATGCTCGGGATGCTCGAACGGTTCGACCTCAAGGGGATGGGGCCGAACGATCCACGATCCTGGCACCTGATCGCCGAGGCGATGCAACTGGCCTATGCCGACCGCGACAAATTTCTCGGCGACAGCGATTTCGTCGCCGTCCCCGTCGCCGGCCTGCTCGACCGCGCCTATCTGGCCGAGCGATCGAAGCTGATCGCGATCGATCGCACCCTGCCCCGCTACGACGCAGGAACGCCACCCGGTGCTCCGGCCCGCACCGCCGCAATCTCCGGCGAGGTTGCCGGCACGACCAATTTCACCGCGGCAGACGGCGCCGGCAACGTCGTCACGATGACCTCGACGGTCGAGGGCCCGTTCGGCAGCCAGATCGTTGCGGCCGGCATGGTGCTCAACAACGAACTCACCGATTTCACCTTTGCCCCGGAAAGGAACGGTGCGCCCGTCGCCAACCGGGTCGAGCCGGGCAAGCGGCCGCTCTCGTCGATGGCGCCGACGATCCTCTATGCTCCCGATGGCAAGCCGCTGCTCGCGGTGGGCTCGGCCGGCGGCAAGCAGATCATCATGCATGTGTTCCGCGCGCTTGTCGGCGTGATCGATTTCGGCCTGCCCGCCGCGCAGGCGATCGCGCTGCCCAACATCTATTTCGGCGGCGGCGCGGTGCTCGTCGAAAAGGATACGCCGCTGGCCGCGATGGCGCCCGAACTCACCCGCTTGGGCCACATTGTCACCGTCGCCGCGCTGACCTCGAAGCTCACCGCCGTCCAGCGTACGCCGGCGGGCTGGCAGGGCGCGGCGGATCCGCGCAGCGAGGGCGTAGCGCTCGCCGAATAGCGCGCCTGGCCATTCAGCTTTCACCCGCGGTGACGCTCGGCTAGGTGCAGTCTCGGCGGAGGGGTGATGCGGACGCTCGAACATTTTCCGAACCTCGTCGCCATGTTCTTCGCGCGCGTCGCGGAAAAGGGCGATGCGCCCTTTCTCTGGGCCAAATGCGATGGCCGCTGGCGGGCGACGAGCTGGCGCGAAGCCGCCGAGCAGGTCGCCTCGCTTGCCGCGGCGCTGCGGACGATCGGGCTGGAGCCCGGCGATCGGGTCATGCTCGTATCCGAAAACCGCCCGGAATGGTGCATCGCCGATGTGGCGATCATGGCCGCCGGCTGCATCCCCGTGCCGACCTACACCACCAACACCGAACGCGATCACCACCATATCCTGATCGACAGCGGGGCGGCGGCGGCGATCGTCTCCACCGCCAAGCTGGCGTGCACGCTGGTTCCGGCGATGCTGGCCGCCGGCTGCACCCGGCTGATCGCGTTCGAGTTGCTCGATACCAGCGAGACGGGCTCGGTGGCTTGCCATGACTGGCACGCCCTGATCGCGGCCCACCCGCCCGAGATCGCCACCGTCGCCGCCAACGCCCGCTTCGCCCGCGCCGACCTCGCCTGCCTGATCTACACCAGCGGCACCGGCGGGGCGCCGCGCGGCGTGTGCCAGCATCATGGCGCGATCCTCCACAACGTCGCCGGCGCATCGGCGATCATCGCCGAGGATTTCGGCTGGGAAGATGAGGTGTTCCTGAGCTTTCTGCCCGCCAGCCACGCCTACGAGCATACCGGCGGGCAATATCTGCCGATCGGGCTGGGCGCGCAGATCTATTATGCCGAGGGGCTCGAGAAGCTCGCCGCCAATATCGAGGAGGTCCGCCCGACGATCATGGTGGTCGTGCCGCGGCTGTTCGAGGTGCTGCGGGCGCGGGTCACCAAGTCGATCGACAAGCAGGGACGGCTGTCGCGCCACCTGCTCGATCGCGCGCTGGCGATCGGGGCGGCGCGCTATGCCGGCCGCCGCCGCTGGCGCGATCGGCCGATGGAATGGCTGGTCGCCCGGCTGCTCAAGCCCAGGATCGCCGCGCGCTTCGGCGGCCGGCTGAAGGCGATGGTCTCGGGCGGCGCGCCGCTCAACCCGGAGGTCGGGCTGTTCTTCCACTCGCTCGGCCTGACCCTGCTGCAGGGATATGGGCAGACCGAATCGGCCCCGGTAATCTCGTGCAACCGGCCCAGGGCGGGGATCGGCATGGATACGGTCGGCCCGCCGCTCAACGACACGGAGGTGCGGATTGCCGCCGATGGCGAGATCCTCGTGCGCGGCGAACTGGTGATGCACGGCTATTGGCGCAACGAGGAGGAAAGCGCCCGCGTGCTGGACGGCGGCTGGCTCCACACCGGCGATATCGGCCTGTTCGACGACGCCGGGCGCCTGAAGATCACCGATCGCAAGAAGGATCTGATCGTCAACGACAAGGGCGACAATGTCGCGCCCCAACGGGTCGAGGGGATGCTGACGCTCGAGCCGGAGATCTTCCAGGCGATGGTCGCGGGCGATCGGCGGCCCTACCTCGTCGGCCTGATCGTGCCCGATCCGGATTGGGCGCAGGCGTGGGCATGCGCGGCCGGGCGGGCCTATGATCCGGCGGAGATGCGCGACGATCCCGCGTTCCAGAAAGGGGTCGGCGCCGCGGTCGATCGGGTCAACGCCGCCCTATCGGGAATCGAGAGGGTCCGCGGTTTCCTGATCGCGGATGCCCCGTTCAGCGTCGAGAACATGCAGCTGACATCGTCGCTCAAGGTCCGTCGCCACGTCGTGCACGAAGCCTATGGCGCGCGGCTGGACGGGCTGTACCGCCGCTAGGGCTCAGCGTGTATAGGGGATGAAGTCGCCCAGCCCGCACGCGCCATATTCGATCGGCGTCGGCGGATCGATCACGCGGGCGATGTCCCCCCGGCACAGGCTGCCGACGGGCGTGCGGGTGACGAGCACCCGATCGGGGCGCAGCGACGGGCAGCCGCCGTCGGGGAAGTTCACCAGCCAGCGCTTGCGGCTGATCTTGTAGATGATCGCGGTCTCGTCGACGATCTCGGTCGAGCGGATGTCGCGCAGCCGCACGCAACTCTCCGCCCGGCCCGCGGTGCGGCCCTCGAGCGCCTTGGCCACCTTGGCGGTCATCGGCGCGGGCGCGGGCGCCTGGGCGGATATCGCGCCGCCGGTCGCGAACGTCGCCAGTGCAGCGGCGAGGGGCAGGATACGCATCGTCACATCCTCCTGATCGAGTCAGCCGCGGAACGCATCCTTGGCCGCGCGCCGCGCCGCCAGTTCGGTCGCGCTGGCGGCGCGCATGAACGGGTTGGTCGCCAGTTCCAGCGCGATCGTCGAGGGCACCGTCGCCTCGCCGGCCGCGCGCGCCGCATCGACGCTGCGCATCCGCGCCGCGGTCGCTGCATTGTCGGGCTCGGCCACCCGCGCATAACGCCCGTTCGACTGGGTATATTCGTGGGCGCAATATACCAGAGTTTCGGGCGGAAGGGCAGCCAGGCGGCGCATATTGGCGAACATCTGCTCGGCCGTGCCCTCGAACAACCGGCCGCAGCCCATCGCGAAGAGCGTATCGCCGACGAAGACGATCCCCTCGCTCGGCAGATGATAAGCGATGTGGCCGGCGGTATGCGCCGGAACGGCGATCACCTGCGCCGCGATGCCGCCGATCGTGACCACGTCGCCCTCGTCGACCACCCTGTCGAGCGCCGGAATGCGGCCTGCCTCGGCTGGTCCGGTGATGCGCGCGCCGGTCGCCGCCTGGATCCCGGCGTTCCCCCCGATATGATCATTATGCCAGTGGGTGTTCCAGATCTGGCCGATCCGCCAGCCGCGCGCATCGGCCGCGGCGAGCACCGGATCGGCCACCGCGGGATCGATCGCCACCGTCTCGCCGCTGGCGGGATCGTGCATCAGCCAGACATAATTGTCCGACAGCACCGGCACGCCCACCACTTCGACCCGCGCTGGCATGGCCGCGTCCGTGCTCACCAGGCGCCGATATTGGGCATCGACGCCCACGGCTCCTGCGGCGGCAGCGCGCCGCCCTGCTGGAGCAGCTCGATCGAGATATTGTCGGGGGTGCGCACGAACGCCATGTGGCCATCGCGGGGCGGGCGATTGATCGTCACCCCGCCGTCCATCAGCCGCTGGCAGGTGCCGTAAATATCCTCGACCTGGTACGCCAGGTGGCCGAAATTGCGACCCCCATCATAGCCGCCGGTCTCGTCCCAATTATGGGTGAGCTCGACCTGCGCAGCCTCGTCCCCCGGCGCGGCGAGGAAGATGAGCGAGAAGCGGCCCTTCTCGCTGTCCATCCGCCGCACCTCCTTGAGGCCGAGCAGTTCGAAAAAGGCGATCGTCTTCGCGGGATCGGAGACGCGGATCATGGTGTGGAGATATTTCATGGCACCAATCTAGTCGTTGTTCGGGCGGATGGAAGCGGGTGCGCGATCAGTGGGGCGTCTGCTTCTCGCCCTCCTTGTCGAGACGCGGCGTCAGCGCGGCCATCGCCGCCTTGCCCGCGGGGCCTTCGGGGTCCTTTTCGGCGGCGCGGGCCCAGGCGGCGCGCGCGGCCTCATGGTCGCCGCGCAGCGCGGCGATATTGCCCGATTCGAAGATCACGCCGGGCTCGTCGGGGGCAAGGCGGATCGCATGGGCGATGTCGGCGGCGGCGCGGTCTGCGTCCTTCTGGCGGCGGGCGAGCGTGGCCGACAGCAGCCAGGCCAGCGGATCGGCCGCCACCAGCTTCAGCGCGGCATCGATATCCTTGCGCGCACCCGCCATGTCGTTCAGCTCGACCGCGGCGCGGCCGCGATCGAGATAGGTTTCGCCGCGCATCGGATCCGACATCACCGGCAGCGCGAGGGCGCGATCGAACGCCTGGCGGGCCTTGGACGGATCGTCGCCGGCGAGCGCGGCATTGCCCGCCTGCACCCACAAGGCCGCCGCCCGGCCGTCGCGCTGGATTTCCGCTTCCTTGGCCGCTTGTTCGAAGGCGAGTTCGGCCGGGGCCCACCGTTCCTGCGCGGCAAAGGCGATGCCGAGGCATTCGCGGGCGTGCAGCCCGCCGCCGGCCAGCCGCCACGCCTCCGCCTGCGCCGCCGCCTTGGCGGGATCGGTCTTGGCCAGCGCGGCGCAGTCGTCGAACCGGTTGGCCAGCGGCGACTTGACCGCCACTGGCGGCGCTGCCTGGACGAGGGCGAACAGCAGGATCGGGATCATGGAACCTCCAGCAGACGGGCGACGACGGTGGTAAGCGCCTGGATATCTTCGGGCCGCGACAGCCGGTGATCGCCACCCTTGATAAGGATGGTGTGGACATCGGTCGAGCGCAGTGCGGCGGCGAGGCGGAGCGAAATGGCGAACGGCACGTCGATGTCGGCCTGGCCGTGGAGCAGGCGCACCGGGCAATCGATCGGCACGATCCGGCCCAGCAACAGGCTGGCCTGGCCGCTCCGCCAGAAGCCCGCGCTGGTCACCTGCGGCGGGCCATAATCGGACGGCTCCTCCACCCGGCCGCCGCCGGCGAGCATATCGCGCTGTTCCGGCGAATAGCCCCAGTCGGTGAAATCGGGCGCGGCGGCGATACCGACCAGCCCCGCCACCCGCTCCGGGCGGGCGAGCGCGACCAGCAGCATCAGCCATCCGCCCATCGACGATCCGACGATCAGCAGCGGGCCGCGCGCCACCGCGTCGATCACCGCCAGCACATCGTCGCGCCACGAGGGGAGCGTTCCATCCTCGAACGCGCCGTCGCTCTGGCCGCAGCCGGCATAATCGAGCCGCAGCATCGCCTGGCCATTGTCCACGGCCCAGCGGTCGAGCGCGGTCGCCTTGCCGCCGGCCATGTCGGACATATAGCCCGGCAGGAACAGGATCGTCGGCGCTCGCCCAGTCCGGTGGACATAGGCCAGCCGCGTCCCGTCCGGGCGGATCAGATAGTCCGGCATGTCCGCGTCCGACGTGATCGTCCGTTCCCCCTGGCGCCCGTGTGGATGACAATGCGCGGCTATCCGGCTATGGCAACGCACATGTACCTCTGCTGATCCTTGCCACGCCTACCATCTTCCCGGGCGGTCCGGCGCGCGTCCTGCGCTCACGCGATCGCCCGCCGCCCGTCCGGCGGGTGGCGGCGGCAGAATGAGCGGCCTCCCCTCAAACCGAGAACTTTTCCGCGTCGCTTGGTACGTGCATAAGCCCCCGCGCGACGACCCCGCGGATAAGAAGCCCAGGATATCCGATGAACGAGATGCTTTCGATCAGCCTGCCCGATGGTTCGGTGCGCGAAGTGGCCCGCGGCACGACCCCGGCGCAGATCGCCGCCTCGATCGGCCCCGGCCTTGCCAAGGCGGCGCTCGCCGCGCGCGTCGATGGCGAGCTGCGGGATCTCAACCGGCCGCTGGAGCAGGATGCGACGCTCGCTCTGGTGACCGCGCGCGACGAGGCCGACGCGCTGGAACTGGCCCGCCACGATTTCGCGCATGTCCTGGCCGAGGCGGTACAAAACCTGTTTCCGGGCACGCAGATCACCTTCGGTCCGTCGACCCACGATGGCTTTTATTATGATTTCGCGGCCAAGGATCGCCCGTTCACCGAGGAGGACCTGCCCGCGATCGAGGCCGAGATGCGCCGCATCATCGCCCGCGACGAGCCGCTGGTGCGCGAGGTCTGGTCGCGTGCCGACCTGATCGCGCGCTGGCAGGCGCAGGGCGAAAGCTTCAAGGCGGAATGGGCCGCCGAGCTGCCCGAGGGCGAGGAGCTGACGGTCTATCGTTCGGGCGACTGGCTGGACATGTGCCGGGGCCCCCACCTCGCCTCGACCGGCAAGCTCGATCCCGCCGCGTTCAAGCTGACGCGGGTATCCGGGGCCTATTGGCGCGGCGACCAGAAGAACGCGATGCTGAGCCGGATCTACGGCACCGGGTGGCTCAACAAGAAGCAGCTCGACCAGCATCTGGTGCGGCTGGAGGAAGCGGCGAAGCGCGATCATCGCCGCATCGGCGCGGAGATGGACCTGTTCCACCTCCAGGCCGAGGCGCACGGATCGGTCTTCTGGCACCCCAAGGGCTATATGCTGTGGCGCCAGCTGGAGGCCTATATGCGCCGCCGGCTCGATGCCGGCGGCTATGACGAGATCAAGACGCCGCAGCTGATGGACGCCAAGCTGTGGGAGGCGTCGGGCCACTGGGGCAAATATCGCGAGAACATGTTCGTCGTGCCCGACGAGGTGCCCAGCAGCGAGGAAGGCCAGCCGGTCTTCACCGGCGAGGGCGACCTGATGGCGCTCAAGCCGATGAACTGCCCGGCGCACGTTCAGGTGTTCCGCCAGGGGATCAAATCCTATCGCGACCTGCCGCTCCGGCTCGCCGAATTCGGCTGCTGCCACCGCAACGAGGCGCATGGCGCGCTCCATGGGTTGATGCGCGTGCGCCAGTTCACCCAGGACGATGCCCACATCTTCTGCCGCGAGGACCAGATCGTCGCGGAGACCAAGGCGTTCTGCGACCTGCTCGACACGATCTACCGCGATCTCGGCTTCGCCGATTACTCGATCAAGCTGGCGCTGCGCCCGGAACAGCGTTTCGGATCGGACGCGATGTGGGACCGGGCCGAGCAGGATCTGCGCGATGCGGTGCGGCTCGCCGGGCGGATGGGCCCGGAATATGGGTGGGAGGAATTGCCCGGCGAGGGCGCCTTCTATTCGCCCAAGCTGGAATTCCACCTGACCGACGCGATTGGGCGGACGTGGCAGTGCGGCACGCTCCAGCTCGATTACGTCCTGCCCGAGCGGCTCGACGCGAGCTATATCGGCGAGGATGGCGCCAGGCACCGCCCGGTGATGCTCCACCGCGCGATCCTCGGCACGTTCGAGCGGTTCCTCGGCATCCTGATCGAGCATCATGCCGGCCGCTTCCCGTTGTGGCTGGCACCGGTCCAGGCGGTCGTGGCGACGATCGTCTCGGATGCCGACGGCTATGCCCGCGAAGTCGCGGCCAAGCTCGCCGCCGCCGGGCTGCGGGTCGAGACCGATCTGCGCAACGAGAAGATCAACTACAAGGTGCGCGAGCACAGCCTGGCCAAGGTTCCCCACCTGCTGGTGATCGGCAAGCGCGAGGCGGAGGAGGGCACCGTCGCCATCCGCACGCTCGGCGCGGAAGGCGGCCAGTCGGTGCTTTCGGTGGCGGACGCGATCGCCCGACTGGTGACGGAGGCGACCCCGCCGGACCTGCGCTGACCCGTCGGCCCGATCCTGCCATGCGAAAAGCGCCGGGATCGCGCCGGCGCCCTTTCACAACTGCATCGATTTGACTACATTGGCGGTCGATACGGCCATTACAGGAGAATCTGCCATACGTCCCCCAATGACGCGTCGCCCGCTGGGCCCGACGCCAATGCCGCTCAACGGTCCGCGTTTTAACGAGTTCATCACCGTGCCCAAGGTGCGCGTGATCGACGAGAACGGCGAAAATCTGGGCGTGATGTACACGCGTGAGGCGATGGAGCAGGCGCAATCGGTGGGCCTCGACCTGGTCGAGGTGTCTCCCAACGCCGATCCGCCGGTGGCCAAGTTCCTCGACGTGGGCAAATTCAAATACGAGACGCAGAAGAAGGCCAACCTCGCCCGCAAGAGCCAGAAGACGCAGGAGATCAAAGAGATCAAGATGCGTCCGAACATCGACGATCACGATTACGACGTGAAGATGCGCAAGATCTTCGAGTTCATCGAAGAGGGCGACAAGGTGAAGTGCACGCTGCGGTTCCGCGGCCGTGAGCTTGCCCACGGCCAGCTCGGCATGCAGGTGCTCCAGCGCGTTCAGGCCGACACGGCCGAGGTCGCCAAGGTCGAGCAGTTCCCGCGCATGGAAGGCCGCCAGATGCTGATGGTGCTGGCGCCGAAATAAGCGTTTCGGCCGATTGGATGCTTATCGGGGGAAGCTGGCCGGCGGCCCGCTTCCCCTTTTCGCTTTCGGACAATCGGCCAACCTTCCGGGAGGCGAAACTCCCGCTCCGTTCTGGTGCGAAACGGCAAGGTCGCTGCTATCGGCATGTGCGATCCGGATCCGGGGGTCCGGAACGCGGCAGCAGGTCAATCGAAAGATATTGGGGGTCGACGGGATGGCGAAGGCAATGTGGCTGCTGCCCACGATGATGTGCGCCGCGGCGGGGCCCGCTCTGGCCCAACCCGCCGCCGTTCCCGCGGCCGAGGCACCGCAGGCGGGCGCGGGCGACATCGTCGTCACCGCCACCCGGCGCAGCGCGGCGCTGTCGGACGTGCCGCTCGCCGTGTCGGCGGTCACCGCCACCTCGCTCCGCAATTCCGGCGTTAGCGACATCCGCCAGCTCAACCAGCTTTCGCCCTCGTTGCTGGTGTCGTCGAGTGCGTCGGAGGCGGGCGCCGGGGTCGCGCGCATCCGCGGCATCGGCACGGTCGGCGACAATCCCGGGCTCGAAAGCTCGGTCGCGGTGTTCGTCGACGGGGTCTATCGCTCGCGTTCGGCCACCGCGCTCACCGAACTCGGCGCGGTCGACCGGATCGAGGTGCTCCGCGGGCCGCAGGGCACGTTGTTCGGCCGCAATGCATCGGCCGGGCTGATCAGCGTCGTCACCGCCCGGCCGAGCTTCGAGGAGTCGGGCACGGCCGAGCTCAGCTACGGCAATTACGATCTGTGGCGGGGCACGCTGGGGCTGACCGGCCCGATCGTCGCCGACAAGATCGCCTATCGCATCGACGGCATCTACATGAAGCGCGATGGCTTCATTCGCGAGGCGGAGGGCTATGCCGGGAGCAGCGGCCGCCGTTTCCAGGATCGCGATCGCTGGCTGGCGCGCGGGCAGTTGCTGTTCACGCCGTCCGACGCGTTCACCTTCCGGCTGATCGGCGACTATGCCGATCGCGACGAGCAATGCTGCACCGGCCCCTATGTCTCGACCAGCCTGATCCTGCCCGGCCCGAACGGCACCATCACGCGCGCGCCCAATCCGGTGGTTACCGCGATCCGCGCCATGGGCGGCGTGATCGACACCGACACCTATGCGCGGCGCGTATCGGTCACGCCCGGTCGCGACTTCCGCCAGGACGTGCGGGACTGGGGTCTGTCGGGCGAGGCGAATTACGAGCTCGGCGCGGCGACGCTGACATCGATCACCGCCTATCGCGACAATGATTTCCTCCGTGGCCAGGATGGCGACTTCAACAATCTCGACATCCTGTACCGCGCCAATGACGGCACCGATTTCGTCCGGTTCCGCACCTTCAGCCAGGAACTGCGCCTCCAGGGCGAGGCGCTCGGCGGGCGGCTCGACTGGCTGGTCGGCGGCTATTACGCCAATGAGCGGCTCGATGTCGGCAGCCGGCTCACCTACGGCGCGGACTTCGATCGCTACCTGACCGCTTTGGTCCGCATCTCGAACCCGGCCTTTCCGGGGTTTGCCGGGCTCCAGCAGGTCGTCGCCGGATCGCTGATCGCCGGTGGCGCCACCGCCGCCGACGCATTGGCGGTGGCGGCGAACGTCAGCGCGCCGATCCTGCCGTCGGCCAATACCGGGCTCCACGATCGCTATCGCCAGCGCAGCCGCAACTATGCGCTGTTCACGCACAATGTTTTCGACGTGACCGACACCCTGTCGCTGACGCTCGGCGCGCGCTACACCCGCGAAAGCAAGCGGCTGGCCGCGACCTTCCAGTCCGATGCACCGGACAATCTCGGCGCGTTCGCCCGCAACATCGCCAACCTGTCGGCCTTCATGGCCCAGAATGCGGTCAGCAATCCGGGCCGCGCGGCGCTCGCCTCCGCCGCGATCACCCAGCTTCGCGGTACGGGCGTGGGCAATAGCGTCGGCCTCGCCTCCTCGCCCGGCGCCTTGTACACCGTGCTCAGCGCCTATGACGGCGCGCTCACCTCCCACCGCAAGGAGGGCGAGTGGAGCGGCACCGCGGTGCTCAGCTGGAAGCCGGCGCCCGATCTGCTGACCTATGCGAGCTATTCCAAGGGCTACAAGGCCGGCGGGTTCAACCTCGATCGCTCGGTGCTCAATCTCGCCGCGCCGAGCGGTACGCAGCTCCAGTTCGACGCGGAAAAGGTCGACGCCTACGAGGTCGGGCTGAAGTGGAACGGCCAGGGCATCGACATCAACGTCGCCGCCTTCTGGCAGGAGTTCGACAATTTCCAGCTCAACAATTTCCAGGGCCTGACCTTCATCGTCGAGAATATCAACGGCTGCTCGGCGCTGGCCGACGGTTCGGGCGCGGATTCGGACGTCGCGGTCGGCGGATCGGCGTCGGACCGGGCGGCGGCGGCGAGCGGGGCCTGTGCCGGCAAGCTCTCCCCCGGCGTGCGCAGCCGCGGCGTCGAGATCGAGGCCTTTGCCCGCCCAACGACCGATCTGGCGGTCAACCTCGGCTTCACCCTTGCCGATACCCGTTACCGCAGCGACCTGGCCGGTACGCTCGGCCGGCCGCTGGCGACATCGCTGTTCCAGTTGCCGGGCCGGCGCCTGTCCAGCGCCCCCGGCTATGTCGTCACCGGATCGGCCGGCTGGACGCCGCCGATCGGCAGCGGCGGGCTCACCGGGCTGGTCTATGCCGACTTCCGCTACCAGAGCGAGATCAACACCGGATCGGACCTCAACTTCGAAAAGGGCCAGCCCGGCGTGATGGTGGTCAATGCGCGGCTCGGGCTGCGCGGCGGCGGCGACTATGGCTGGGCGCTGGAATTCTGGGCGCAGAACCTGTTCGATGTCGATTATACCCAAATCGGGTTCAACGCCCCGCTGCAGGGCGGCGGCGAAACCCGCGCGGTGCAATCGCTCCAGCAGCCGAGCGCGACCCGACTCTACGGCGCCTTCCTGGCCGAGCCGCGGACCTATGGCGTGACGGTGCGCACCCGCTTTTAGCAGGCCCGGGTCGGACGCGCCCGATCAGGCCGCCAGCGTCTCCGCCGGCGCGCCGCCGGCGGCCTCGAGCAGCCGGCGCTCCAGGCTCTTGAGCCGGGCGGCGTTGGCGATCTTGTCGCCGATCAGGTCGGTCAGATAGAAAACGTCGACCGCCCGCTCGCCATAGGTCGCGATGTGGGCGGAATGGATCGTCACCTTCGACTGGAACAGCGCGTAAGCGAGGCTGTTGAGCAAGGCCGGCCGATCGCGGGCATTGACCTCGACCACCGTGTAGCGGTTCGACGCCTTGTTATCGATCAGCACCACCGGCTCGATATCGAACGCGTCCGCGCGCATCCGCGCCGCCGGCTTGGCGGCGAGGCGATCGGCCAGCTTGTTGCGGTTGGCCAGCGCATCGTCGATCGTCACGCGCAGCCGCGCCAGCCGATCCTCCTCGTCGAACGGTCGGCCGAACGGATCCTGCACCAGCAGATTGTCGAGCGCCATGCCGTCGCGCGTGGTGTGGATCCGCGCATCGATGATGTTGCCGCCGACCAGGTGGATCGCTCCCGCCAGCCGATAGAACAGGCCGGGATGATCGCTGGCATAGACGGTGACGAGCGTCGCGCCGCGGTCGGGATCGGCCTGTGCCGAAATCGACAGCGGTTTGCCCGCAATCTCCGCCGCGGCAATCAGGCGGAAGTTGCGCTCGAGGATGTCGGGGCCCTCGGCGACCCAATAGGCCTCCGGCAGCCGCTTGACGACGCTGTCAAACTTCTCGCGCGGCCAGCCCAGCGCGGCGAGCAGCTCCTGCTGCTTCTTGTCGACCCGCTCGCGCCGGCCCTTCTGCTTGTGGCCGAGCCGCAGCACCTCTTCCGCGGCATCGTACAGATCGGACAATAGCTGGCGCTTCCAGCTGTTCCACACGCCGGGGCCGACCGCGCGGATATCCACGACGGTCAGCACCAGCAGCAGCCGCAGCCGTTCGGGGCTCTGGACCGTCTCGGCGAAATCGAGGATCGTCTTGAAGTCGGCCAGGTCACGCTTGAACGCGGTCGCCGACATCAAAAGGTGCCAGCGCACCAGCCAGGCGACGGTCTCGGTTTCCGCCGGGCTCAGCCCGAAGCGCGGGCACAAAGTCTCGGCCACTTCGGCGCCGAGGATGCTGTGATCGCCGCCGCGGCCCTTGGCGATGTCGTGGAGCAGCACCGACACGTAGAGCACGCGCCGCGACACGATCTGCGGCATGATCCCGGTCGCCAGCGGGTGATCGCCTTCGAGCCGGCCATGCTCGATCTCCGACAGCAGCCCGATCGCCCGGATCGAATGCTCGTCGACCGTATAATGGTGGTACATGTCGAACTGCATCTGCGCGACGACGCGGCCGAAATCGGGCACGAAGCGGCCGAACACCCCCGCCTCGTTCATCCAGCGCAACACCCGTTCGGGATCGCGCGGGCTGGTCAGCACGTCCATGAACAGGCCGTTGGCGCGTGGATGCGCGCGCACCTTCTTGTCGATCAACCGCGAATCGCGCCCCGCCTGGCGCACCGCCATTGGGTGAATCTCCAGCTCGTGCCGATCGGCCAGCGCGAACATTTCGATCAGCCGGACCGGATCCTCGGCGAAGAATTCGTCCGACGGGGTCGTCAGCCGGCCGCGATCGGTGACGAAGCCGTTGAGCTTGCTCGGCGTGCGGCGCAGGCGCGGCAGGCCGAACCGGCGTCCGCGCGCGGCGAAGGTCTCGTCGAGATGGGCGAGGAAGACCGCGGTGAGGTTGCCGACATCCTTCACCGTCCGAAAGTAAAAGCGCATGAACCGCTCGACCGCCGAGCGGCCCGGACGATCGGCATAGCCCATCCGCTCCGCAACCTCGCGCTGGACGTCGAAGGTCAGCCGTTCCTCGCCGCGCCCGGTCAGCTGGTGGAGGTGGCAGCGCACCGTCCACAGGAAGTTTTCCGATTTCTGGAAGCGGCGCAGCTCGGCCGGCGTGAGCAGCCCCTTGTCGACCAGTTCCGCCACCGAGCGGACCTGATAGGCATATTTGCCGATCCAGAACAGCGTGTGCAGATCGCGCAGGCCGCCTTTGCCTTCCTTCAGGTTCGGCTCGACGACATAGCGGCTGTCGCCCATCCTCTTGTGCCGCTCGTCGCGCTCGGCGAGCTTTTCGGTGATGAAGCTGCGGGCGGTGCCCTGCATCACCTCGCGGTCGAAGCGGCTCGATGCCTCGTCATAGAGCGCCCGATCGCCCCACACATAGCGGCCCTCGAGCAAAGCGGTGCGGATCGTCAGGTCCGATTTCGCCATCCGCACCAGATCGTCCAGCGAACGGCTCGAATGGCCGATCTTCAGCCCCAGATCCCACAGCTGGTAGAGCATCGATTCGATCACCTGCTCGCCCCAGCTGGACTGCTTCAACGGGGTGATGAAGGCGATGTCGACGTCGGAAAAGGGCGCCATCTCGCCGCGGCCGTAGCCGCCGACGGCGATCAGAGCGAGGCGGTTGGCGGCGGTGGGGTTACCGCTCGGATAGACGCGCTGGACGGTGAAATCGTGGATCAGGCGCAGCAGCTGATCGGTCAGGAAGGCGTAGGCCGATGCCGCCTCGGTGCCGCCCAGGGGTGCGGCGCGGAAGCGGCGGGCGATCTCGTCCCGACCCGCCTCCATCGCGCTCTTGAGGATGGCCGTGGCGGCGACGCGCAGCGCTCCCCGGTCGGTACATCCAGGGTCGATCGCGGCAAGGGTATCGGCGATCGCGCGGCGATCGATGATTGCACGCCGGTTGATCAGCGGTTCGAGGCGTGTGGCCATGGCGACAACCTAAGGTGCGAACGGGGCAGGCGCTAGACCCGCTGGCGCCGGTTTCCACACTGTGCCCGGCCCGACACCGTCGCGCGCCGCGGGGCTGTCGTCGGGCCGGCGGCTGGGCTAGTCGGAAGCATCGCATCCTTTCCGACGGAGCATCATGCGCCCCTTGTCGCACCCCCGCCCGCCCCTCGCCCGCCTCGCTCTGGCAGCACTCGCCGTGCTGCTCGTCGCGGCCACCCCGGTGCGCGACGATCCCCACCTCGCGCTGGAGGAAATCGAGGGCACCAACGCGATCGCCACGGTCAAGCGCTGGAACGGCGACACCGCCGCCAAGCTGACCGCGCACCCGCGCTTCGCCGCCTATCGCAAGCGCGCCGAGGCGCTGCTGGAGGATGACGCGCAGATCGCCGCGCCCGATCAGATCATCGACGGCAACGTCCTCAACGTGTGGCACGACGCCCGCAACCCGCGCGGGCTGTGGCGGATCGCCTCGCTCGACAGCTTCGCCAGCGGTTCGCCGCAGTGGACCGTCCTGATCGATCTCGACGCGCTCGGCCGCGCCGAGAAGAAGAGCTGGGTGTGGCACGGCGTCACCTGCCGGGCGCCCGCCTATGACCGCTGCATGGTCGCGTTGGCCGATGGCGGCACCGACGCGGTGGTCGAGCGCGAGTTCGATATCGCCGGGCGCCGCTTCGTCCCGGGCGGCTTCGTCGTGCCCCAAGCCAAGACCAAGGTCGCCTGGGCCGGCCCCGACGCGCTCTATGTCGCGACTGATTACGGCCCCGGCAGCATGACCACGTCGGGCTATGCCCGCCGGCTCAAGCTGTGGCGGCGCGGCACCCCGCTGGCGCAGGCGCGCCAGCTCGCCGAGATCGCCGCGGACGACGTGGAGCTGTCGGTCTCGACGATCGTCGCCGACGATGCCGCCTATCCGATCGCGACGCGCGAGATCGACACCTACCGCCACGAGACGTTCCACATCGCGGCGGACGGCCGGCTGGTGCGCACGCCGCTGCCGCTCGACGCCGACGTGCAGGACATTATCGACGGGCGGCTCGTCGCCCAGCTCAACAGCGACTGGGGGAAATATCCGGCGGGATCACTCGTCGCCTATCCGGTGGCCGATCTGCTCGCCGGCAAGTCAGCCGCGATCGAGCAGGTGATGGTGCCGACGCGCACCCAATCGATCGAGCAGGTCTCCGCCGGCAAGTCCGTACTGTGGGTCAAATTGCTCGACGATGTGTCGGGCAAGATCGTCGCGCTGACCCGCACCGCCGGCGGCTGGCGTCAGGAGGCGGCGGCGCTGCCCGGCAATTCGACGATCGATCTGGATGCAACCGCGGGGGTGCGCGACGTCGCCTTCGCGACCGTCCAGGGGATGCTGACCCCGCCGACGCTCTACGCCGTCACGCCGGGGGCCGCGCCAAGGGCGGTGCAGGCGCTGCCGGCGCGATTCGATGCGTCGAACATGACCGTCGAGCAGCGCTTCGCCACCGCCAAGGATGGCGTGCGGATTCCCTATTTCCTCGTCCGCCGAAAGGACGTGACGGGGCCGGTCCCGGCGCTCGTCCACGCTTATGGCGGGTTCCGATCGGCGCAGACCCCATCCTATCTGACCGAGGAGCCCTACCGCGCCGGACCGACCGCCCTGTTCTGGGTCGAGGAGGGCAATGCCTATATCCTCGCCAACATCCGCGGCGGCGGCGAATATGGCCCCGCCTGGCATGATGCGACGGTGCGCGAGAAGCACCAGACCGCGTTCGACGATTTCTACGCGGTGGCGGAGGATCTGGTCCGTACCGGGGTGAGCGCGGCGGGCCGGATCGCGGCATCGGGCCGGTCGAACGGCGGCCTGCTCGTCGGCGCGGCGATGACCCAGCGGCCCCAATTGTACGGCGCGGTGGTGATGGGATCGCCGCTGACCGACATGAAGCGCTATTCGCACCTGCTCGCCGGTGCATCGTGGATGGGCGAATATGGCGACCCGGACAAGCCGGAGGATTGGGCGTTCATCCGTCGCTATTCGCCGTACCAGGCGCTCAAGCGCGGCGTGCGATATCCTGCGCCGTTCATCTACACCTCGACCAAGGACGATCGCGTCCATCCCGGCCACGCCCGCAAGTTCGCCGCGCGGCTGCAGCAGTTCGGGAGCCCCTTTTATTATTACGAGGCGCTGGAAGGCGGGCATGCGGCGGGCGCGGATCGCAAGGAGGATGCGTATCGCGCGGCGCTGATCACCACCTACCTGGACACCGTTCTCGGAACCCCGCCGGCCGCGGCCCGTTCGCCTAGGCGATAGCAGACGCCGTCGAACGGCGTCGAAGTTGAGGATAACCACCATGACCAGCCTGAACCGGATCGCCATCCTTGCCGCCGCCGTCGCGGCCGTCCCGATTGCCGCGGCCGCCGCGCAGGGCGGAGGGATGACCGCGAGCGGCACGCTCGTCGGCCCGGCCAACGCCCAGCGGGGCACGGTCATGGTGACCGACGCGCCGACCGGCGTGTTGGTGCGGATCGAGGCGAGCGGCATGACGCCCGGCTGGCACGCCATCCACTTCCACGAAAAGGGCGTGTGCAGCGACCAAGGGTTCAAGGCATCGGGGGCGCATGTGCACCGCGGCAAGGCGGCCCCGGTCCACGGCCTGCTCAACCCGGCGGCGAAGGATTCGGGCGACCTGCCCAACATCTATGTCGGCGCCGACGGAACCGCGCAGGCAGAGGTCTTCTCCACCCTCGTGTCGCTGCGCGGCGCGGGCAAGCGCCCGGCGCTGGCCGACGCGGATGGATCGGCGCTGGTCGTCCACGCCAATGCCGACGACTATAAGAGCCAGCCGATCGGCGGCGCGGGCGACCGCATCGCCTGCGCCGTAATCAAATAAGCGATCGGCCGCTGGGAGAAACGGGTTCGAGGAGGGCGAGCTGACGGGACAGCCCCTCCTCGACCTCAATCCTGCCCTCGACGCCGAGGCTGCGCGGCAGGCGCGATCGGAAGCGACGATGGCGACGATGGCGGCGATGGCGGCGATGCGATCACCGGCTGGTTCGCCGCCCGCTAGCCGGGTTCGTCCCCGCGCCGCAGCAGGAACAGCGCGAGTTCGGCGCGAAAATTGGCGGCCGCGGCGCTGGTCTGCCGGTCGCCGTTGAGGAACCAGGCGCGTTCGACCACCACGCCATGCTGCTTCACGAAGGTGCGGAAATCGTCGATC
>JAQGKS010000192.1 GCA_028289965.1 Sphingomonas bacterium
GCCGCGCGATTGGTTGCGCCGGATCGGCCGCAGCGCGGCATCCCGGACGGCGCGGTTGCGGCCCGCGCGGAGGAACTGCACAACCCCGCGCAAAGCCACAGCGCCAAAGGACCGCATCTTGAACCGCTCCCTCTCCCTCTCGATCTGGCTTGCCGGCCTGCTCTCGACCGCGGCGTTCGCGGCGCAGCCGGCGGTCGCCCCTGCCGGTGCTGCCCCTGTCCCCGTCCCTGCCCCTGCCCCTGCCGCACCGTCGGTGGCGGAGGACCAGCGCCTGCTGTCCTTCCTCGACGCCGCCTTCGATGCCGCCGCCGCGCTCAGCCCGGAGACGCTGACCAGCCTCGGGCTCAAGCAGGATTATGGCAGGCTCGACGATTATACCGACGCCGCCGCGCAGCGCCGCCTGGCATTGTCCGAACGCCAGCTGGCCGAGATGAAGGCGCGCTTCGATCCGGCCCGGCTGGGGCCGAACGGCAGGCTCAGCTACGCCTTGTTCGAAACCGCGGTGGCCACCGCGCGCGCCCAATATGCCTGGCGCTGGCACGCCTTCCCGATCTCCACCAACGGCAGCCCGGCCGGCGACATCCCGGTCCTGCTGATCAACCAGCACCGGATCGACAGCGTCGCCGATGCCGAGGCCTATGTCGCGCGGCTGCGCGAGGTCGAACGGGTGATGCGCGAGGTATCGGCCAACGTCCGCTATCAGGCCGATCGGGGCATCGTCCCGCCGCAGATGGTGTTCGCGCCCGCACGCGCCGATGCGCGCAAGGTGATCATCGGCGCGCCGTTCGATGGCGGGCCGAACAGCAGCCTGTTCGCCGACTTCAAGACCAAGGTCGCCGCGCTGGCTGCCCCCGCCGCGGTCAAGACGCGACTGATCGCCGAGGCGAGCGCGGCGCTGACCGGCCCGTTCAAGCGCGGCTATGCGACAATGTTCGCCGCGCTCGACGCGATCGAACCCAAGGCGACCAGCAATGACGGGGCGTGGCGCCTGCCCGACGGCGCCGCTTATTATGAGGCCCAGCTGCGTTATTATACGACGACGGCGCTGAGCGCGGAGCAGATCCACCAGATCGGCCTCGATCAGGTGCGCCAGATCCAGGCCGAGATGGAGCAGATCAAGGCGCGCGTCGGCTTCAAGGGAACGCTGCGCGACTTCTTCGGCCACATCCGCACCGATCCGCAGTTCAAATATCCGAACAGCCAGGCCGGGCGCGACGCCTATCTGGCCGAGGCCAAGCGCGCCATCGCCGAAGCGATGGCGGCGGCACCCCGCTATTTCCACCGGTTGCCCAGGGCGCCGCTGGAGGTCCGCGCGGTCGAGACGTGGCGCCAGGACACCGCGTCGGTCGCCTTCTACAACCAGCCCTCACCCGACGGGTCGCGCCCCGGCATCTTCTACGTCAACCTGGCGGACATGAACCAGGTCCAGAAGCCGCAGGTCGACGCGATCGCGTTCCACGAGGGCGCGCCCGGCCACCATTTCCAGATCGCGCGTTCGCAGGAATTGACCGGCGTGCCCAAATTCCGGCGCTTCGGCTATTACGGCGCCTATACCGAAGGCTGGGGCCTCTATTCGGAGCGGCTGGCCAAGGAGATGGGGCTCTACCGCGATCCCTATGCCGAGTTCGGGATGCTGTCGCTCCAGCTGTGGCGGGCGGTGCGGCTGGTCACCGATACCGGGCTCCACGCCAAAAGCTGGTCGCGGGATCAGGCGATCGCCTATTTCACCGCCAACGCCTCGCTGTCCGATCGCGACATCGCCAAGGAGGTCGATCGCTACATCAACAATCCGGGCCAGGCGACGAGCTACATGATCGGCCGGCTCAAGATCGCCGAGCTTCGGGATAAGGCGCGCGGCGCGCTCGGCGACCGCTTCGACATTCGCGACTTCCACGAAGTCGTGCTGGCGGACGGCGCGCTGCCGCTGGACGTGCTCCAGCAGCAGGTCGATGCCTATATCGCGGCAAAGTCCGGCCGCCACGCCCGATAAGCGGCGGCCCGGCCGATTTAGGCGTCGGTTTTGGCTGGCGCCTTCAACCCGGCGCTGAACAACACCGCAAAGGGATCGTCCGGCTCGGCCGGGGGCGTGCCCTCGCGCACCGTCGTCCGGCGCATGTCGCGCCGTTCGTTGCGCTCGTCGAAATCGCCGCCGCGGTGCATCGAGGCGAGGTTGTCCCAGATCACCAGATCGCCCGGATTCCAGTCGACCGAGAACACATATTGCGGCTGCGTCGCCCATTCGATCAGTTCGCGGATCAGCGCCCGCCCGTCGTCGCGCTCCATGCCGACGATGTCGCGGGCGTGGGCGGCGACATAGAGCGCATCGCGCCCCGAACCCTCGTGATGCAGCACGAGCGGGTGGCGCGCGGAGCTCCGCTGGTCGATCTCTTCCTCGGTCAACGGCACGCCGGCGAGCATGCGCGACCACCATAGCGAATGCTCCGCCTCCAGCCCGGCGATCCGGTCCTTCATCGACTGGGGCAGATCGTCATAGGCCGATCGCGTGTCGGCGAACCAGGTCTGCCCGCCTTCGCGCGGCACCTCATAGGCCAGCAGCAGCGAGTAAGCCGAGCGCATGTCCATGAACGACGAATCGGTATGCCACAGCCGATCGCCCTTCTTGTGGACCAGCAGCGCCTCGTCCTGGAGGATCTCGCCCGTCTCGGTCAGGTTGCCGGCGTCGAACAGCTCGCGGTGGCCGTGGCGCGGCGGCTTGCCCGGGCGCGACGGCGCGCGCTCGAGATAGCCGAAGATCTGGCTGAAGCGGATGTGGCTGTCATTATCCAGCCCGGTGTTGCGATAGACGCAGACGCCCCACTGGTTCATCGCCGCGATCACCGCGGCCTGCTGCTCGGCGTCAAGCGGCTTGCTGATGTCGATGCCGGAAACCTCGGCGCCGAAGCGCGGCAGGATCGGCTTGATCGTCATGCTCATCCATCGTCTCCACTGCACGCATCGGCACATTTCATGGCGGCTTGGCTCCGCGACGACCTGCCGCTCTCCAGAAGCATTGATAGCATGCTAACGACGCAGCGGAAAGGTTGGTCGTGCCCACCAATTCCGCGCGGTTGCGCAAGACGGTAACGACCGTTACCGTCGTCGCAAAATCGGGAGAGGATGACGATGCTTGCCGTTGAGGACCGCTTTGCCCTTCAGGATCTGATCGCCGCCTATAGCTGGGCGCTCGATACGGGCGACGTCGAGGCGCTGGTCGGCTGCTTCACCGCCGATGCGCGGATGATCGAGGAAGTGTTCGAGGATCCCGACATCTGGGAGGGGCATGACGGCATTCGCGGCCTCGCCAACCATTATTTCAACGCCCCCGGCTTCCCCGGCCGCCAGCATCACGTCACCCAGATTCAATATGCGCCGCAGGACGATGGCTCGGTCAAGATGCGCAGCTTCGCCTTCGTCACCGAATGCGAAGGCGAGCCGCCTTATGTGCTGCGCTTCGCCGGCTGGTACGAAGACCATGCCGTCCGCGACACCGATGGCGCGTGGCGCTTCCAGACGCGCAGCATCCAGCTGTGGGACGGCAAGGTGCTCCGCAACTTCCCCGGCCGCGGCGAGTGGGTCCCCCGCCAGCGCCCCGAATCGCTGATGCGCCGCTAAAGCTCGACGCAGCCGCCGTCGACGAACAGGTCGACGCCGGTGATGAAGCTTGCTTCGTCGGATGCGAGGAACAGGACGGCCCGGGCGATCTCGCTCGGCTCGCCCATCCGCTTCATCGGCACCGCCGCGATCATCACCTGGCGCAGGCTGTCGACGGCGGCGGCGTCCATGCCGACATTGCGGTGGATGATCGGCGTCTCGGTCGGCCCCGGGCTCACGACATTGACGCGGATCCCCTCGCCGACCAGTTCGGTCGCCAGGATCCGGGCGACGGCGCGCAGCCCCGCCTTGGCCGCGGCGTAGATCGCGTTGCCGGGCACGCCGAGCACCGCACCGATCGATCCGGTGATCACGATCGATCCGCCCCGCCCGATCAGCGGCAGCGCCTTCTGCACCGCGAAGAAGCAGCCGCGCAGGTTGACGTCATGCACCTGGTCCCACAATTCCGGGGTCACCTCGCGCACCGGTGCGAAGGCGCCGATCCCGGCATTGACGAACAGCACGTCGATCCGCCCGTGCGCCTCGCGGACCGCCGCGATCACCGGATCCAGGCTTGCCGGGTCGGCCACGTCGGCGCGGTGCGCCGTCGCGTCCGCCATCCCTGCGACGGCGGCGTCCAGCGTCGCCTGGTCGCGCCCGGTAATCACCACGGTGGCGCCCTCGGCGGCAAAGCCCTGCGCGGCGGACAGGCCGATGCCGCTATTGCCACCGACGACGAGGACGATCTTGTTGGCAAAGCGCATGGCAGGCTCCGGGGCTAGAACATGGATGTCGGGTTGGGGCCGCCGGTGACGACCGGCTGGATCACGTCCCAATGTTCGGCGATCATGCCGTCGGCGACGCGGAAGATGTCGATCACCGCGAACCCGGGATCATCGGGCGTGCGGCGGACATGATAATGGACGGTGACATGATCGCCGTCGACGAAGCTGCGCTTGATGTCGTGCACGGCCAGCGGGGTGGCGACGCGGATCTCGTCGAGGAACGCCTTCAGCGCATCGCGCCCGGGCGGCGCCAGCGGGCTGTGCTGCACATAATCGGCGGCGATGAAGCGATCGACGGCGCCCGAATCCATCGGGCAGAGCACCTGCGCGAACATCGCCAGGACGAGATCATGGTTGCGCTGCTCGGCATCGCTACGCACGCTTGGCTCCTCTCACCCCCGCACGATCTCTTCGTATCGTTTGTTAGGATTCTATCCCGGCCGATCAGCCCTGCGTCAAGTCGTCTTCGGGCCGGGTGCTTTCCAGGAACACCGACCGGCCTTCCGCGTCGCGCGCCTCCAGGCTGTCGATCAGCGAGGTCAGGTGACGATCGAACGCCATGATCTCGTCCAGCCGGAGCGATCCGAACAGATAGCCGGCAACCTTGTCGGTGGTCGGCAGCATCTGATCGTAGAGCCGCTGGCCCTCTTCGGTCAGCCGCAGCGTCTTGCGCCGGCGGTTGTTGGGATCCTCGGCCACCTCGATCCGGCCGTGCCGTTGCAGCGCGGCGACCGAACGGCTGACGCCCATCGTGTTGACGCCGGTCATCTCCGCCAGTTCGTGGGACGCGCTGACCCCCAGCCGCCCGATCAGCATCAGCAGCCGGAACTCGTTGACGCTGATCCGGTGGCGCTTTTCGAGGTGCATCGAAAAGGGCGCGAGCAGCCGCACGTTGAGCTTGAGCAGCCGGTGGAGAATATCGGCAGGATTGGGTCCGCCCGCGCCGCCATCGACCGCCGATGTCACGTCGTCCCTGTTGCGCAAAGCACCCGTCATCGTTGCGGATCAACCCTCATGGCTTCGATCCGCAACGGGTAGGGCTTTTACGGGATCACCGCCACTCCCATCGGGCGGGCGTCGCGCCCGGCATATTTGACGAGGCGGCGCCGTCGTGCTCTTGGCCGGCGCATGTTTTTAGGAGAAGGCCGGGACGTCGTGGGCGCGGCAGACCCGTTTTGGCAATTCGCGTCCAGCTTTCACGTCGTACCGGGCATGCAGGAAAGCCTTGGCGCCCTGCGGGACGATCAGGGCGCGGATGTGCTGCTGATCCTCCTGTTGCTCCACGCGGCCCGCCGCGGCCAGCGTCTCACCTCCGCCCAGCTCCATACGCTCGACAGCGACATATGGTCGTGGCGGGAGACGATCGTGCGCCCGCTCCGCACCGTCCGGCTGGCGCTCGCGGACCATGCCGTCGACGGCCGCGACCAGTTGGTGGCGTCGCTCCATGCGGCCGAGACCCAGGCCGAGCGAATCCAGGCGGAGCAGCTCGTCCACGGCCTGGCACGCATGACGGGGCACGCGGCCGGCTCCAGCATCCTTGCCGCCGCCGCCGCGAATCTCGAAACCTATCGGCATTATCTGGCCGCACCGCTGTGTGCCTTCGATGCGGTACTCGCCGCCTTCGCCAGCCTGTGCCCCGCCGTCGCCGACGAGCCGTCGCTGCATCATTAGGTAGACAGGTACATAGTCGCCGGCTCATGCTATGCAGCGGCCCGCGAACTCCCCCGCGCCGGCGGGACTGCGGAGTGCGCCGATGGACGTGAGAGGAGAGCATATGTCGACCCCCAGGATCTTCAACGTCGGCGACCCGCAGGCCGCGATCATCAAGCGCTTCGGCGTGGAGGGCGGCTATCTCGGTCATTCCGAGGAGGATTCGCCGTGGATCCCCTATGGCGACAATGCCGCGATCCGGCACATGGCGTTCGACGTGCGCGGCAACTGGTACGGCAACGTGCTGTGGATCAAGAAGCCGGGCATGATCGGCACGCACAAGCACCGCGGCACCGTGCTGATGCTCTGCCTCGAAGGCAGCGTGCGATACCTCGAATATGATTGGGTCGCCGAAGCGGGCGACTTCATCAGCGAGACGCCGGGGCAGATGCACACCCTCGTCACCGATCATCCCGAGGGGGTGAAGCTGTTCGGCTGGATGCAGGGCGTGGCCGACCATTTCGACGAGGATGGCAAGCTCGTCGAGAGCCTCGACGTCTTCTGGTTCATCAACCATTATGTCAGCTATTGCGAGGCGAACGGCCTGCCGATCAACAAGGCGCTGTTCCTCTAGCCACGCCGCTCCGCCTCCGCCCGGCGGCGCACTGGCGGCGCAACTGGCGGCGCAGCATCACGCCCGCACGGTCGCTGGCGATGCTCCGTTCGATTGCGGCAGCGCACGACGGCAGAGAAAGCCGGTGGCGCCCGACAGCAACGCCGCCTCGGGCGATCCCGCCGATCCCGGCACCGACAAGGTCGGCCTTGCTGCGCGCGATCCGTGCCTGTGCTTCGGCGGGTGTGAGGAAGCGGCCGAGCAGTCGGGGACTAATTTCGGCGCGGACCTCTTCACGCATCAGAAGTTTTCATATATACGATCCGCAGCGGGTCAGACCCGGCCGGTTTTCAGCTTGAGGCTTTTCGATGCTCACCGCCTATCTCCAGGATCTCGACGATATTCCCGGCACGACGGTGTTCACGCCCAAGCGCGCCCGCCAGGGCCTCTATCTCAACCAGTTCTGCATGTCCTTGCTCAAGCCGGAAAACCGCGACGCCTTCCGCGCCGACGAGGAGGCCTATCTCGACGGCTGGGCGCTCAGCGATGCGCAGCGCAAGGCGGTGCGCGATCGCGACTATAATGCGATGATCGCGCTCGGCGGCAATTTCTACTTCCTCTACAAGATCGGCGCGACCGACGGCTTCAGCGTGCAGAAGGTCGTCGGCCAGATGACCGGCATGACCGCCGAGGAATATGGCGCCATGATGCTCGCCGGCGGCCGCTCGCCCGAGGGCCAGCGCAGCAAGCGCGCCAACGCCGCCGCCGCGGCCGCCTGAACTTCGCTCCACTTGCCGCGACTCTGGGCCGCCCCGGCAAACTCGGCTAGTCCCGGGCGCAAGGCGGCCCGATCGCGCGGCCCGAGCAGAGAGGAACGGCCGGGTCGTGGCGCACAAATATGATTATGTGATCGTCGGCGCGGGATCCGCCGGCTGCGTCATTGCCAATCGGCTGACGGAGGATCCCGACGTCTCGGTGCTGCTGCTCGAGGCCGGCGGGCGCGACACCCAATTCTTCTACCGCCTCGCGCTCGGCTTCCACAGCTGGCGCTATCCGCAGACCAACTGGAGCTATGTCGGGGAGCCCGAGCCGCACCTCAACGGCCGCACCCTGCCGATCCCGCGCGGCAAGGTGCTCGGCGGCTCCTCGACGATCAACGCGATGCTCTATTCGCGCGGCCACCCGCGCGATTATGATCTGTGGCGGCAGATGGGCTGCGACGGCTGGAGCTTCGCCGACGTCCTGCCCTATTTCCGCCGCTCGGAAACCAACTGGCGCGGCGAGACCAAATATCATGGCGGCTCGGGCCCGCTCCAGGTCAGCCGGATCAACACCGAACGCGTGCTGCACGAGCCGGTGATGGCGGCGGCCAGGCAGCTCGGCTACCCGATCACCGACGATCATCATGGCGCGTTGCCCGAAGGCTTTGGCGGCGGCGACATCACCGCCGACAAGCGCGGCCGCCGATCGAGCGCGGCGCGCGCCTATCTCCACCCAATCCTCTCCCGTCCCAACCTGACCGTCGAGGTGCAGGCGCATAGTTCCCGCATCCTGTTCGAGGGCGATCGCGCGATCGGCATCGACTATCGCCAGGACGGCGCGATCAAGACGGCCCATGCGACGCGTGAGGTGATCCTGTGCGGCGGGGTCTATAATTCGCCGCAGTTGCTGATGCTGTCCGGGATCGGCCCGGCCGATCATCTGCGCGAGATGGGGATCGAACCGCGCGTCGACCTGCCGGGCGTCGGCCGCAACCTGTCCGAACATGCCGCCTTCTGGATCGAATATGGTTTGAAGGAGCCGGTCAGCTTCCTGCGCGAACTGCGCTACGACAAGGTCGCGCTGGCGATGATCCAGTGGGGGCTGTTCGGCAAGGGCCTGCTCGCCTCGCAGAGCAACAGCGCGCATGCCGAGATCCGCACCACGCCCGATCGCGAGCAGCCCGATCTGCAATTCTACTTCAACCCGGTGCGGGCCGACGCCGCGCCCT
>JAQGKS010000239.1 GCA_028289965.1 Sphingomonas bacterium
GAATGTCGGCACCATCCGATACCGCAGCGGACGCCGCCGCGCTGTCCGCCTCGGCCGCTGCCACCTCGGCTGCGGCGCTCCCGGGGGAGCACAGCATGGTCGTGCCGGCCAGCAGCGCCAGCAGCGCGGACGCCCCACGCCGCGCCTGGACCGAATTGCGTGCCACTATTTGTTCCTCCGTACGATTGTTATCTACTCAGATGATAGACAATCTGGGCGGACTACCCCCCCGACCCGCGGACCCGAAGCCCGCCGACTCTCCGGGGAGCGCCGATGTAATTGCCTATCATCTTGGTAGAGAAGCTAGAGCGGCGGCGCTTCGCGGGGAACGAGGAAAAACTATCCCGGTGCCGCAGCGGCGCTTTCGCGGCGGCCGGCGCCTTGGGGAGGATCAGAGTTGCCCGACCTCGATGGGCTTGGCCGGTCCAGGATCAACGCGGCCACGTCACCGGCGCCGGCTTCCGGTCGCCCTTACCGACAGGATCCGCCGGCAGCCGCCTCATCCCTAATCATGCTGGCGAACGCGGGAGGGCCGGATGCGCATCGGCCGGAACCGCCCCTGCCGGCGCACGGCGACGACGCAGCGGCATCAATATGCGGACGGCGGTCAGATCGAATAGATGTCTACCACCGTCGGGATCACATCGTTGAGCAGCAGGACTTTCTTGGTCCCGATCCGCCATGCATCGTCGATCCGCACCAGCCGATATTCGTAGCGGCCGAAGAACACATGGGTCCGCTCCGCGCGCACATCGTAGAGGTGGACGGTGAAGCTCGCGGCCACGGCCGCCTCGTCGTCGGTCGCGCTCTCGACCAGCACGTTGGTGACCGCATGGACCGATCGCGGCAGCGGCGTGGAGGCAACCGACTGGCCGGAGCGGATGCGCCACACCCGATCTTCGAGGTTGCGGCGGCCCTGATAATAGATCAGCGAAAGCTCGCTGTCCGGATCCTCGGTCGGCTGCGTCTCGTCCCGCCAGGCCGGCATCCAGAATGTCGCATCGGCCATGTAGAGCGCCAGCCACGCGTCCCATTCCCGCCGGTCGAGGTGCAGCGCCTCCTGGAACAGCAGCCGTTCGGCCTGATCGCGCGTCATGCCGATGCTCCCGTCATCCGGCGCGCCCATTCCCGGTAATAACCGTGGAACAGCGTCTCGTCGCACAGCTGCGCATCGGCGACGACGTTGCGCCCCGGCGTCATGCCAAGGCTGTCGGAAAACAGGTTTCCGCCCTCCGCAGTCACGCCCATGCCGCGCGCATAGCCTTGCAGCCACGGCTCGACCCGGCTGGCAAAGCCGCGCTGGCAATTTTCATAGCTGACGGTGTCGTCCGGCGTCGCCATGCCGCTGGGGTTGAAGAAATCCTCATATTGCCGGATCCGCTGGCGGCGGGCGGCCTTGCTCTCCCCCTTGGGCGCGATGCACCAGGTGCGCATCTCCGTCCGGCTGGCGGAAATCGGCCGGATCACGCGCAGCTGGCTCGATGCGTTCTCGGCAATCTGGAGGTTGGGGAAGATCGTCAGGTTGCGCATGTTGAACATCCAGTCGCGCCGCGCCTGGCCGTGCCGCTCGCTCAGCACCTCGGCGCTTTCGTAGAGCGGCAGCGCGTCCGAAATGCCGAGCAGGCCCCAGTTCAGCACATGGCCGTGCGGGAAGCTGAAGCTGCCGCCCTGCACGCCCTTGGCGTCCTCGCTCCAATTGGCGTTGCTTTCCCACACCGAACGCGTCGTGGAGGCGTCGGGCGCTTCCTTCCGCTTTTCGAGCAGCCGGATGTAGGACGGATGCGCCGAGGTGAAGTGATAGGCATCCGAGCAATTTTCGAGCTGGAGCTTCCAATTGCCGTCATAGGTGAAGGTGACGCCGCCGGGGACGAGTTCGAGGCCCTCCGGGCTCTGATCGGCGACCAGATCGAGCAGGTGGTTCGCCTCGCCCAGATATTCGGCCAGCGGCGGCACGCCGGGGGTAAGGCTGGCGAACAGGAAGCCGCGATATTCCTCGAACGCCGGCAGCCGGGCCAGATCATGGTTGTCGTCGTCGAACGCCGCGGCGTAGCAGCCCGCCTTCTTCCACTTGATGTTCTTGTTGCGGCCGGCGCTGTCGAACGTCCAGCTATGATAGGCGCAGACGTGGAGCCGGGCGTTGCCGGCGCCGGTCTGGGCGATCCGTGCGCCGCGGTGCGGGCAGGAATTGACGAAGCCGCTTAGCGCCCCCTGCCCATCGCGCATCACCACGATCGGGACGCGGCCAATGTTGGTGGTGAAGAAGTCATGCGGCGCCGGCGCCTGCGAGGCGAGCCCGACAAATACCCACCCGCTTTCGAAGATGTGGCGCATCTCCATCTCGAACACGGCGGGATCGTCGAAGATCGCGCGATTGACGCGGAACACGCCGTCTGACGGGCGGTCGTCGATCAGGGTTGCAAGCGCTGTCTGGTCCATATCCTCACCCTAATGGTCTGCGCCACTTGAGACCACCCCGACCCTGTACGGTCGCGCGCGGCTGGTTCCACGCTATAGAAACCAAGACCAGTTCAACACGGAAGGGATGCGATGCACAACATCACGATCGTCGGCGCCGGCGCAATGGGCTGCCTGTTCGCGGCGCGGCTGGCGGAGAGCGGCGCGAACGTCACCCTGATCGATGTCGATACCAAGCGCCTCGATGCGTTGTCGCGTGACGGCATCACGATCAGCGACGACGGCGGCGAGCGCAACATCCCGATCCGGGCCGTTGCCGCCGCCGACGCGGCAGGGCCGGTGGACCTGCTGTTCCTGTTCACCAAGGGCATGCACAGCGCGGATGCGATGCGATCGGTCGCCCACCTTGCCGGGCCCGAAACCTTTGCGATCACGCTCCAGAACGGGCTCGGCAATGCCGAGGCGATCGCCGCCATCTTCGCGGCCGACCGCATCCTGATCGGGTCGACCGACTTTCCGGCCGACCTGGAAGGCCCGACGCGGGTTTCGTCGCACGGCAGCGGCAAGGCATGGATCGGCGCTTATTCGCCCGGCGCGGAGCCGGGCGTCGGACCGGCGGTGGCGCTGCTCCGCGCGAGCGGGCTGGACGCCATTGCCGATCCCGACGTGCAGGTGGCGATCTGGGAAAAGGTCGCATTCAACGCCGCGCTCAACTCGCTCGCCACCGTCACCGGCCTCACCGTGGGTGGAATGGACACGGCCGCCGGAAGGCGGATCGCGCTGGCGATCGTCGAGGAAGTCGCCGCGACCGCCGAGGCCAACGGCATCCGGCTGGACCGCGCCAGCATCGCCGGCAAGGTCGATCACGCGCTGGCCAACCATCGCGGGCACAAGGCGTCGATGCTGCAGGATCGGCTGGCCGGCCGCCGCACCGAAATCGAGACGATCAACGGCGCGGTGGTGCGCGCCGCACAGGCCGTAGGCGTGGCGACACCCGTGACCGCGACGCTGGCCGATCTCGTCCGCCTGATCGAACAGCCCGGCTGATCGCGCTCACGTTCCGCCGGATCTTCGATCGCGGCTCTCGTGGGGCGGCGTCTTGAGCAAGTCGAGCGGACGCCGCCCACCGATCCGCGCATCGTCCCCGGAATCGAGGCTTCATTCGCCTTTCCGGCGCGCCGACGCTGAATATTGGCGCCCCTGCAAAAATGGCGCGGCTTCCTCGACGCATGCAGATCGCCCGGACCGGACTTGCACCTCCGCGCTACTATTCCGGTAGGCGACATCGCATGCGAGCCACGCATCCCGGGCAATGATCGACCCCCCCGGGCGCGGGCCACCAGCATTCGCGGGCGCCTTTTCGATGTCGATCCACTCGCTGGAGCCATCATTCGGCGGCGGCAAAGCAATTTCTCAGGTATTTTCCTTGAGGAAAGCCGATCGTTGACTATCTGACACGCATCGAACCGAGGAGTCGCGATATGGCTGAAGAAAACAATCTAGTCGAACTGACCATCGAAGTGGTCGCGAGCTATGTCTCGCACAACAATCTTCGGCCCGACGACGTGCCTGCCTTCATCACGCAAACGCATGCGGCGATCGCCGCACTGACGGCCAAGGAAGAGCCGACCCAGAACGAGGAAACCGATACGGCCCCCACCTATGAACCGGCGGTGACCGTGCGGAAGAGCCTGGCGTCGCGCGAACACATCATTTCGTTGATCGACGGCAAACCCTATAAGACGCTGAAGCGGCACCTTTCGCGTCATGGCATGACCCCGGCGGAGTATCGCCAGCGTTACGGCCTCAAGTCCGACTATCCGATGACTGCGCCGGCTTATTCGGAGCATCGTCGCGACGTCGCCAAGAGCCTTGGCCTTGGTCGCAAGAGGACCGAAACCGGCGCGCCGGAATCGACTGCCGCGGATACGGCCGAGGCCGCAGAGCCGGCGCCCGCCAAGCGCGGCCGCAAGCCCGCCGCCCAGGCGCAGGAAAGCGGCGCACCGGCCGCCAAGCGCGGTCGCCCGCGCAAGGCCGCGCCGGCAAGCGGTGGCGATGCCGCGGGCAACCAGCCCGAGCCGATGTTCGATTGATGATCGGGATCCGGGCGCCCGATGCGGCGCCCGGATCCTTTCCGCTTGGACGCCCCGGTCGCACAGCACGGGCC
Organism: Sphingomonas bacterium; assembly: GCA_028289965.1. Classification (GTDB taxonomy): domain Bacteria; phylum Pseudomonadota; class Alphaproteobacteria; order Sphingomonadales; family Sphingomonadaceae; genus JAQGLK01. The sequence goes on from JAQGKS010000239.1 coordinate 4,583, forward strand.
AAGCCGCGCCGGGCAAACCTGCCTTGCGCCCTTGGGCGACGAGGGCAGCTTGCGCCACGCCGGGTCGAGCCACTCGCGCAACGACAGGCCGCACGATCTCGCTTAAGGTCGGACGAACGGCGAACCTCGCCGGGAGGCGACTAAATGTTCTTTTCACGTTGGCTGAAGATGTCGTCCCACGACATGGCGATCGATCTCGGCACTGCTAATACTGTCGTCTATGTGCGCGGACGCGGGATCGTCCTGAATGAGCCGTCGGTGGTCGCGGTCGAGACGATCAACGGCGTCCGGCGGGTCAAGGCGGTGGGCAGCGATGCCAAGCTGATGATGGGCAAGACGCCGGGCTCGATCGAGACGATCCGGCCGCTGCGCGACGGCGTGATCGCCGACATCGACGTCGCCGAACAGATGATCAAGCACTTCATCCTCAAGGTTCACGGCCCCAGGCGCCTGCCGCGCTGGCCGGAAATCGTGATCTGCGTGCCCTCCGGCTCGACGTCGGTGGAACGGCGCGCGATCCGCGACGCCGGGTCGAATGCGGGTGCGAGCCAGGTGTGGCTGATCGAGGAGCCGATGGCCGCCGCGATCGGCGCCGACATGCCGGTGACCGAGCCGATCGGATCGATGGTCGTCGACATTGGCGGCGGCACGACCGAGGTCGCGGTGCTCAGCTTGCGCGGGCTGGCCTATACCACCTCGGTGCGCGTCGGCGGCGACAAGATGGACGAGGCAATCTCGTCCTATGTCCGTCGCAACCACAATTTGCTCATCGGCGAAGCTACGGCTGAGCGGATCAAGAAGGAAGTCGGCATTGCCAAGCCGCCGGTCGACGGCATCGGCAAGACCGTCCACATCAAGGGCCGCGACCTGGTCAACGGCGTTCCCAAGGAAATTT
>JAQGKS010000244.1 GCA_028289965.1 Sphingomonas bacterium
CGCACGTCGCGCACGCCGATACGCCGAAGCCGCGGTAGCGCGTCTCGCTCTCCAGCCCGAGCCAGCGGGCCTGCGCCCCGGTCGCGATGATCATCGTATCGGCGGTGTAGGTGACCCCGGATTCGCCAGTCGCGGTGAACGGACGGCGCGACAGATCGACCTTCGCGATCATGTCGGAAACCAGCTCGACGCCGATATGGCGGGCCTGCGCTTCCATCCGTTCCATCAGCTCGGGCCCTAAAACGCTCTGGTCGCCCGGCCAATTCTCGACGTCGGTGGTGATGGTCAGCTGGCCGCCGGGCTGCATGCCCTGGATCAGCATCGGCGAGAGCGCCGCGCGCGCGGCATAGATGCCCGCGGTATACCCCGCCGGGCCGGACCCGATGATCAGGACGCGGGCGTGCATCGTTTCGGCCATCTCAGAACATTCCCGTGGTTGCGCGCTCGCGCAGATAGCGGACGGCGGCGAGCGCCGCGGTTGCCCCCTCGCCCGCGACGCTGGCGAGCATGGCGGTCGCGCCGCTGCGGATGTCGCCGGCCGCGAACAGCCCCGGGCGGCTGCTTTCGAAGCTGCCGCCGGTGACGATCGCGCCCGCCGCGTCAAGCGCGACGAGATCCCCGAGGAACGCGCTGTTGGGCACGAGCCCGGTATAGACGAACACGCCCGCACAGTCGCGCGCGCCCTGCCCGTCCGGAGTATCGATCAGGACGCGATCGACGCCGTCGGCACCCTCGATCGCGGTGACCTCTGCGTCCCCTACCAGATGGACATTGGCGAGCGCCGAGACCCGCTCGACGCTGCGCTGCTGCGCAACCGGGCGGGGGCCGCGATGGATGATCGTCACGGCACCCGCATGCTCGGCGAGGATCTCGGCCTCGTCGAAGGCGGAATCGCCGCCGCCGACGACGACGACCTGCTTGCCGCGAAAGAAATGCGCGTCGCACGAGGCGCAGTGCGATACGCCGCGCCCCTCAAACTCCTGCTCGCCGGGCACGCCGAGCGTCCGGCGATGCGAGCCCGCCGCGACGATTACGGCGCGGGCGTGCACCATCTCCTCCGCGCCGACTATGCGGAAGCCGTGTTCGTCGGGCTCGAGCCGCTCGACGCTGTCGAACAGGAAGTCGACGCCCCGTTCCTCCGCCTGCTGCTGGAGCAGCGGGCCGAGTTCGTAGCCGCCTACACCCTCGGCAAAGCCGGGAAAGTTGCGGATCTTCTCCACGGTCGCAACCTGACCGCCGGGGGCGAGATGCTCGATCACGAGCACCTCGACGCCCTGATCGGCGGCCATCGCTGCTGCGGTCAGCCCGGCGGTGCCGGCACCGATGATCACGAGATCAACCTTGCGCATCGTCAACTCAGCGCCAGTCATCGATCAGCACGCTGGCGCGGTGGCCGGCGCCCATGATCTGCCAGTATCCGTTGGTTTCGCCGCCTACGACGACGACGTTGATGTCCTCCTTGCGGAACATGTGGATCAACTCGTCCGGCGCCGCCTTCAGCCGGGTGGCGAGGGGCTCCACGCCCAGCGTGGCGTTGGGATAGACGTAGTTCTGGACCAGCTGCATGTCCCAGTAGCGCTCCGCCGGCATCTTCGCGGTATCGTGGATGAAATCGACCAGCTTCTCCTTGGTGTCGAAGCCGCCACGATCGATGAACTGGTTCGCCGTGATCGGATCCAGCAGCAGCACCGGCGGGCCGACCGTATCCACCGCTAGCAGCATGTCACGAACGTGCTCGCGCCAGAATTTCGCCCGCAGGCCGAGACCGAACGAGGTCGATCGGCAGCCGAAGAAGATACTGACGACGCTGTCCTCGGCGGCATAGCCCTTCTGGACGTGGAGCGCGGGCCAGGGGCTGCGTTCCTCATTCTCCGCGAAGGTGACGCTGTTGTAGCTGTAGCTGTTGCCGAGCGACCCGAGAAACGTCTCGCCCGGGACCGAGCCGCCCTGGAGGTTCTGGGACAGCAAGCCGTAGGCGCGCCCGATGGTGGCATTGGCATGGTTGTAGGGTCCCATCGCGCCGATGCCGGAGTTCATGCCGATTTCGTTGCGGATCGGCCCGTTGACCACCACCATCGCCGCGCCCGAACTGGAGGTGCTGCCACGCGCGGTGACCCCGGAGGCGGCCAGCGCCAGGATGACGGGGAAATATTCGGGCTTGGCGCCGGCCATCACCGCGTTCACCGCAACCTTTTCCACCGTATATTCCCACAGGCCGCGATTGGGCGTCGGCTGCATCTTGCCGACGATCTCGTCCGGGGGACGGCTGGTATGCGCCAGCATGGCTGCGACGCGTTCCTCCGTCGGCAGCACGATCGGCAGCTTGTCGGTCCAGTTATTGTCGAGGAACAGCGCGTGCAGCGCCTCCTCGCTATCCGGGTCGACCAGCCGCGGCGTGGAGCGCTCGAACGCGGCCGGCCCGCTGGCGGGGGCGGCAAGGCCGATCGTCAGCGCATCCAGCACTTCGCGCATCACGGGCAGGCCGCTGATCGGATCGGCGCCCTCGACGTAGGCGCGCAACTCGGCTGCACTCTTGCCCATCACCGGCTGCGGCACGAATACGGTGGGAGCATCGGGCAGGCCGGCGATGCGGGTGACCGATCGCACCACGCGATCGAACTTGCTGGTGTGGATCGCGACCGTCGGAATGCCGTACTTCGTCTCGAGCGTCACGGCATGGGTGGAAACCGCCGGAG
>JAQGKS010000263.1 GCA_028289965.1 Sphingomonas bacterium
CGAAGCGACGGCCGTCGACCAGCACCAGCGTGCGCTGCGCGCCGAGCTGGCGGAGATCGAGCGTCCGCGCGCCGATATTGCCGACGATCGTCAGGTTGCTGTTGGTCGGCGACTGGAAGCTCTGGAACGCGGGCAGCTGGGACAGCGCCTCGCCCACATTGGTGGCGGCGAGATCTTCGAACCGGGCGGCGCCGACGACGGTCACCGGGGTCGGCGCGCTGAAGCCCGCCCGCGCCAGGCGCGATCCGGTGACGACGATGTCCGCCGCCGCCGCGGGCTCCGCGGGCGCTGCTGCTGGCGCTGGCGCAACGGACGTGTCCTGCGCCAGGACCGGAGACGCCACCGTCACCGCCAGGACGACCGCAATTGCGAACCCGCTCGCGCCGACCGCATGGGCGCCCATGCGAGCCCGACGGGCCCGAGTGCCTGAGCCTACCATCTGCATCCTCACCTAAATTGACCGCTGAAGTCTTATTACCCGATCATCCTAGGCAAGATGGTTTGTTAGTCAAATCATATTAAGGCTTGATCATGGGGCGTCCATCGCCGCGTTCTGGCGCCCTCCCACAACCGAGCGCAGGCACCTGCCCGGCCTGCCTCCCGCGAGCCCGCCGCGATTGTGGCAGCAGCCGCGCGCGCACCGCCCGGACGAACTGCGATTCTGCGAGTGCTGGGGGGGGGGAACATCGCCGACGCTGAAAAATGGCGATGGAAAGGTTCGCTTCTTTGCGCGCCGGCAGTGGCGTTCAGCTGGCGCCTATGCGTAGCCGGCGATCAGGTCCGACTTATAGGCGAGCATCGCGACGAAGTGGGTCGCCCAGATGCCGAACCCGGTCGCGAAACCGGCAACGCCGAGCCAGCGGCGTTGATCCGCGCGGGAACCCTCCTGCGCCCGGTGCAGCAGAAGGACGGCGGCGACGCACGAGGCGACACACAGCAGGCCGGCGAGAAGCACGAGCGACCAGTCATGATCGCGCTGAATACAATTTAGGATGCGAAGCACAGCGCCGTCCTGCCCAAGCGCAGCCTCCGGACTGCACCGTCGCGCTAATCGGGAAGAGTTAAAATGCAATGAGATGAGCCCCCGCTCTCCTGAAAGTGACCGCGATTCCCTTTCGCGGACCCTCTCGCCGGAATGTGCCGCCGGACGGGCGCGACAGGAAAGCAACGTCGCGCGGTCGCCCTGCGACGGGAACGAAGCACCGTCCAGACCTGCCCCTGAAGGCGTGCAAACCGGCCGATGCCGAGGGGCCTTCGGGCTATTTGGCCGGCGCAGAAACGCAGAGGATGGAGTTGCGGTCGACAAGGCTGCTAGACCGACATTGTCGAACGAATCGACCGATCAGACCTGCAAAGGGCGTCGAAACGGGGAGGAACCGAGATGGGATCGAGGAACTGTGTGCGGGCGACCGCTATGGTCAGCCGGCTTGGCCTGGCGGTAGCGCTCGCGGCCGCTGGAGCGGCGGCGATGGCACAGGCGCCCGAGAGCCAGAGCGCGGTCGACGTCGCGCCGGCGGAACAGCGTGCAGCGGCACAGGCCGGTCAGGCCAACCAGCCGGGCCCCGGCAACAGCCCCGCGGCCGATCCCAGCGACGAGATCGTCGTCACCGCCCAGTTTCGCGAGCAGAACCTGCAGGACACGCCGATCGCGATTACCGCAGTGTCCAGCGCCATGCTCGAGGCCCGCAGCCAGACGAGCGTGCAGGACATCGCCAACCAGGCGCCGTCGGTGACGCTCAAGCCCCAGGGCGCGACCTTCGGGCCGGCGCTCGGCGCCTCGATCCGCGGCGTCGGCCAGTTCGACTTCAACCCGGCGGTCGAGCCGGGCGTCGGTTTCTACGTCGACGACGTCTATTTCGCGACGCTGACCGGCTCGATCCTCGATCTGCTCGACCTCGATCGCGTCGAGGTGTTGCGCGGGCCGCAAGGGACGCTGTCGGGCCGCAATTCGATCGGCGGCGCGGTCAAGCTGTTCTCGAAGCGGCCCACCGGCGACAATAGCGGCTACGTCCAGGCGGCCTATGGCAGCCGCAACCGCATCGACCTGCGTGGCAGTGCCGACTTCAACATAGCGGAGGGGCTCGACGCGCGCATCGCCGGCGTGTCGAAGAAGCAGCGCGGCTATGTGAGGCGGCTCGATTTCGGCTGCCTCTATCCGGCCGGCGGCGCGACGACGTTCGTGGATCGCAGCGGCGCCACCGTGCCGATCAACCCGGCCGGCGGCGTTCCGGCGCTCTCGTCCGGCAGCGACTGCCTGCTCGCCCGCGAAGGCGAGGTCGGCTATGTGGCGCTGCGCGGCCAGCTTCGCTACCGACCGACCGACACCGTCGATATCAACATCGTCGCCGACTATACCGACGACGATCGCACCACGGCGGCGACGATATTGCTCGATCGCACCTATCCGAACGGCGGTCCGGCAAGCCCGATCTTCCCGCTCGCCCCCAACCCGCCGTTCACCACCGGCACGCCACCTTCCGGCGCGGTGCCGCGCGATATCCAGCCCTACGCCGCGGTCGTGCCCTACGATCTGCGCTTCGTCTGCGGCCGCTACTGCAACTTCGCGACCTTCAACAATCCGGCCGATGGCGTGTACCGGGCGTCCTCCGGCGACGGCCGCGTACGCTTCAAGGGCTGGGGCGTGTCCGGCCAGGTCGAATGGGATCTCACCGATCAGCTCCAGCTCGTTTCGATCACCGCCTTTCGCCGCTATCGCTCGGAATTCTCGAACGACAACGATGTCTCGCCTTTGGCCCACAGCCTCGGCTTCGGTCCGCTGACGTTCCGGTTCTTCAGCCAGGAGGTGCGCCTGAACGGCGCGTTCGGCGCCAATGACGAGATCGAATATACGCTCGGCGGCTATTACAGCGATCAGAAGTCGATCTACACCTCGTTCCAGGATCTGCGCTCGTCCGCGCTGCAATTCCAGCAGAGCGATCCGGTCGATGCCGACAGCAAGGCGGTATTCGCCCACCTCGCCTGGCATCCTTTGGAGAAGCTGACCTTCAACGGCGGCATCCGCTACACCGAGGAGTCGAAGACCTATCAATATATCCGCCAGCGGCCCTACAATGATCCGACATCGATCGCGGCGAACGGGGTGCTGCCGCTGAACGGAACGATCGGGCAGTATGACGGCAAGCGCGTCGATTACCGCGCAAACGTCCAATATGAATGGGCCGAGGAGCTGATGACCTACGCCCAATATTCGACGGGGTTCAAGGGCGGCGGCGTCAATCCCCGGCCGTTCTTCGTGCAACAGGCGCTGCCGTTCGATCCCGAGACGCTGGAGGCGTTCGAACTCGGCCTCAAGAGCGACCTGTTCGATCGTCGCCTGCGCGTCAACGTGGCGGCCTTCCTCAGCAAGTATAAGGGCATCCAGCTCGGCCTGACCAACTGCACGGCGATTACCGGGGCGGGTTTCGGCGCGCCCTGCGCCTTGCCGGTCAATGCGGGCGACGCCGACATCAAGGGAATCGAGATCGAGACCGCGATCCGCCCGGCGGAGGGCTTCCTGATCGACAGCTCGGTGAGCTACCTGCACTTCAAATATAAGCGCTTCGGGACCTTTGCGAGCACCAACCCGGCGACCGGCGCGGTGACCACCGTCAGTGTCGGCGGCCCGACCAACATCAACGGGCCGCAATTTGGCGATTATGCCCCCTACACGCCCAAGTGGAAGTGGAGCATCGGCACGCAATATGAGATCGG
>JAQGKS010000271.1 GCA_028289965.1 Sphingomonas bacterium
CCGTCGCCAACCAGCCGCTGTTCACCTTCCTGATCTTTCGCGGGTGCAATGACAACGCCAACGGCAAGTGCGACATCGTCGCCGATTTCGTCATCACGCGGCCCGACGGGACGATCAACGACGAGAACAAGGGCGTCGTGGTGTGGAACAATGCCGCGCCCGCCGACCCCAAGAAGCCGTATCTCGGCGACGGCGCGCTCGGCTATGGCGTCGATGACGAAGGGCCGTTCGGCGATTATCGCGTCGTCGCGACGGTGACCGATCGAGTCGCGAGCATCACGCTCACCACCGAGCTGACGCTGACGATTGCGCCGGGCAAATCCGCGGCGCCGGCGAAACCGGCCGAGACCAAGCCGCCCCAGCCGGCGGCCACCGCGCCCGCCCCCGCTGAACCGACCGAACCGCCCGCGAAGTGACTTGCGCCTCCCCGTCAGCGGCCTAAGTCGCAACGCATGACCGACGCCGCGATCGCGATCCACGCTTTGTGCAAGACCTATGCGGGCGGCAAGGTCGCGCTCGACAACGTGTCGTTCGACGTGCCGCGCGGCAGCATCGTCGGGCTGCTCGGCCCCAACGGCGCGGGCAAGTCGACGCTGATCAACATCCTCGCCGGGCTGGTCAACAAGACCTCGGGCAGCGCCACGATCTGGGGCTTCGACATCGATCGCGAGACCCGCAACGCCAAGGCATCGATCGGCATCGTCAACCAGGAGATCCTGTTCGATCCCTATTTCACGCCGTTCGAGACGCTGGAGATCCAGGCCGGGCTCTATGGCGTGCCCAAGGCCGCGCGACGATCCGATGCGCTGCTGCGCGCCGTCCACCTCGAGGACAAGCGCGACGCTTATGCCCGGACCCTGTCCGGCGGGATGAAGCGGCGGCTGATGGTGGCCAAGGCGATGGTCCACTCGCCGCCGGTGCTCGTCCTCGACGAGCCGACCGCCGGCGTTGACGTCGAGCTGCGCCAGCAATTGTGGCAATATGTCCGCGAGCTCAACGACAGCGGCGTCACCGTCATCCTCACCACCCATTATCTCGAGGAGGCCGAGGAATTGTGCGATCGCATCGCGATCATCAACCATGGCCGCCTGATCGCCAACGAGCCGACCCGCACGCTGGTCGGCATGGCGCAGGAGAAAGCGGTGGAGGTGACGATCGATCGCGACCTGACCGAGCCGCCGGCCGCGGCCTGCTTCGAAAAGATCGAGTTGAAGGGCAGCCGGACGCTGACCATCACCTACAGCAAGGACAAGGTGAACGCCGGCGAGGTGCTCGCCGCGTTGCAGGCCGCCGGGATCGGCATCGTCGACGTGTCGACGCGGGAGGCGGATCTGGAAGACGTGTTCCTCAACCTCACGCGCCAGTCGGTTCCGGGCTGATCCGATGGCGGAACATGCCTATGACGTGATCGTGATCGGATCCGGCGCCGCGGGGCTGACGGCGGCGATCAACCTGGCCGAACGCTTCCGCGTCGCGGTGCTCGCCAAGGGCGGCATATCGGATGGCTCGACCGCCTGGGCGCAGGGCGGGATCGCCGCGGTGCTGGAGCCGGGCGACACGTTCGAGAGCCATGTCGAAGATACGATGATCGCGGGCGCGGGGCTGAACAATCGCCGCACGGTGGAATATGTCGTCGAAAACGCCCCCGCTGCGATCGAGCGACTGGCCAGCCTGGGCGTGCCGTTCAACGCCGGCGAATCGGATCGCTGGCACCTGACGCGCGAGGGCGGCCACAGCCATCGCCGCATTGTCCATGTCGACGATGCCACCGGCTGGGCGGTGCAGCAGGCGCTGGAACGGGCCGCCGCCGCCAACCCGAACATCACCCTGATCCCGCACATGGCGGCGATCGACCTGGTCACCGGCCGGCATGGCCAGCGTTATTCGGGCGATGGCCATGTCTGGGGCGTCTACGCCGTCAACCGCCAGACCGGGCTGGTCGACCTGTTCACCGCACGCGCGACGATCCTCGCCACCGGCGGCGCGGGGCGCACCTATCTCTATTCGACCGCGCCGCGCGGCGCGACCGGGGACGGCATCGCGATGGCGTGGCGGGCCGGCGCGCGGGTGTCGAACATGGAATTCATGCAGTTCCACCCGACCTGCCTGTACAATCTGGAGGTCAAGAACTTCCTGATCACCGAGGCGATGCGCGGCGAAGGCGGGCAGCTCAAGCTGCCGACCGACGGCCATCGCTTCATGCCCGATTTCGATCCGCGCGCCGAACTTGCGCCGCGCGACATCGTCGCCCGCGCGATCGATCACGAGATCAAGCGGCTGGGGCTGGATTATGTCCACCTGGACATCAGCCACAAGCCGGCCGAGTTCATCATCGAGCATTTCCCGACGATCCATGCGCGCCTGCTCGAACTCGGCATCGACATCACGCGAGAGCCGATCCCGGTGGTCCCGGCGCAGCATTATACGTGCGGCGGCGTGCTCGTCGACCTGAAGGGGCGGACCGACCTGCCCGGCCTCTATGCCGCAGGGGAGGTCACCCAGTCGGGGCTCCACGGCGCCAACCGGCTCGCCTCCAATTCGCTGCTCGAATGTTTCGTGTTCGGCGCCGCCGCCGCCACCCACATCGCGCGCCACTGGGACGAGTTGCCGCCGGCGCCGCCGATCCGCGCATGGGACGAAAGCCGCGTGTCCGATTCGGACGAGGAGGTCGTCGTCCAGCATAATTGGCGCGAGATCCGCCGCTTCATGTGGGACTTCGTCGGCATCGTCCGCACCACCAAGCGGCTCGAACGCGCCCAGCACCGCGTCGCGCTGCTGCGCCGCGAGGTCGAGGAATATTACGGCAATTTCCGCGTGACGCCCGACCTGATCGAGCTGCGCAACCTGATCGAGGTCGCAGGGTTGATCGTCCGCTCCGCTTTAGCCCGCAAGGAGAGCCGGGGGCTTCATTACACGCTGGATTATCCCGACACGCTGCCCGACGCGGTCGATACCATCCTGACCCCCTAAGCGGTTATTCCATCACCGCGTGGCCGGCACCGGGCGCCTGCTTGGGCGGGCGGCGCACGAACAGCAGCAGCGGAACCGCGCACAGCGTCAGCAGCATCATCATGTGATAATCGTCGAGATAGGCGATCATCAGCGCCTGCCGGTTGATCTCCCCGTCGACCATCGCCGCGGCCATGCCGACGCTGCCGCCGCCGCCAGCGGCGAGCAGGCCGGCGCCCGGCACCGCCTGCGCGGTGATGTGCGTGGCAAGATCCGAATGGCTGACCTGGACATTGTGGGCGAGCACCGCGGTGACGATCGCGACGCCGATCGATCCGCCCAAACCGCGCAGCAGGCTGAACAGGCTGCTCGCGTCGGTGCGGAAACGCGGGCTGAGCGTCGCGAAGCCGAGCGTCAGCAGCGGGCCCATCGCAAAGCCCATGCCGGCGCCCTGTATGAATCCGCTGATGGTGATCAGCCGCTGCCCCATTTCCAGCGAGAAACCGGTCATCTGGTAGAGCGACAGCGCGATCAGGCAGAAACCGGTGAGGATGACGAACCGCGGATCGATCTTGCCCGAAAAGCGCCCGGTGATGACGAAGGCGACCACGGTTCCGGCGCCGCGCGGCGCCATCAGCATGCCCGCCTCGATCGTCGGATAGCCATAAAGCTGTTGCAGCATCGGCGGCAGCAACGCCGCGCCGGCGGTCATCACCAACCCGGCGATGAACGCGAACGCCAGCGCCGCCAGGTAGTTGCGATCGGCCAGCATCGCGGGATCGAAGATGCGGTTGCGGCTGGTCGCGAGATGGACGGCGAGGATCCACAGCGCGGCGATCGCCACGCCCGTTTCGACCAGGATCTCGGGAGATTCGAACCAGTCGAGGTGGGGCCCGCGATCGAGCATGAGCTGGAGCCCGGCGAGCGCGAGGCCGAGCAGGGCGAAGCCGAACAGATCGAATCGGCGGCGGACGGTCGCCAGCTTGGGCAGCGATATCCACGCACCCGCCAGCGCGGCCACGCCGACCGGCAGGTTGACGTAGAACACCCAGCGCCAGCTGAAATTGTCGGTCAGCCAGCCGCCGAGCACCGGCCCGAGCACCGGCGAGGCCATCACCGCCGCGCCCCACAGCGCCATCGCCTGGCCGTGCTTTTCGCGCGGATAGGCATCGAGCAGGATGGTCTGGCTGAGCGGGACGAGGAAGGCGCCGAAGATGCCCTGGATCGCGCGCACCGCCACCATCATCGGCAGGCTGGTCGCCGCGCCGCACGCCATCGACGCCACCACGAAGCCGACGATGGCGATCAGGAACAGCCGTTTCTGGCCGACCCGGTCGGAAAGCCAGCCGGTGATCGGCGTCGCGATCGCGGCGGCGACGATATAGCTGGTCAGCACCCAGGTGATCGTCTCGCGATTCGCCCCCAGCGCGGCCTGCATGTGCGGCAAAGCGACGTTGGCAATCGTCGTGTCGAGCACCTGCAGCACGGTCGCCAGGATCACCGAGGCGGTGATCAGCCCGCGATGGGGCACGGAAGCGCGCGCGGCGGCGGGAAGTGCGGCGGTAGCCATAAGCATGCACATAGTATGCTAGGCGTGGCGCGGCCAGCCATGCTGTGCAGGCCGTCCATGCCGTCACGATGCGCGATCGGAGGGTGTCAGCGGCGCGCCGCGCTGCTATCTCGGCGCGATGTCCTCCAACCATCTCTATCTCGTCGACGGCTCGGGCTATATCTTCCGCGCTTATCATCGGCTGCCGCCGCTCACCAACAAGAGGGGGGAGCCGGCGGGCGCGATCTATGGCTTCACCACGATGCTGTGGAAGCTGCTCGACGATCTGCGCAAGGATGGCGGGCCGACCCATCTGGCCGTGATCCTCGACGCCTCGTCCCGCACCTTCCGCAACGATCTGTACGACAAGTATAAGGCGCACCGCCCCCCGCCGCCCGCCGATCTCGTCCCCCAATTCCCGGTGATCCGCACCGCGACGCGCGCGTTTTCGGTGCCGTGCATCGAGGAAGAAGGGCTGGAGGCGGACGATATCATCGCCTGTTATTCCAAGGCTGCGCTCGCCGCGGGCTGGAAGGTGACGATCGTGTCGTCCGACAAGGATCTGATGCAGCTGGTCGAGCCGGGGCTCGATCTGCTCGACACGATGAACAATCGCCGGATCGGCCGCGACGAGGTGATCGAGAAGTTCGGCGTGCCGCCCGAGCAGCTGGGCGACGTGCTGGCGCTGATGGGCGACAGCGTCGACAATGTGCCCGGCGTGCCGGGGATCGGGCCGAAGACGGCCGCCCAGCTGATCCAGCAATATGGCGACGTTGAATCGGTGCTCGCCGCGGCGAGCACGATCGCCAAGCCCAAGCTGCGCCAGTCGCTGATCGACCATGCCGACAATGCCCGCCTGTCGCGCGAGCTGGTGCGACTGGTGTGCGATCGGGCGCTGCCCGAGCCGCTGGAGGATCTGGCGCTGAAGGGCATCCCGCCGGAACCGCTGCGCGCCTTCCTCGAAGACCAGGGTTTCCGTTCGCTGCTGATGAAGGTCGGCGGCACGGCGGCAAGCGCCGCCCCGCCGCCGCCCGCCGCCGCGGACGAGCCGCCGTTCGTCCACAAGGAGTATGAGGCGGTTACCACCGAGGAGGCGCTCGATCGGTGGATCGCCGCCGCCTTGGCCGCGCGCGTCGTCGCGGTCGGCGCGGAGACCGATGCGTTCGACAGCGTCCGCGCCAACCTGGTCGGCATCAGCCTGGCCACCGCGCCCGGCCGCGCCTGCTACATTCCGGTCGCGCACGGCGGCGACGATCTGCTGTCCGAGCGCCCGCAGCAGCTGGATGCGGCACGGGTGCTGGCCCGGCTCGCCCCGCTGCTTGGCGATCCCGCGACGCTGAAGGTCGGTCACGATTTCAAATATGCGCTGACCCTGCTCGCCCGGAACGGCGTCGGTGTCGCGGCCTATGACGATACCATGCTGCTCAGCTACGATCTCGACGCCGGCAAGCACCAGCATGGCATCGAGGATCTCGCCGGCCGCCATCTCGGCCACGGCGCGATCGCGTTCAAGGCGGTGTGCGGCACGGGCAAGAGCCAGATCGGCTTCGACAAGGTGTCGCTGGAGCGCGCCACCGAATATGCCGCCGAATATGCCGACATCACGCTGCGGCTGTGGCGCAAGCTGAAGCCGCGGCTGGCGCAGGAGGCGGCGACCCGCGTCTACGAACTGGTCGATCGGCCGCTCGTGCCGGTCCTGGCGCAGATGGAGCGCGCCGGGATCAAGGTCGACCGCGAGGAGCTGGCGCGGCTTTCGGCCGAGTTTGCCGGCGACATCGCCCGCCTGGAAGGCGACGTGTTCGTACTGGCGGGCGGGCCGTTCACGATCGGCAGCCCCAAGCAGCTGGGCGAGGTGCTGTTCGACCGGCTTGGCCTCGCCGGCGGGCGCAAGGGCAAGACCGGGGTCTATTCGACCGACGTGACCGAGCTCGAGCGGCTGGCCGAGGGCGGCGCGCAGATCGCGCGCAAGGTGCTCGACTGGCGCCAGCTGAGCAAGCTCAAGTCGACCTACACCGATGCCCTCCAGGCCGAGATCAACCCCGCCACCGGGCGGGTCCACACCACCTTCAGCCTGGCGATCGCGCAGACCGGACGGCTCTCCTCGACCGACCCGAACCTCCAGAACATCCCGATCCGCACCGAGGTCGGCCGCCGCATCCGCGAGGCGTTCGTCGCCGACGCCGGCAACGTCCTGCTGTCGGCGGACTATTCGCAGATCGAGCTGCGGCTGGCGGCGCACATGGCCGACGTGCCGCCGCTGCGCGACGCATTCGCCGCCGGGGACGACATCCATTCGCTGACGGCGACCGAATTGTTCGGCCATGTCGATCGCGACACCCGCGCCAAGGCCAAGACGATCAATTTCGCGATCCTCTACGGCATTTCCTCGTGGGGGCTGGCCGGGCGGCTGGGGGTCGACCGAATCGAGGCGCAGGCGATGATCGACCGCTATTTCGATCGTTTTCCGGGCATCAACCGCTACATCGCCGACACGCTGACCCAGGCGCGCGAACAGGGCTATGTCACCACCTTGTTCGGCCGCAAGACCCACCTGCCGGCGATCCGCGCCAAGACGATCGGCGAGCGGCAGGGCGCCGAGCGGCAGGCGATCAACGCCCCGATCCAGGGCACCAGCGCCGACATCATCAAGCGCGCGATGACGCGGATGGGGCCGGCTCTGGCCGAGGCCGGGCTGCCGGGCGTGCGCATGCTGTTGCAGGTGCATGACGAACTGGTGTTCGAACTGGCCGAGCAGGATGTCGACGCCGCGCGCGAGGTGATCCGGCACGTGATGGCGACCGCGGCCGAACCGGCGATCCAGCTGAGCGTGCCGCTCGGCGTCGAGATCGGCGTCGGCCGAAGCTGGGGCGCGGCGCATTGACCCAGCCCTTCGCCGCCGCCGAGCCGGGTGGTGACATCCAGGCGCTGGCCAAGGGCGGCCGAACCAACTTCTTCGGCTTCCTGATCCGCCTCGCCGCCCGGTTGCCGTTCCTGTTCATCGCCGGGCGCATCTATGGCGCCGATGCGCTCGGCCGCTTCGCCATCGCCACCATCACGGTCGAGTTCGCCGCCCAGCTGGCCACGCTGGGGCTCAAGCGGGGCTTGGCGCAGCAGCTCTCGCGCAGTGATCGGCCGCACGTCCATGTCGTGTGGGATGCGCTGCTGCTCGGCTTCCTCGGCTCGATCGTGGCGGCCGCGGTGCTGATCCTGATGCCGCGGATGCTGTTCCCGAACAGCCTGATCCACGGGCTCGACTGGCTGCTGCCGCTGACGATCTTCGGCTGGGCGCTGTCCGATATCGCGCTCGCTGCGCTCGCTTATCGCGGCGATGTGGCGGCGACGGTCAAGGCGCGGGCGATCGTCGAGCCGTGGACGATCAGCATCGCCGCGCTGGCGCTGTCCTGGTATTCGCTGCGGGACGGGCTGATCCTGGCTTATGCCTTGTCGACCATCGCCGCCTTCACCGCATCGATCGTGCCGCTGCTGCGCAGCTATGGCCGGCCGGCCGGGTGGTGGCCCCGCCCGGCGCAACTCGCGCGGGTGGCGGCGCGCAACGTGCCGCTGGCGGGCGCGGACGCGATCGAGTGGGGCTCGCGGCGGCTCGACATCTATATCCTCGGGCGCTTCTTCCTGCCGGACATCGTCGGCATCTATTACGTCGCGCAGCAGGTCGCATCGCTGCCGCAGAAACTCAAAACCAGCTTCGATCCGATCCTCGGCCCGGTCATCACCCAGAATCTTGAGGAGGGAAACCGCGAGGCGGTCGCCCGCCAGGTGCGGCAGGTCGGCTTCTGGATCATCGCCGCGCAGGTCGGCATCGCGCTCGCGCTCGGCATTCCGGGCGAAGCGGTGATGGGCCTGGTCGGGCCTAGCTTCGTCGGCGGCACCGCGGCACTTGCCTTCCTGCTCGCGGCCGAGGCGATCGCCGCGACCGCCGCGGTCAGCGAATCCGCGCTGATCTATGTCGCGCGGTGGCGCAACCTGGCCGTCTCGGCGGCGATGATCGTCGTTCAGGTGCTGGTGTCGGTGGCATTGATCTACGGCCTGCGGGAAGCCTTGCCATTGCTCCATGCCTGGGGTCTGCCGGCGACCGTGCCCACCAACGTACGCAACGATCCGACCTCCGCCGCCGGGGTCGCGATTGGGTTGATGGTCGCGCTCGGCTTCGCCTCCGTCGTCAAGTCGCACCTGCTGGCCAGCCTGCTCGGCGCGCCGGTATCGGGCTGGCGCTGGGCGATCGTGTGGGCGGCGGCGGCGGCGGCGGCAGTCGGCGCGGCGGTGGTGATGCTGCCGGAATGGGCCGAGCTGGCGTTCGGCGTGGTGCTGATCCTCGCCACCTACGGGGTGGTGATCTGGTTCAAGGGCTTCACCCACGAAGACCGCGCGCTGTTCCGCTTCGGCAAGCACGCGCAGGACGCGAGCGCCGTCACCGGCGCGTCGCAACCCTCCTAGCGTCAACCGGGCCCCGTCACGGGGCCCGCACAGTCCTAGTGGCGGAAGTGGCGCATGCCGGTGAAGATCATCGCCAGCCCGGCGGCGTCGGCGGCGGCGATCACCTCGTCGTCGCGGATCGATCCGCCCGGCTGGATCACCGCGGTCGCCCCCGCCTCGGCGGCGGCGAGCAGGCCGTCGGCGAACGGGAAGAAGGCATCCGAGGCAACCGCCGATCCGATCGTGCGCGCCTGCGCCCAGCCTGCCTTGTCGGCGGCGTCGCGCGCCTTCCAGGCGGCGATACGGGCGGATTCGAGCCGGTTCATCTGGCCCGCGCCGATCCCCGCGGTCGCGCCGTCCTTGGCATAGACGATCGCGTTCGACTTGACGTGCTTGGCGATCGTCCAGGCGAACAGGCAATCGGCCAGTTCCTGATCGGTCGGCTGCCGCTTCGTCACCACCGTGAGGTCGTTGCGGCCGATCCGGCCGGCGTCGCGCGACTGGACGAGGAAACCGCCGATGATCGACTTCATCGCAAAGCCGCTACGGGCCGGATCGGGCAGGTCGCCGCTGATCAGCAGCCGCAGGTTGCGCTTGGCGGCGAACACCGCGCGCGCATCGGCATCGGCGCCGGGCGCGACGACGACTTCGGTGAAGATGCTGGCGATCGCTTCGGCCGTCGGCCCGTCGAGCGGGCGGTTGACGGCGATGATCCCGCCGAACGCCGACACGCTATCGCAGGCAAACGCCGCTTCATAGGCTTCGCGCAAGGTGGCGCCGGTGGCGACGCCGCAGGGATTGGCGTGCTTGACGATCACCACGCTCGGGCCGGCGTCGCGAAACTCGGAGACGAGTTCCAGCGCGGCATCGGCATCGTTGTAATTATTGTAGCTGAGCTCCTTGCCCTGCACCTGCTCGGCCTGGCCGATACCGCGCAGCCCGCCGCCGGCATAAGCATAGAAGGCCGCCTGCTGGTGCGGATTCTCGCCGTAACGCAGCGGCTGCTGGCGCTTGAGCGGGATCGACATGGCGGACGGGAAAGCCTCGCCCTGATCGACCATCGCAAACCAGTCGGCGATCGCCGCGTCATAAGCGGCGGTGGCGGCATAGGCCTTGCCGGCGAGGCGCTTGCGCGTTTCCAGCGTGGTCGCGCCGCCGGTACGATCGAGTTCGGCGATGAACGACGCATAGTCCGCCGGATCGGTGACGATCGCGACATACGCGTGGTTCTTGGCGGCCGAGCGGATCATCGACGGGCCGCCGATGTCGATATTCTCGATCACCTCGTCGCGCCCCGCACCGCGCGCGACGGTCTGCTGGAACGGATAGAGATTGCCGACGACCAGGTCGATCGCGCCGATCTGATGCTCCTCCATCGAGGCGGCGTGGGCCGGATCGTCGCGCACGGCGAGCAGCCCGCCATGAACCTTGGGGTGGAGCGTCTTGACCCGCCCGTCCATCATCTCCGGAAAGCCGGTCAGCTCGGAAATGTCGCGGACCTCGAGCCCGGCGGCGCGGAGCGCCGTGGCGCTGCCCCCGGTCGAAACCAGTTCGGCGCCGTGCCCGGCAAGGGCGCGGCCAAGCTCGACCAGTCCGGTCTTGTCGAACACGGACAGCAGCGCGCGGCGGATCTTCACGTCGGTCATCGGGGTCCTCGCTTGGGGATCGCGCCCGTCTAGCGGCGGCGGGCCGACAAGGGAACCGCCCTTAGCCCGCGCGGCGCAACAACCAGCTGATGCTCGTGCCGCCGGCCGGCGTCGCGCCGCTCACGACCAGCTGGGTGGTGGCGCGCGGCCGGCCGAGCGAATCGATCCAGATGCTGTCCTCGATCGCCAGCGTGCCGCCGCGGCAGCGGAACTGCCACAGCGCGCCCTCGGCGATGCGGAGCAGCGCGCCCATGCCGTCGGCGGTGTTGCTCACCTCGACCGAGGGGGCGAGATGGAAGCGGATCGCGAAGTCGATCGTATCGCCGCGCCGCTTGCGGCCCGACGGCACCAGCACGTCCTCGCCGGTCAGTTGCCGGCCATCGGCCGAGAGCAGGAGCTGGCGGCGATGGATGAAGCCGTGGCGGCGGCCATAGCCGTCATGGCTGGCCTCGAGCTTGCTGCCGGTGTCGAGTTCCTGCCGGTCAAGCTCGACCTCGATCACGCCGCGGCCGAGCGAGCCGTCGTGGTGGATCGCGGTCGAGTTGGTATCGGCCAGGATCAGGGTCGAGTGGGCGGCGGTGGTGCGCAACCCCTCGCTCAATTCCGCCGGCAGCCCCGCCGCACCCCGGCCGCCGCCGCAATTGACGACCAGCCGGTGGCGCCCGTCCGACAGCTCGAAGGCGAGGGTCGAGGCGCACCCGCCCGCGGTTAGCCGCGAGACCGGTGGCGGCGCGGCATCGAGGACGAGCGTCGTCTGCCCCGCCACCAGCCGCTGATAGCCCCAGTCGCGCGCCTGGCGCAGCGGCCGGGTGCGCACGCCCGACCCCTCGATCGCGGCGGCGATGCGTTCGGGCCCGAGCGGCGCGCCGCCCTGCCAGCTCGACAGCCCGCCATCGCCCAGCGTCACACCGAGCAGCGCCGGCACTGCGCGCGCCAGCGCGTGGGCAATCGGCTCCGGCAGATCCTTGCGGCGCATCGCATAGGCCGCGCGCAGCTGGGCCAGCAGCTCGACCACCTCGAGCTGCGCCACCGGCGAGCGCACCGCCAGCCCGCCATCGCCGTAGAGCGACAGCGACAGCGCGCGCGCCATCCCCGCCTCGCCATGCGCCAGCCGCGGATCGCCGCCGGGGATGAGCAGCCCGGCGGTGATCACCCCGGCCCAGGCGGCGATCCGCGCCGGGCCCTGCGGCACCTTGTCCGCCCCGCGATCGAGGTGCCGGGCGCCGCGCGCCAGCGTGTTGAGCACCGCCGAACGATAGACGACGTCGCTGCTCGACAGGATCAAGGGCGCGTGCGCTGCCCAGAACAACATCCGCCGGCCCCACAGATCGGGCCGCCACGCCGCCTCCGTCACCGCCCCGGCATGCGTTGCCAGCCAGTTGCGCATGATCAATTCGGCGATCGGCGCGGTTTGGTCGCGCGGGGCGGCAACCGCGATGTCCCGCAGCCAGGCGAAGGTCTGGAGATATTCGGCGAGCCGCGGCGACACCCGCAGCGCGGAGAAATCGAGCGTTTCGAGATCGAGCTGCTCGCCATGGTGGAGCATCCGCCCCTCCATGATCGACGCGCCGACGCGGGGATCGCCGGGAAGCGGATCGATCGGCACGCCGAGCAGCTTGAGCGGATAGCGCCCGCGCAGCCGCAGGCTGTGGAGCGGCGTGCGCCAGGCGAGCTTGTGGAAGCGATTGGCGATCCGTTCCGCAAGCGACAGGCCGTCGCCGGTGACGCGGATCAGGCGCTTGCCGGATTCGACGCCGTCGCCGCCGCCATCGGGCGGGGTGGGATCGGCCGGCGTCACGCGCCCTTCAGGCCGGCGATGTTGGCGGCATAGGCGCCCGCCCCGCCGCGAAAGCTGGCGGTGCCGGCAACCAGCACGTTGGCCCCGGCGGCGATCGCCAGCGGCGCCGTCGCCGCATCGATCCCACCATCGACCTGCAGGTCGATCGGCTTGCCGAGCCTGTCGATCGACTTGCGGATCGCTTCGATCTTGCGCAGTTGGCTGGTGATGAAGCTCTGCCCGCCAAAGCCGGGATTGACGCTCATCACCAGGACGAGATCGACCTCCTCCAGCACATAATCGAGCATCTTGGCCGGCGTCGCGGGGTTGAGCGAGACGCCGGCGCGCTTGCCGAGCGCCTTGATCCGCTGGAGCGTGCGATGGAGGTGCGGCCCGGCTTCGGGATGTACGGTGATGATGTCCGCCCCCGCCTCGGCAAAGGCGTCGAGGAAGCCATCGACGGGCGAGATCATCAGGTGGACGTCGAACGTCTTGGCGGTGTGGGGGCGCAGCGCCTTCACCACCGCCGGGCCGATCGTGATGTTCGGGACGAAATGGCCGTCCATCACATCGACATGGATCCAGTCGGCGCCCGCCGCATCGATCGCGCGCACCTCCTCGCCGAGCCGGGCGAAATCGGCGGACAGGATCGAGGCGGCGATGCGGACTGGCTGTGACATTTCACTCCGGCCTTATCGCCCGCCCGGAAACCGGGCAAGCCGAGAGGATCGCGCGGTCAGCCGACCCGCCGGAAGCGTGCGACGAAGAAGCCGTCCGCGCCGCCCGCCTCGGCCAGCGTGCCGGGCAATACCCGCACCCGCCCGGCGCCGCCGGGGGCGACGCCGTCGGGCAATTCGCCGGCCGTCGCCGGTTCGCGCACGAAGCGGCGATCCGCGGCAAAGGCATCGGCCACGCCCTCTCCCTCCGCCGGTTCGAGCGAACAGACCGAGTAGACCAGCACCCCGCCCGGCGCGACCAGGCCCGCGGCATGATCGAGCATCCGCCCCTGCGTCTCCGCCAAGTTGGCGACGGCACGGTCGCGCACCCGGTGGAGCACGTCGGGATGACGCCGGAAGATGCCGGTCGCCGAACAGGGGGCATCGAGCAGCACGGCATCGAACGGTTCGTCCGGCGCGAAGGCCATCACGTCGCCCTCGACCAGATCCGCCTTGAGCCCGGTGCGCTCGAGATTCTCCGACAGCCGCGCGAGGCGACTGGCGGACAGGTCCAGCGCCGTCACCCGCCAACCCGCCGCGGCGAGCTGCATCGTCTTTCCGCCCGGCGCGGCGCAGAGATCGAGCGCGCGCCGCCCCGCCCCCGCCGGCAGCAGCCGCGCCGGCAGCGACGAGGAAATATCCTGCACCCACCATTCGCCCTCGGCAAAGCCCGGCAGTTCGGGAATGCGGACGCTGCGCGCCAGCCGGACATGGCCGGGGGCGAGGCTGACTCCGTCGAGCCGCTCGGCCCACTCCGCCGTGGCGGCGGGATCGCGCAACGTCAGATCGATCACCGACGTCGTCGCCAGCAGGGCGCGCGCGGCATCCACCGTCGGCTTGCCCCAGGCCTTGCGCCAGCGCTTGGCGACCTGCTGCGGCAGCGCCGGAAGGTCGGGAAGTTCGGCCCCACGCCGCATCAACGTGCCGAACACGCCGTGGACCAGCCGCTTCGGGCCGCCATCGACCAGCGGCAGCACCGTCGCGATCGCGGCGTGCGGCGGCGTGCCGAGCACCAGCGCCTGAACGAGGGCGATGCGCAGCACGGTGCGCGCCTTGGCATCGTGCGGCAGCGGCTTGGGCGTGGCCGAATCGATCAGCGCATCGAGATCGGTCAACCGGCGCAGCGTTTCGGCGGCGATGGCGTGGACCAGCGAGCGATCGTCGGCGCGCTCGATCCCTTCGGCCGCGCGCGACAGCGCAGCCTCCAGGGGCAGGCCCTGCCGCAACACCGAATCGAGCAGCCGGAGGGCTGCGCGACGAGTGCCGACACCTGCGGGCAGATCCTCGCTCAGGATCGATGCCTCAGCGGATCGAGCGCACTGCCCCGATGCGGGCGCGCGGTCCGCGGAACCGAGGCATGCGGACGGGCCGCGACGGCAGCGAGCGGGATCAGCCCCGGCTCGCCCGCCATCGCCTCCAGCGCGGCGATGCGGTTGGCGGTGTCCGGATGGGTCGAGAACAGCCCGTCGCGGCCGCCGCGCAACGCCGGGACGGTGTAGAGATGCGCCGCCGCCGGATTGCCGCCGATCACTGGATCGGGTGTCTGGGCCGCGCCGCGCGCGATCTTGGCGAGTGCGGAGGCGAGCGCGCGCGGGTTGCCGCAAATCTGCGCACCCGCACGATCGGCGCCATATTCGCGGGTCCGGCTGATCGCCATCTGCACGATCATCGCGGCGAACGGCGCGATCAGCATGGCCGCGATCGAGGCCACCAAATTGGCCGGCCGGTCGCGATCGCCATGGCCGAAGACCATGCCGAAATTGGCGAGCATCGCGATCGCACCGGCGATCGTCGCCGTCATCGTCATGATCAGCGTGTCATGGTTGCGGACGTGGCCGAGTTCGTGCGCCATCACCCCCGCGATCTCGTCGCGGTCGAGCATAGCGAGCAGCCCGGTGGTCACCGCGACCGAGGCGTGGTGCGGATCGCGCCCGGTGGCGAAGGCGTTGGGCGAGGGAGAATGGATCACATAGGTTCTCGGCGCGGGCAGCCCGGCGCGGGCGGCGAGTTGATGCACCAGCCCGACCAGTTCGGGCGCGCTGCGGACATCCACCTCATGTGCGTTGTGCATCCGGAGTACAATCCTGTCCGCGTTCCAGAAGGTGAACAGGTTCATGCCGACCGCGAACAACAAGGCGAGGAGCGCGCCGCCGCCGCCACCGAACGTATAGCCCAGCCCCATGAACAAAGCGGTCATCGCCGCCAGCAGCATGGTGGTCCGAAACCCGTTCATCTTGCGTCTCGTCCTCCTGATGCCAATGTGGGTCCGGCCGACCCCCACTTCAATCAGGATCCCCCGATGCCCGCAGAGCGCCCGCCCCACCTCAAGCCACCCGCGCATTGGCAGGCCGGCCCGCCGCCGCCCGAACCGGAAGCCGCCACGCCCCAGCCGCAGCCGGACGACAAGCCGAACCCGACCCGCTACGGCGACTGGGAGCGCAAGGGGATCGCGATCGATTTCTGATCACCCGCCCTCGCTCCGCAGCGGGCGGGCGAGGAGCGCGTCGACCACCTGATCGGCCGCCGCGTCGCCCTTCAGCAACGCGCACACCGCCGCGACGATCGGCATCTCGACCCCGGCGCGTGTCGCTTCACGCAGCAGCACCGGCGCGGTGAACGCGCCCTCCGCCACGGTGCGCCGGTCGGCGAGCAGATCGGCCGCCCGCGCCCCGTGCCCGAGCCCCGCGCCGAGCGAAAAGTTGCGCGAACTGTGGGACGAGCAGGTCAGCACCAGATCGCCGAGCCCCGACAGCCCCGCCAGCGTCTCCGGCCGCGCGCCGCGGGCGATGCCGAAGCGGGTCATTTCGGCAAAGCCGCGGCTGATCAGTGCGGCGCGGGCATTCTGGCCGAGCCCCATGCCCTCGACCACGCCGCAGGCGATCGCCAGCACGTTCTTGACCGCGCCGCCAATCTCCGCCCCGACCACGTCGGCCGAGCCGTAGAGCCGGAAAGCGGGACGGGCGAGACGATCGGCCAGCGCGCGGCGCGTGGTGCCGTCGCCGCAGGCGAGGGTCAGCGCGGTCGGCTGGCCCGAGGCGACTTCATGGGCGAAGCTCGGCCCCGACAGCACCGCGATCGGCGCACCGGGGCGGACCGCCAATGCCACTTCGGACATCAGCAGCCCGGTCCCCGCCTCGATCCCCTTGGCGCACAGGATCAGCGGCGCATTGCCGGAGGGCAGCCGTTCCAGCACGCTGCGCACGAACTGCGCGGGCGTGACCATCAGCAGCGCGTCGCACGCCGCCAGATCCCCCAGCGCGGAGGTAGCGCGGATCGCCGGGTCGACCGCCACGCCGGGCAGATAGGCGTCGTTGCGCCGGCTGCGATTGATCGCCTCGGCAATCGCGGGATCGCGCGCCCAGAGCAGCACCTCGCCCCCCATCGCCGCGGTCTGCGCCAGCGCGGTGCCCCAGGCGCCCGCACCGATAACCCCGATCCTCATGCCTTCACGCCCGCCCCGCGCGCCTTTTCGGCGGTGGGATCGAGCGGCCAGCGCGGCCGGGCGGGGACATCGAGATCGTCGAACAGCCCGGCGGCGAACCGCTCCGCCCCGGCCCAGGCGATCATCGCGGCATTGTCGGTGCACAGCCACAAGGGCGGCGCGGAGAAAGGCAGGCCATGGCGCGCCGCCAGCGCCTCGAGCGCGGCCCGCACCGCCTGATTGGCGGCGACCCCGCCGGCGACGACGAGCGCGGTGACCCCGGGGCTGCGCGCCAGCGCCAGCCGGGTACGATCGACCAGGCAGTCGACCGCCGCCTGCTGGAACGATGCCGCGATGTCCGCCGGGCTATACGCGCCGGTGTCGCGCGCGCGCAGCACCGCGCTCTTGAGGCCGGCGAAGGAGAAGTGTGGCTCGCCCGATCCGACCAGCGGACGCGGCAGCGGCACCGCGCGCGGATCCCCCCCTAGCGCCGCCTGCTCGACCGCGGGGCCGCCGGGAAAGCCCAACCCGAGCAGCTTGGCGGTCTTGTCGAATGCCTCCCCCGCGGCATCGTCGATCGTCGTCGCCAGCCGGCGATAACGGCCTGGCCCCTCGACCAGCAGCAGCTGGCAATGCCCGCCGGAGACGAGCAGCAGCAGATAGGGAAAGGCCAGCCCCGGATCGGCCAGGCGCGGCGACAGCGCGTGGCCCTCGAGATGGTTGACCGCGATCAGCGGCTTGCCGGCGGCGTGCGCCAGCGCCTTGCCGGTGACGAGGCCGACCATCACCCCGCCGATCAGGCCAGGGCCGGCGGTGGCGGCGATCGCGTCGACCTCGGCCAGCATCACCCCGGCATCGGCCAGCGCCGCCTCCACGAGGGGAGCGAGCATCTCGACATGGGCGCGCGCCGCGATTTCGGGCACGACCCCGCCGAACGGGCGATGCGCCGCCTCCTGCCCCGCCAGGCGGTGCGCGCGGATCGTGCGATCGCTCTCGACCAGCGCGGCGGCGGTCTCGTCGCAGCTCGATTCAATACCAAGGATCAGGGCCATGCGGCTTCCCTGCCACCGTCGGGGCGACTAGAGCAACTCGCCATGCTCAAGCCTCTTCGTCTCGGCACCCGCGGATCGCCGCTCGCGCTCACCCAGGCCCGCATGGTCGGCGAGGCGCTGTGCGCCGCGCATGGCTGGGGCGAGGACGCGATCGAGGTCGTGCCGATCCGCACCAGCGGAGATCGCATCCAGGATCGCGCGCTCGCCGAGGTCGGCGGCAAGGCGCTGTGGACCAAGGAACTCGATCGCGCGCTGAACGATGGCGAGATCGATTTCGCGGTCCATTCGATGAAGGATGTCGAAACGATCCGCCCGGTGCAGATCATGCTCGCCGCGATGCTGCCGCGCGCCGACGTGCGCGACCGGCTGATCGGCGCGCCGAGCGTTGCCGCGCTGCCGCAGGGCGCGCGGATCGGTACCTCCTCGCCGCGCCGCGCGGCCCAGCTGCGCCGGCTGCGGCCGGACGTGGAGATCGTGCTGTTTCGCGGCAATGTCGACACCCGCCTGGCCAAGCTCGCCGCGGGCGAGGCCGAGGCGACGTTGCTCGCCGCCGCCGGGCTCGATCGGCTCGGCCGGCGCGGCGTGGGGGAAGCGATTCCGATCGAAACCATGCTGCCTGCCCCGGCCCAGGGCGCGGTCGGCATCGAGACGCTCGCCGCCAACGCCGAAATGCGCGCGTGGCTCGCCGCGATCGACCATCCCGCGACTTCCGCCTGCGTCCGCGCGGAGCGGGCGTTGCTCGCGCGGCTCGGCGCGGATTGTCGTTCGCCGGTCGCCGCGCTGGCGATCGTGGAGGCCGATACGATCCGGCTGCGGGCCGAGATCCTGTCCGAAGACGGTGTCGAGCAGACCGGCGGCGAGATCGTGATCGCGATCGACCAGCCCGAGCAGGCCGGCGAACTCGCCGCGCGCCTGCTCGACCAGGCGGTGCCGGCGCTGCGCGCATTGTTCGCGGGGTGATGCCGCGACTGCTCGTGCTGCGGCCCGAGCCCGGCGCGTCGCGCACGGCGGAACGCGCGGCCGCCGCCGGCTTCGCGGTGACCGTGACCCCGCTGTTTCGCGCGGCGCCGATCGCCTGGTCGCCGTCCGATCCGGCCCAGTATGACGCGGTGATGCTGACCAGCGCCAACGCGGCGCGCCATGCCGGCCCGGCGCTTTCCCGCTACCGCCCGCTGCGCCTCTATGCCGTCGGCAACGCCACCGCTTCCGCCGCGCGCGCAGCCGGCTTTGCCGATGTCGTGGCGGGCGAGAGCGACGCGGCCGCGCTCCTTGCCCGGATCGCCGAGGATGGCGTGACGCGGGTGCTACATCTCGCCGGGCGCGAGCATCGTGCCGCGACCGGCGGCGGCGTCCAGATCGAGCGGCGCATTGTCTATGGCATGGACGCCGTCGCCGAACTCCCGGCGGCAGCGATCGGCGCACTCGACAGCGGTGCCGTCGCCTTGCTCCATTCGCCGCGCGCGGCGGCATTGTTCCGCCGCCTGCTGATCGACGCGGGCGGCGACGTCGCCGCGACCCGGATCGTGGCGATCAGCCCGGCCGCCCTCGCCGCCGCCGGAGCCGGCTGGCACGCCACCATATTCGCCGCCGAACCGACCGACGACGCGCTGCTGGCGGGCGCCGCGCGCTTGTGCGACTAGAAGAGTGGGGTAGCGGGTGAGACCGATGGACATCGATTACGATACCGGGCTGAGCGAGCCGAAGCGCAAGCGGCCGTTGGTGCGCTTGCTCGTCACGCTGTTGTTCGGCTTCGTCGCGGGCATGGTGGCGACGGGCTATGCGCTGACCCACTGGGATAGCGCGGCGGGCTTCATCAAGACCGGCAACCTCGCCCCCGAGACGCAGTCGCCCAACGCCCGCGCCGCAGCCCCGCCGCCGCCGCAACCCGCTGCGGCCGCCTTCATCGGCAACCAGCGGGCGATGGACGACCGGGTCGCGCAGCTGGAGATGCGGATCAACCGGATCGACGCCCGCGCGGAAGCCGCCGTCGGCAATGCCGACCGGGCCGAGGGGCTGCTCGTCGCGTTCGCCGCGCGCCGCGCGCTCGATCGCGGGGTGGCGCTCGGCTATATCGAGACGTTGCTGCGCGATCGCTTCGGCGGCACCCAGCCGCAGGCGGTGGCGACGATCATCAACGCCTCGCACCAGCCGGTGACGCTGGATCAGTTGCAGGCCGGGCTGGAAGCCGCCGCGCCGCGGCTGATGACCCAGACCGCGCACGACAGCTGGTGGACCGGGGTCCGGCGCGAGCTGGCCGGGCTGGTCGTGCTGCGCCGCGCCGACACGCCGTCGCCGGCACCCGAGGATCGCCTGGCGCGCGCGCGCAACCAGCTGGAGATCGGGCATGTCGAGGCGGCGCTGGCGGAGGTCGCGCGGATGCCGGGCAGCGCTGCTGCGAGCGCCTGGTTCGCGATGGCGCGGCGTTATGCCTCGGCGCGCAGCGCGCTCGACATGATCGAGACTGCCGCGCTGCTCACCCCGCATGAGCGCACGTCGGCTTTTTCCGAGGTCGAGGCGGCGCCGCTTCCCGAACCCGAAGTGGCCGCCCCCGAAGGCGCGATTCCCGAAGTGCCGGCGGCCGCGGCCCCGGCGGCGGGCATCAACTAGCCTCGGCGTCGACGAGCCGCTTCAGCCGATAGACGAGCTCGAGCGC
>JAQGKS010000290.1 GCA_028289965.1 Sphingomonas bacterium
TACTGGATCGCGGGCGGGTCGGCGAAACCTATAATGTGGGTGGCGGGGCGGAAATGCCCAATCGGGAGGTGGTCGATGCGATCTGCACGACCGTCGATGCGGCCTTTGCGGCCGATCCGGCGCTGGCCCGCCGCTTTCCCGACGCGCCCGCGGCGCGCGGCGTCGCGACGGCCACGCTCCGCCGGTTCGTCACCGACCGGCCGGGGCATGACCGGCGCTATGCCATCGACGAACGCAAGATCCGCGCGGAGCTTGGCTATGCGCCGGAACAGGATTTCGGCACCGGGCTCGCGCAGTGCGTTGCCTGGTATCTTGCTCATGAAGCATGGTGGCGGGCGCTGAGCGCCTAGCCGAGGATGCGGCGGTATAGCGCGAGATAGCGGTCGGCCATGCGATCGACCGAGAAGCGCGTGGCGGCGGAGGCGCGGCAGGCGGCCCGATCTATCTCACCCAAGCGGCCGATCGCCTCGATCGCGCCGGCAGTGTCGTCGACGAGGAAGCCGGTGACGCCGTGATCGATCAGTTCGGGCATCGAGCCGCGGTTGCGGGCGATCACCGGCGTTCCGCAGGCCAGCGCCTCGACCACCGACAGGCCGAACGGTTCGTCGAAGTTGATGAGGTGGAGCAGGGCGGCGGCGCTACCCAGCGTGCGCGCCCGCTCGACGCCGCCGACCGCGCCGATGAACGCGACCCGGTCGCCGTCGATCGCGGGCGCGACGTGGCGTTCGTGATAGCCCGAATCCTGGACGATCCCCGCCATTACCAGCCGGCGGCCGGTGGCGCGGGCGGCGGCGATCGCCTCGGCCGCGCCCTTGTCGGGATGGATGCGGCCGAAGAAGAGCAGATCGTCGCCGCCATGTGCGTCGAACGGAAACTCCTCCAGCGCGATGCCGTGGTGGATCGTCGCGGCATAACGGAGATCGGGCGCGCGATCGCTGTCGCTGATCGCGACATAGGCGACCCGGTCCTGATATTCGCGGTAGGCCGGCAGGATGCGATCCGATCCGAAGCCGTGGATCGTCGTCACCACCGGCGTATCGACCAGCCGCGAGAAGGCGAGCGGCACGAAATCGGCCTGGTTGTGGATCAGATCAAACTCGCCCGCGCGCTCGAACACATGGGCGACGTGGAGCATCTCCCACACCTTGGCGTCGATGCTCGGATCCTCGGAATAAGGCGCGGGGACGACCCCGGCGAGCGTGCCGGCGGTGTGCGAATCCTGGGTCGCGAACAAGGTGACGTCGATGCCGCGGGCGACCAGCGCCTCGGTCAGCAGGCTGGTCACCAATTCCCACGGGCCATAATGGCGCGGCGGCGTGCGCCACGAGATCGGCGCGAGCATGGCGATGCGCATGCCTATCTCCGTTCGGCGAGGAGGATCTGGCCCTCGTCGGGCGCAAGGAAGATCGTCCGTCCGTCCGCAACCTCGTTCGGGGGTGCATCGGGCAGGGTGGAGAGAAGCAGGCGGGGGAAACCGGCGCTGAGCGGGAGATCGAAACGCTGTTCGCGGTTGCCGAGATTGAGCGCGACGATCACGCATTCGCCCTGCCAGCGCCGCTCGAACGCGAGCACGTCGCCCGAGCCGTCGAGCAGGGTCAGGTCACCGATGGCCAGCGACGGATGCGCGCGGCGCAACGCGAGCAGCTGGCGATAGAGCGTCAGCATCGATCCCACGTCGTCCGACTGGCGCGCGACGTTTCGGGCGGACGAGTCCGGGTTGAGCGGCAGCCACGGCTCACCGCGGGTAAAGCCGGCGTTGGCGCTATCATCCCACGGCATCGGCGTGCGGACCGGATCGCGGCCGAGCCCCAGGCCCGGTTCGCGCAGCTCGCGCGGATCCTGGACGCAGTGCGGCGGGATGGCGCCGTCGCGCAGGCCGAGTTCGTCGCCATAATAAATGGTCGGCGTGCCGCGCAGAGTGAGCAGCAGCATCGCCGCGACGCGCGCCTGCGCCTCGCCGACGCGGGAGGCGATGCGTTGCCGATCATGGTTGCCGAGCACCCAGTTGGGCCAGCCGCCCGGCGGCAGCGCCCCTTCATAGTCGGCGATGGCGCCGTGAAGCGCGCGGGCATCCCACGGCGCATCGATCAGCTGGAAGTTGAAGGGCAGGTGGGTGCCGGGGCTATCGTCGGTGCCGTAATAGGCCATCAGCCGGGGCACGGGCAGGTAGATTTCCCCGATCAGCACGCGATCGCCGTCATAGCCATCGGCGATCGCGCGCATCTCGGCGGCGATGGCGTGGACCTCGGGCTGGTCGGTGGAATGGAGCTGGAGGACGGCGTTCATTGCGCCCATGCCCGGCCGATAGTCCGGGTTGGGCGGGTTGTCGGGAAAGCCGGCGGCCTTGATCATGTGCCACAGCACGTCGATCCGGAAGCCATCGACCCCGCGATCGAGCCAGAAGCGCATCGCGTCCAGCATCGCTGCGCGCAGATCCGGGTTGCGCCAGTTGAGGTCCGGCTGCTCCTTCAGGAAGGCGTGGTAATAATATTGGCCGGTAGCGGCGTCATATTCCCACGCCGAGCCGCCGAAGTCGCTGATCCAGTTGTTGGGCGGGCCGCCGCCGGGGGCGGGATCGCGCCAGATATACCAGTCGCGCTTGGGATCGTCGCGCGAGGTGCGGCTCGCCGCAAACCAGGGGTGCCGATCCGAGCTGTGGTTGGGCACGAAATCGAGCAGCAGCTTCAGCCCGCGATCATGGGCGGCGGCGAGCAGCGCATCGAAATCGGCGAGCGTGCCGAAGCGCGGATCGATGCCGCAATAATCCGCCACGTCATAGCCGAAGTCGGCCATCGGCGACGGGAAGATCGGCGAGAGCCACAGCGCATCGACGCCGAGCGTAACGAGATGATCGAGCCGACCGGCGATTCCGGCCAGATCGCCGATGCCGTCGCCGTCGCTATCCTGAAAGGATCGGGGGTAGACCTGATAGATCGCGCCGCTTTGCCACCACCGCACATCGTTCATTCAGCATTCCCTATGCGGCCTGCGATCAGCTTGCAGAAGCGGGAGGAAGGCATATGCTCGCTATCGGAGAGATGCCAGTCATGACCGCTCGGGCGAGAACCGATTGGGTTGCAGGCGGACCGGCGCGATGAGCGGCGGCCTGTTCGCGACAGCGGTCTCCGCCACCCTGACGCTGGGCAGCGTGCCCCTGGCGAGCCCGGCCTCCGCCAGCCTGCCCTCTGCCGTGCTGCCGCCGCCCGCCGTGCCGCTTGCCGCCTCGCCGGACGCGAGCCCGGACAGCGCGATGACGCTGGCGACCGGGCTCGACCGGATCGCGCGAATGACCGTATCGGTGTTCGTCAACGATCGGGGGCCGTTCCAGTTCGTCGTCGATACCGGGGCGACGCGCACCATATTATCGAGTGCGCTGGCGGCGCGGCTCGCATTGCCCGCGGGCAAGACGGCGCAGGTCCACGACATTGCCGGGATCAACGGCGTCGCGACGGCGATGGTCGATCGCATCCGGGTCGGCAGCCGCCAGGTCGACAACATCACCGCGCCCTTGCTCTCCGCGAGCGATATGGGCGCAGACGGCATCCTCGGGATCGACAGCCTGGTCGACCAGCAGGTGGTGATGGACTTTTCCGCCGAGACGATGACGATCAGCCCGCCGCGCCGGGCGGTGAGCGAGCCCGACACGATCGTCGTCAAGGCGCGCCGGCGCTTCGGCCAGCTGATCCTCGCCGATGCGCGGGTGGAGGGCCGGCGGATCTACGTGATCGTCGATTCGGGCGCGGAATATTCCATCGGCAATTTGGTGCTGCGCGAATGGCTGCTGGGGCGCAAGCGCAGGCCGGTGGCGGAGCGGATCGTGCTGATCGGCGTGACCGGGCGGACGCTGACCGCCGATTACATCGTCGCGCCGATGCTGAAGATCGGGAACATCACCTTCAAGGGCGTGCCGATCGCCTTTTCGGACGCCCACCCGTTCCGCCAGTTCGGGCTGGAGAAGGAGCCGGCGATGCTGCTCGGCATGGATCTGCTGCGCAGCTTCGGGCGGGTCTCGCTCGATTTCGAGCAGAAGCGGGTGCGCTTCACGATGAAGGAGCCCGACTGACCGGTTGGGCCGATCGGGCGGGCAGGGCAGATGCCGTGCGGGCCGGTGGGGTTGCCGGCGCGCACGGCATCGCGCTTTAGAAGGCGGCGGTGACCGAGAAGACGACCTGCGCCCCGGCGATCGACGAACCATCCTTGGTCGAGGAGAAGTTCGGCAGCAGATAGGCCGATTCGGCCTTGCTGATGTCGGTATCGGTATAAGCGACACCCAGCGTCAGCGGACCGACCGCGACATCCATGCCGAGCATCCAGTCCCAATAGGTGCCGGTCGGCGCAACCGAGGTGCCGTTCGGGCCAAGACCCGGATTGCCGTCCGAATAGCCGATATGGCTCTTCAGCGTGATCGGCGTGTTGGGCACGCCGGCGGTGGCATCGCCCCAGAGGTAGAGATTGTCTTCCTTGTCGCCGAGCCGGCTGTTGGGCAGGTTCGACCAGTTGCCGAGCGCTTCCTGCTTGGGCGCATAAGCGACGCCGGCGAGCAGGTTGAGCGGGCCGACGGTGCCGGACAGCTTGGCGTAGGGCTCGGCGAAATCGGTCTCCGAGAAGCCGCCCGGATACATGTACCAGGTCAGGCCGACGTCGAGCGCACCGCCGCCGACGGGAACCTTGAAGCCGCCAAAGATGTCGAGTTCCATGTTGGCACCGCCGAACGTGCCCCAGCCGGCGAGGTTGGATGCCCAGGTGCCGACATACAGGCCGCTCTCATGGTTGACCGTGAAGCCACCCTGGATCGCCATTTCCTCATCGGTCTGGGAGACCCCGCGGAAACGGTAATCGGAAACGAGCGCGACGCTGCCCGAAACCGTGATCGGTCCCTTGGGCGCTTCCTGTGCGAGAGCGGGGGTGGCGGCCAGGGCAAACGCCGCGGCGGCAAGACGAAACTTCATGGAACATCCCCTTCGTGAGAAATAGGCTGTTCCTTCCTGCGGCCGCCGGTCCGGGTGTCTCGCTCGTGAAAGCGGCGCCAGATTCCTGCGAACGGCCAAGGGCTAGGGCGCGATCCCCTGCCGATCAATCCCAAATTGCGCGCCAACCTGTTTTTATGGTGCAATGCGGCATAAGCGTTGCATTGCGGCAACGCCCCGGATCGTCCGCGTGCAAGCCTGCTCAGTGGCGCGGCAGCGTGATCCGGGCGCTCAGCCCGCCGGTCGGCCGGTTGCTGAGATCGAGCCTTCCGCCCTCGCGCTCCACCCAGCGGTTGACGATCGCCAGGCCGAGGCCGAGCCCCTGCGTGTTGCGCCCGCGCGCCAGATCGAGCCGGGTGAAGGGCTCGACCGCGTCCGCCAGCTGATGCTCCGGTATCCCCGGCCCGTCATCCTCGACCGCGAGCACCACGGCATCGGCGCCGTCGATCACGAGGATGCGCGCGTTGCAGCCATAATGGATCGCATTGTCGACGAGGTTGGCCAGCGCGCGCTTCACCGCGACCGGCCGGGCGATCATCTCGACATGCTGGGGGCCGCAATATTCGGCGTCGATGCCGCGATCGTTGAGATCGTCGACGATCGTCGCGGCGAGCACGGCGACGTCGACCCGCACCGGCACCTCGGGGTCGCTCTCCCCGCCGAGATAGGCGAGCAGCGAGGCGACCATCGCCTCCATCTCGGCAATGTCCCCGCCCATTTCCTCACGGATCACATCGTCCTGCACGCCATCGAGGCGGAGCTGGAGCCGGGACAGCGGGGTGCGCAGATCGTGGCCGACCGCGGCGAGGGCGTGGGTGCGATCGGCGAGCAGGCGGTTGATCCGGCCCTGCATATCGTTGACCGCGCGGATCACGCGGCGCACCTCGCCCGTACCGGCTTCGGCGACGAACAGGCTTTCGCCAAGGCGAATCCGCCCGGCGGCCTGCGCCAGCGTGCGCAGCGGCAGCAGGGTGCGGCGGATCAGCAGCGCCGCGAGCAGCATCAGCGCGATCGCCGGCACGAGCGCGAGCACGACCCGCCCGACCGCCAAATCCCAGCCATGAACGATCTCGCGCGTGGCGAAATAGAGCCAGCTGCCGTCGGGCAGCGAAAGCCCGCCCGTCACCACCGAACGGCGCCCGGGCGAGGTCAGCTGGAGGCGCAGGTCGGTGTTCGCCAGCGTCGGCTCCCACGCCACGATCTGGCGGCGCATCTCGTCCAGCTCGGGGGCGAGCCGGGGCGGCGGCGGCAGCGACGGCGTCCAGCGCACGTCGTAGCGATCGGTCGCCAGCCGCTCCGCCATCGCCTCCCGCTCCTGCCACGGGCGTTCGGCGACGAGCTTGCGGGCGATGACGAGATGTTCGGCGAGCCGGCGGGCCTCGTCCTCACGGACCGAGAAGCGACTGGCGCGTTCGTAGAGCAGCGTGCTGGCGCCGAATTCGATGACGACGGTGAGCAACAGGATCGCGACGATGCGCCCAAGCAAACCGAGCGAGGGCCGCACGAACCGGATCACATGCGGTGCACCTCGGCGTTCAGCATATAGCCGATGCCGCGTACGGTGGTGATCGGCGCGGGCTTGCCCGAATCGGACAGCTTGCGACGCAGCCGGCTGACCAGCACATCGATGCTGCGATCCGAGCTGTCGCCCATGCGCGTGCGCGAAAGCTCGATCAGCCGCTCGCGCGCGATCACCCGCTGGGGATGATCGAGAAAGCTTGACAGCAGATCGAATTCGGCCCCGGTCAGCTCGACGATCGCATTGCTGGGCGAGTGGAGCTCCCGCCGGGGAAAGTTGACCGTCCAGCCGTCGAATTCGGCGCGATCCTGGCGGACGCCGCCCTGCTGGCGCTCGACCCCGCCGCGGCGCAACACCGCGCGCACCCGGGCGATCAGCTCGCGCGTGCCGAACGGCTTGCCTAGATAATCGTCCGCGCCCAGTTCCAGCCCGAGCACGCGATCGGCCTCGCTGCCCTTGGCGCTGATGAAGATGATCGGCACCTGGCTGCGCTGGCGCACCTGGCGGCACAGATCGATCCCGTTGGTGCCGGGCAGCATGATATCGAGCAGCAGCAGATCGACCGGGCCGGCCTCGAACGCCAGCCACATTTCCGCCGCCGAGCAAGCGGGGCGCACGGAATAGCCGTTTTCCTGGAGCGCGCGCGCGGTCAGCATCCGCAGCGGCGGATCGTCTTCGACCAGGATGATCGATGGCGCGCTCATCCGCGGCGCCGAAGCTGGAAAAGGGGTTGGGACATCGCGGCCGATCTAGGATCGCGCCCGACGCGGGTCAATCGCGGCTGGTGCGCGGCCCGCGCACGCTGCACCGCAATATTGTGTATCGCTGCGGCCGTTCAGCCGGTGGCGGCGGGGAGTTCCTCCCCCGCCAGCGCCCTGGCGAGCCGATCCCGATCGAGCGCCCCCTCCCACCGGGCGACAACGATCGTCGCCACCGCATTGCCGATGAAATTGGTGATCGAGCGGCATTCGGACATGAACCGATCGACCCCGAGGATCAGCGCCATGCCCGCAACCGGCACCGACGGCACGATCGACAGGGTCGCGGCGAGGGTGATGAACCCCGCGCCGGTGACGCCCGCCGCCCCCTTCGAACTGAGCATCGCCACCAATAGCAACGCGATCTGGTCGCCCATGGAAAGATCGACATTGGTCGCCTGGGCGATGAACAGCGCCGCCAGCGTCATGTAGATGTTGGTGCCGTCGAGGTTGAACGAATAGCCGGTCGGCACGACCAGCCCGACCACGGACTTGTCGCAGCCGGCGCGCTCCATCTTCTCCATCAGGCTGGGCAGCGCGGCCTCGGACGAGGAGGTGCCGAGCACCAGCAGCAGTTCCGCGCGCAGATAGCGGATCAGGCGGAGGATCGAGAAACCGTTGGCCCA
>JAQGKS010000063.1 GCA_028289965.1 Sphingomonas bacterium
CGACGTGCGAGGATTTCGTCCGCGCCATGGAGGATGCCAGCGGCGTCGACCTGGCGCACTTCCGCTTATGGTATGGCCAAGCCGGCACGCCGCGGATCCGGGCGAGCGTGATCCACGATGCCGCCGCCGGCACCGCGCGGCTGAAGCTGGAGCAGGCGGTGCCCGCGACGCCCGGCCAGCCCGACAAGCAGCCGATGCCCGTGCCGCTGCGCATCGCCTTGTTCGACCGGGCGACCGGCACCGCCCCGGCGGGCGAGCAGCTGGTGCTGTTCGACGAGGCGCAGCGCGAACTGCTGTTCGATAATCTTCCCGAGCGGCCGGTGCTGTCGATCAATCGCGGCTTCTCGGCCCCGGTGGTGATCGAGACCGACCGGTCCGCCGCCGATCTCGCCTTCCTGTCGGCGCAGGATGACGATCCGTTCGCCCGTTACGAGGCGATGCAGCAATTGATGCTGGATACGATCATCGGCGCGGTGGCGACGGGTTCGGCCTATCACGGCCCGATCATCGAGGCGGTGCGCGAGACGCTGGCCGACGAGGCGCTGGACGCCGCGTTCATCGCCGAGGCGGTGCTGCTGCCGTCCGAAAGCTTCCTTGGCGATCAGATGTTGATCGTCGATCCCGATGCCGTCCATGCCGCGCGCGAGGCGTTGCGCGTCGATCTCGGCCGGACGCTCGAACCGCAGTGGCGTGCGGCTTATGCGCGGACCGGCGCCAACCGCTACGAATATTCGCCCGCCGCCAAGGGCGCGCGCCGGCTGCGCACCGTCGCGCTCGGCTATATCGAGGCGGCGGCGCCGGCCGACGGTGCGGCGATCGCGTTCCGCCAGTTCGCCGAGGCGGACAATATGACCGATCGGCAGGGTGCGCTCGCCGTGCTCGCCAATGGCGACGCCCCGGCACGGCCCGAGGCGCTGGACATGTTCTACGATCGCTATCGCGACAATGCGCTGGTGCTGGACAAATGGTTCACCACCCAGGCGCTGTCGGCGCGCAGCGACACGGTCGAGGCGGTCGAGCGGCTCGCCGCGCATCCGGACTTCACCCTCACCAACCCCAACCGCCTGCGCGCGCTGGTGGGCGCGTTCGCCGCCAATCAGCGCGCGTTCCACGATCGGTCGGGCAGTGGCTATCGCTTTCTTGCCGACAAGGTGATCGCGGTCGACCGGCTCAACCCGCAGACCGCCGCCAAGCTGATCCCGCCGCTTGGCCGCTGGCGCCGGTTCGACACGGCACGCGGCTCCTTGATGCGCGCCGAGCTGGAGCGCGTGCTGGAGACGCCGGGGCTGTCGCGCGACGTGTTCGAACAGGCATCGAAGAGCCTCGGCTAAGTCCGCGACTTAGCGGGCAGCCTAGCGGCCGACCCAGTCGCTCACTTCCGTCGCGACCTGGTTGGCGGCCTGGTTGAGCGCGGGGGCGACATTGGCGGCATCGGGCGCCGCGACCGGCACCCGCGCCTCGAAGCGGCGCAACTCGACCGCCGCGTCGCCGCGCGCCATCGTCCCGTCGAAGGTCACGACGACGCTGTTGCTGCGCGCATCGAGCCCGAAAGCCTTCAGGCTGCCGCCGATGCGGATGCCGGGGGTGATGGTGAGGGTGCGCGGATCGAGCACCGCCCGGCCGGTCCGCCCCGCGATCACCTCGCTCAGCAGGGTGCGGAACAGCCGGTTGGGCGCCTCGCTCCACTGTGCATCCTTGAGATAGGCGACGCCGGTATCGCTCGCCTGCACCGGCACGCGCAGCGACGCGAGCGCCTGCGGCACCGTCGGCGTGTTGACCTGCACCGCGCGGGCCGGATCGACCGAACGCGCCGCGCCGGGCGCGACCGGGGTCGCCGGGGTCAGCGTCATCAGCGTGGGGGGCGGCTTGTCGCCGAAGCTGATGCAGCCGGCGAGCGGCAGGGCGAGTGCGATCAGGGCGGCGGAGCGGAGCGTCATCGTCATTTCCCGGGCTGATAGTCTGGAAGGCGGCTGCCGCCGAGCACCGCGCCGGCACCGCCGCGATCGAGCCGCCCGGCAACGGCGGTCAGCGCCTCCGACATCTCGTTGAGGTTGCGCACGAGGCCGCTGACCTCGGGGATGGTCTGGGTCGAGAAGGCCTTCAACCCCGGCCGGGCATCGTTCACCGCAGCATCGATATTGGCGAGGCTGTTCTGCGCCGAGGCGACCGCCTTGTTGAGATTGGCCATCGCCGGGCTCAGATCGCGATTGAAGATGGTGTTGGTGGTGTTGGCGAGCCTGCCGACCTGCTCGGCGGCCTCGCCGGCCTGGCGCACGGCGATCCGCGTTTCGGCCAGCGTGGCGCGGATCTCGGGCCCGTTTGCGGCAAGATGGCCGCTGAGCCTGTCGACATTGGCAAGGATGCCGGTGATCGACTTCTGGTTGGCCGGCGACAGCACTTCGCCCAGCCGCTCGGTCAACGTGCTGATCCGCTCCAGCAATTGCGGCGCCGAACTGAGCAGTTCGCCGAGCGCCCCCGGCTTGGTCGGGATCACCGGGACGCCGAACGGCCCCGGCTCGGTGATTGGCGGCGCGCCCTTGATCGCGCCGTCCAGATTGATCTGCGACACGCCGGTGAAGCCGACGCCGGCGATGGTCGCGGTCGTCCCCTGGAGGATCGGCACGCCTTCCTTGACGGTGATGCGGACGCGCACGAACGCCGGGCTTTCCGGGATCAGCGAAATCTCGTCGATCTTGCCGACCGGAACGCCCGAGAAGGTGACCCCCGAACCCTTGGCGAGCCCGTCGACCGAGGTCTTGAAGAAGATGTCATATTTGGTGTCGTTCGGGCCGGAAAAGCCCGCGATCCACACGATGAAGCCAAGCGTGAGCGCCAGCAGGGCAAGAACCACCCCGCCGACGAGCACATTGTTCGATCGATTCTCCATCAGCGCGTCACGCCCCCTGCTTGACCGGCTCGGGCGCATGCCCCCCGCGCTCGGCGGCGTCCGCGGCCGCCCGGCCGCGTGGCCCCCGGAAATATTCCTGAATCCATTCGTGGTCCAACGCCAGCAGTTCCGGGATCGTTCCGATCGCGATCACGCGCTTGTCGGCGAGGACCGCGACCCGGTCGCAGATCGCGTAGAGCGTGTCGAGATCGTGGGTGATCAGGAACACGGTGAGACCCAGCGTATCGGTGAGGCTGCGGATCAGTTCGTCGAACGCCGCCGCGCCGATCGGATCGAGCCCTGCGGTCGGCTCGTCGAGGAACAGCAGATCGGGATCGAGCGCGAGCGCCCGCGCCAGGCCGGCGCGCTTGCGCATCCCGCCCGACAGCTCGGACGGATATTTCGGCCCCGCCTCGGGCGGCAGCCCGCTCATCGCCACCTTGTAGGCGGCGATCTCGTCCAGCAATTGCGGATCGAGCCGGCGGTAGAATTCACGCAGCGGCACCTGCACGTTTTCGGCGACGGTCAGCGTCGAGAACAGCGCCCCCCCCTGGAACAGCACGCCCCAGCGGCGGCGCACGTTCTTCGCGTCATTCTCGCCGCGGCCGATCATCGGCTGGCCGAATACGTCGACCTCGCCCGATACCGGTTCCTGCAGGCCGATGATCGATCGCATCAGCACCGACTTGCCGGTGCCCGATCCGCCGACCACGCCGAGTATCTCGCCACGGCGGACATCGAGGTCGAGCTTGTCGTGGACGACCTGGGGGCCGAACGCATTGGTCAGGTTGCGGACGCGGATGATGATCTCGCCATCTTTGGCGCTCGCGTCGGGCTCGTCGACAGCGGGTTCGGTCATATCCATCCGATCGCCCCGAAGAACACCGCGAACACCGCATCGAGGACGATCACCAAAAAGATCGCCTGCACCACGGCGGAGGTGGTGCGCAGGCCGACCGCCTCCGCACTGCCCTCGACCTGCATGCCCTGGAAACAGCCGGCCATGGCGATGATCATCCCGAACACCGGCGCCTTGATCAGGCCGACCCACAGGTCGGTGATCGGCACGACTTCGCGAATCCGCTGGATGAAGGTGACCGGGGGAATATCGAGCGCGACCCAGCAATAGAGCCCGCCGCCGAAAATCGAGACGAGCGACGCGTAGAAGCCGAGCAGCGGCATCAGGATCACTGCCGCCATCACCCGCGGCAGCACCAGCGCCTCCATCGGCGAGACGCCGATCGTGCGCATCGCATCCACTTCCTCGGCCAATTTCATCGAGCCGATCTGCGCGGCGAAGGCCGATCCCGAACGGCCGGCGACCATGATCGCGGTCATCAGCACGCCGAGTTCGCGCAGCGTGATGCGGCCGATCAGGTTGATCGCGAACACCTCCGCGCCGAACTGGCGCAGCTGCACGGCACCTTGCTGGGCGATGACGATCCCGATCAGGAAGCTCATCAGCCCGACGATCGCCAGCGCCTCGACGCCGACGACCTCGAACTGGCGCGCGACGGCGTTGAGCCGGAAACGGCGCGGATGGCGGATCACGTCCCACGTGGTCAGCAAGGTCGCGCCGAAAAAGCCGAGCAGGCCGATCAGGGTGCGCCCCGCGGTGATCGTCGCATCGCCCATTTCGGCGAGTACGCGGTGCAGCGCCGAACTGTCCGTCGGCCGGACCTGGCACGGCCGGTCCGCCGCGGCGACCTGCTGAAGCAGATGGGAGGCGCCGTCGCTCGCGCCGATCACGGGTATCGCGCCGTCGCGCACGAAGCGGTGCACCACCCAGGCGCCGACCGTGTCCATCCGTTCGACCGCCGACAGGTCCACCGCCGCGGGCACGGGGGCGACCGCCGCCAGCCGCTCGGGCAGGTCGCGCAGCCGCGCCAGGGTCAGCGTTCCGCTGAGACGCAAGGTGCGCCGCCCGTCGTCGTCGGCAACGGTGAAGTCGGCGGGTGCGCTCATGCGGCGCGACGATGGTGCAGAAAGGCGGCCGGGGCAAGCAGGACGGGCGGGGCAAAGGTCATTGGCCAAGCATACTCGCGAGGCGACGGGCTGGTTCCGCGCGAGTTTCGATGCCAGAGGCGCTGGCATGCATGAGCTTGCCATTTACGACATGGATCGAACGATCACCCGCAACGCGACCTACACGCCGTTCCTGCTCCACGCGGCGCGGCGGCTGGCGCCGTGGCGGCTGTTGCTGGTGCCGGTCCTGCTCGGGGCGATGCTGGCGTATGTGCTGAAGCGGATCGATCGCGGCCGGCTCAAGGAAATCGCCCACCGGCTGATGATCGGTGCAAGCGTCTCGTCGGTGGATCTCGCCCGGGTCGCGGAAAGCTTCGCCGACCGGACGATCGCGCACAATCTGCGCGGCGGTGCGCTGCGCCAGCTGGCGGAGGACCGCGCCGCCGGCCGCCGCCTGGTCCTCGCCACCGCCTCCTATCGGCTCTACGCTAGCGCGATCGCAGCGCGGCTGGGGATAGACGACGTGATCGCGACGGGATCGATCATCGGCCTCGATGCGCGGGTGGCGGCGAGGATCGACGGCGAGAATTGTTATGGCCCGGCCAAGCTGCGGATGATCCACGCCTGGCTCGAAACCCACGGCTTGCTGCGCCCGGGGATCGAGGTGCGCTTCTATTCGGATCATGTGTCCGATGCGCCGGTGCTCGATTGGGCGG
Organism: Sphingomonas bacterium; assembly: GCA_028289965.1. Taxonomy (GTDB): domain Bacteria; phylum Pseudomonadota; class Alphaproteobacteria; order Sphingomonadales; family Sphingomonadaceae; genus JAQGLK01. The sequence continues at coordinate 5,569 of JAQGKS010000063.1, forward strand.
ACCACGCCTTTGCGGTCAATCCCAGCCCAAAACTGCGCCGGCTGGCGGCCGAGCGGCGCTGGCCGATCCTGATCTGGTGAACCGGTGAACCGGTGGATCGGTGGATGGGTGACCTGATGATCCGGTGATCAGGCGACGGCGGGCAGGCGCATCCGCCGTATCTCGATCAGCGGGCAGCGATCCATCACCACCTTCAGGCCCGCCGCTTCGGCGCGTGCCGCCGCCGCCTCGTTGATCACGCCGAGTTGCAGCCAGACCGATTTGGCGCCCGCCGCGATCGCCTGGTCGACCGCTTCGCCCGCGGCCTGCGGGCGGCGGAATATGTCGACCATGTCGATCGGCTCGCCGATCTGCGACAGCTCGCGCCAGACATATTCGCCGTGGACATGCTCGCCGGTGATCTGCGGATTGACCGGCAGCACGCGGTAGCCCTGGCCCTGGAGGAACCCCATCACGCCATAGCTTGCCCGGTCGGGACGGTCGGACGCGCCGATCATCGCGATCGTGCGGGTTTCGCCCAGCAGCGTCGCGATCTCGGCATCGGAGGTGATCGGCATGGTCCTGCTCCCTGTGATTACGGGAGTCGAACCCCCGACGGCGCGCTCTGGTTCAGCCAGCCCGCGATGTGGCCGGCAATGTCGAGGAAGGGCTGCGCCACGGCATCGCCGCCGGCGGCGGGCGGGCGGCCTTCGTCGGATGCCTTGCGGATCGCGATGTCGAGCGGGATGCGGCCGATGAACGGGATGCCGAGCGCGTGCGCCGCGGCTTCCGCGCCGCCCGCGCCGAACGGATCGGATATTTCGCCGCAGTGCGGGCAGGCATAGCCGGCCATATTCTCGACGATGCCGATGATCGGCACGGTCGACTGGTTGAACAGGTCGATCGCGCGGGTGGCGTCGATCAGCGCCAGATCCTGGGGGGTGGAGACGATCAGCGCGCCGGCCGGCTTGTGTTTGGAGATCATCGTCAGCTGGACGTCGCCGGTGCCGGGCGGCAGATCGACGATGAGCACGTCGGCATCGCCCCATTCGGCGTCGATCAGCTGGCCGAGCGCGTTGCCGGCCATCGGCCCGCGCCAGGCGATCGCCTGGCCGGGTTTGACGAGGTGGCCCATCGACAGCATCGGCACGCCGTAGCGGGTCGGCACCGGGATCAGCTTCTGGTCGCGCGCCTCGGGCTTGCGCCCTTCGCTGTCCATCAGCCGCGGCTGCGACGGCCCGTAAATGTCGGCATCGATCAGGCCGGTGCGAATGCCCAGCCGCGCCAAGGCGACCGCGAGGTTGGCGGCGAGGGTCGACTTGCCGACGCCGCCCTTGCCGCTGCCGACGGCGAGCAGCCGGCGCGTGCGCTTTTCCGCCGTCATCGCAACGCGGACCTCGCGTATTCCGGCCAGGCCGATCAACGCGCCGCGGATCGCGCGTTCCAGCTGCGCGCGGGCGTCGCCCGACAGCCCGGTGACGTCGAGGATCAGGCTGGCGGTGTCGCCGCTGACGCGCGGCGCGGCGGCGCGGCCGCTTTCGATCAGGCCGCGCCCGCTGGAGGGATCGGCAATCGCGTCGAGCGCGGCGGCAAGGATATCGGGTTCGGCCATGCCGTGATCGCATAAGCCAGGGATTCGGGGATGGCACTGTTTTTCCGCCGTCCCGATACCTATAAGGGTTGGATGAACGGAAATGCCGGGCCAGGAGCGTCTTCGGGCGCAGTGTATAATGAAAGCGGCGGCGGCCCATGGGGCGGCCGTGGCGGCGGCAGTTCCGGCGGGAGCGGCGGCGGATCGGGTGGCGGCGACGGCGACGGGCTCGGCCCGCGCAACCCGTGGAGCCAGCCGCCGCGCAAGCGCCCGCCGGGCAAGGCGGGGATGGGGCCGACCGCGCTCGACGAGCTGCTGCGCCGCGGCCGCGCCCGCTTCGGCGGCGGACTGCCGCAGCCGCAGGGCAAGCCGGTGTGGCTGTGGGCCGTGCTGCTCGTCGCCTGCCTCTGGATATTGATGACCAGTATTCACCAGGTCGACACCCAGGAACGCGGCGTTCTCACCCGGTTCGGCCGCTATGCCGGCACGCTGCGCCCCGGCATTTCGATCAGTCTGCCCGCGCCGATCGATCAGGTGCGCAAGGTCCAGGTCGAAAATATCCGCGTGATCGATATTGGATCGACCTCGGAAAACTCGCAGAACCTGATGCTCACCGGCGATCAGAACATCATCGACCTCGCCTATTCGGTGCGCTGGAACGTGCGCGATCCGGAGCTGTATCTGTTCGAACTGGCCGATCCCGACGACACCATCCGCGAGGTCGCGGAAAGCGCGATGCGGGCGGAGGTTGCGCGCGTGACGCTCGACGATGCGATCGGTCCGCAGCGCAGCCAGATCGAGGGCCGGGTGGCCCAGCGGATGCAGGAGATACTCGACGGCTACCGTGCCGGCGTGGTCGTCCAGGGTATCGCGATCAAGCAGGCCGATCCGCCCGCCGCGGTGAACGATGCGTTCAAGGAAGTTTCCGCAGCGCAGCAGCTTGCCCAGACCTATCTCAACGAGGCGCGGGCCTATGCCCAGCAGCTCGGCCAGCGCGCCGAGGGTGACGCGGCCGCATTCGACCGCGTCTATGCCCAGTATCGCCTGGCCCCGGAGGTGACCCGCAAGCGCATGTATTATGAGACGATGGAGAAGGTGCTGGCCAAGACCGACAAGACCGTCATCGAGACGCAGGGCGTGACCCCCTATCTGCCGCTGCCGCAGATGCAGCGCGGGGCGGCGGCCAAGTGAGCGCGATAATGGCGCGGCTCGGCCGCAATCCGCTGGCCTGGATGTTCCTCGCCATCGCGGCGGTGATCGCCTTGGCAAGCATCTTCTCGGTCGTTCCGGAAACCAAGCAGGCGTTGATCGTGCGGCTGGGCAAGCCCGACCGGATCATCAACGGCTACAAGCCCAATCAGGAATTCGGCCGCACCGGCGCGGGGATCATCGCCCGCATTCCGTTCCTCGAGCAGATCGTGTGGATCGACAAGCGGGTGCTGGACTTCGACATGGAGCGCCAGTCGGTCCTGTCGACCGACCAGCTCCGCCTCGAGGTGGACGCCTATGCGCGCTACCGCATCGTCAACCCGCTGCAGATGTATATCAGCGCGGGCAGCGAGCGGCGGGTGGGCGAGGCACTGCGCCCGATCCTCGGATCGGCGCTGCGCAACGAGCTTGGCCGCCGGCCGTTCGTCGCGCTGCTCAGCCCGGAACGGGGCCAGCTGATGGACAATATCCAGGATCGGCTGAACCGGGTTGCGCGCCAATATGGCGCCCAGATCGTCGACGTGCGGATCAAGCGCGCCGACCTGCCCGCCGGCACCCCGCTCGATTCGGCGTTCGAGCGGATGCGCACGGCGCGCCAGCAGCAGGCGCTGACGATCCGGGCACAGGGCGCGAAGCAGGCCCAGATCATCCGCGCCGATGCCGATGCCGCCGCCGCCAAGGTCTATGCCGAAAGCTTCGGCAAGGACGCGGTTTTCTACGACTTCTATCGGGCGATGCAGTCCTACCGCGTGACCTTCGGCACCGACGGGATGAATGCGCCGGGCGCGTCGAGCATCATCCTGTCGCCTGACAATGAGTATCTGCGTGAGTTCCGGGGACGTGGCCGATGACGGCCGCGGCCGTTCAAATTCGGTTCAGCCGCCCTTTACCAGCGTTCGCCGGCCTGCGCGTTTCGACGCGCGGAGCCGAGTTCTGAGGAGGTTTCCCATCGTGCGTTACGCCTATGCCATTACCGCAGCTCTGCTCGCCGGTGGCGCGACTGCGACACTGACGATGCAGCAACCGCTTGGAGCGCAAGTCGCCCAGAATGCTCCCGGCACGATTTCGAGCGCCGCGCCGCGTCCCGGCGC
>JAQGKS010000082.1 GCA_028289965.1 Sphingomonas bacterium
TCGGCGATGCCACCGTCTACATGGAAAAATATCTGGGCGACCCGCGCCATATCGAATTCCAGGTGTTTGGCGACGGCAAGGGCAATGCGATCCACCTCGGCGAGCGCGACTGCTCGCTCCAGCGGCGGCACCAGAAGGTGCTGGAGGAGGCCCACTCCCCGGTCATCTCCGCCGAACAGCGCGCGCACATGGGCGGCATCGTCGCCCGGGCGATGGCCGACATGGGCTATCGCGGCGCCGGGACGATCGAGTTCCTGTCCGAGAATGGCGACTTCTACTTCATCGAGATGAACACCCGCCTCCAGGTGGAGCATCCGGTGACGGAGATGATCACCTGGATCGATCTGGTGCGCGAACAGATCCGCATAGCGGAAGTGCGGCCGCTGTCGGTGACGCAGGAGCAATTGGTGTTCCGCGGCCATGCGATCGAGTGTCGCATCAACGCCGAGGATCCGCGCACCTTCGCGCCCTCGCCCGGCAAGGTCACCAGCTTCCACGCCCCCGGCGGGATGCACGTCCGCGTCGATAGCGGGCTTTACGCGGGCTACCGGATCCCGCCTTATTACGACAGCATGATCGCCAAGCTGATCGTCTACGGCAACAGCCGCGAGGGCTGCCTTCGCCGGCTGCGCCGCGCGCTCGAGGAATTCGTGATCGAGGGGGTCAAGACGACCATCCCGCTCCACCAGGCTTTGCTCGACGATCCCGAGTTCCAGCAGGGCAGCTATACGATCAAGTGGCTCGAACAATGGCTCGAGGGCCAGGAAGCGTGAAGGCGACGATCTGGCACAATCCGCGCTGTTCGAAGTCCCGCGAGACGCTGGCGATCCTGCGCGAGGCGCCCGGCGTCGACGTCACGGTGATCGAATATCTCAAGCAGCCGCCCAGCCTGTCGGAGCTGTCGCGGCTGATCGGCCTTGCCGGGCTGAAGCCCAAGGATGCGGTGCGCAAGAGCGAGACCGGCTCCGCGGCCCTCGCCGATGCCGGGCAGGACGATACGCTGGCGGCGATGGCAGCCGATCCGGCGCTGATCGAACGGCCGCTGGTCGAGACCGACAAGGGCGTCCGCCTGTGCCGCCCGCCGGAGCGGGTGCGCGAGATCCTCTGATCCGCGGGCGGTCGCGCGGGACGAAGGTCGCGCGTGCCGCCGTTGCACTTCTATTCCGGCGTCGCCTGTATTAACTTGCGGCCGTGGCTCCGCTCGATCCCGATCTGCTGCTGCGCGCTTATTCGATCGGGGTATTCCCGATGGCCGATAGCCGCCGGGCGCGCGACATTTTCTGGGTCGAGCCGAAGCGCCGGGGCATCCTGCCGCTCGATGGCTTTCGGCTGTCCCGCTCGCTGGCCAAGACGTTGCGCTCCGATCGCTTGACCGTCACCGCCGACCGGGATTTCGCCGGCGTCGTCGCCGCCTGCGCCGAAGCGACCGCCGACCGCCCCGACACCTGGATCAACGGCCAGATCGAAGCGGCCTATGCCGAGCTCCACGCGCGCGGCCATGCCCATTCGGTCGAATGCTGGCAGGATGGCGCGCTGGTCGGCGGGCTATACGGGGTCAAGCTGGGCGCGGCATTCTTCGGCGAAAGCATGTTCAGCCGGGCGCGCGACGCATCGAAGATCGCGCTGGCGCATCTCGTGGCGCGGCTGCGCGTCGGCGGCTTCCGCCTGCTCGATTGTCAGTTCCTGACGCCCCACCTCGCCTCGCTCGGCGCGGTCGAGATCGGCCGGGACGCCTATGTGTCGTTGCTGGATGGGGCGCTGGGGGTCGGATCGGACTGCGGCTTGGGCGCGGGCGATTTCTTCGCGCTCGACCGCTCGGACGCACCTTCGGCCGCGGGCGTTGCGACGGAGACGGTGTCCGGCCCCATATCGGGATGCCGCATCGTGCAGTTCTTGGGCCAGACATCGTAGATCGGGTGCTCGACGACGTTGAGCGACGGCGTTTCCTTGTAGAGCCAGCCCGAGAAGATCCGCCGCCACCGCTCGTCGCGCCCGCGCACGTCGGCCTGGACGAAGGCGCCGGTCAGCTTCTCCGGCTCCCACGGCGCGGTCGCCTCGCAGGCGCGCAGCCGGACGATCAGGTCGCCCAGCCGCACCCCCTGTCCGGGCTTGAGCTGGACATCGCGCCACAGGCCGTTGCGCTTGTTGAGCACGCCCAGCGTCGCCACCCGCTCGGCCATCGGCGTCGTCGCACCGGCGGCGGCGGCGGCCTGGGGCGTCGTCGCAGGAGCGGCCGGCGCTGGCGTCGGCCGGGTCGGCGCCGCGGGCGGGGCTTCGTCGCGTGAAGGTCGGGTGGATTGTTCGTTCTGGAGCGCCAACGCCCCCTGCCACGCGGCCACGCCGGCCAGCGCGGTCAGGCCCAGCGCGAGGACCGGGCGTTTCACGGCGTCGGCGGCGTCGCGGCCGCGTCGCCTGCGCTTTTCGCCGCGCTGCTATCGCCGCTGCCGGTCTTGTTGATGAACTGTCCGATCAGCCCCATCATGTCGAGCGACCCCTGGGTGTCGAGGATCGTGTCCCCGTTCTTCAGCGGCGTCTCCGACCCACCGGGGGTGAGCGAGACATAGGTGCCGCCGAGCAGCCCCTCCGAGGTGATCGAGGCGCTGCTGTCGGACGGCAGCTTGACCTTCGGATCGAGCGCGAGGGTCATGTCGACCATGAAGCTTTGCGGATCGAGCTTCTGGCCGGCGACCGAGCCGACCTTGACGCCGGCGACGCGCACGTCGGTGCCCGGGCTGACGCCGACCGCGTTCGGGAACAGCGCGTTGACGCGGACCATGCCCGCGGCAACCCCGCCGCCGCCGGTGCGCTGCCATGCGAACAGCACGAACCAGGCGGCGAACAGCACCACCAGCAAACCTACCAACGCTTCGGCGCCGCTTTCCTTGAACACGCTCTTCATGGTCTAGTTCGGGCTCCAGGCCTCATAGTCGCCGGTCGCGGCCGCGCGTCGCCCGCCCCGCTCCAGCGCACCGGCGGGACGATAGGCGCTGTCCGTGCCGGTGAGGTTGGCGATCGGCGGCTTCTGCCACTCGCGCGGCGGCGGCATCACCTCGTCGGGCAGCGAATCGATCGTGTGGTGCAGCCAGCTATGCCATTCCGGCGCGATCCGGCTGGCATCGTTCGATCCGCTGTACATGACCCAGCGGCGGCCACCCTTCTTCGCGCGGAAGTAGGTGTTGCCGAACGAATCCGTGCCGACGCGAACGCCGTTGCGGCGGCTGAACAGCGCGGTGCCGATCGTCGCGCCGTCCCACCAGGTGAAGATGCTTTTCAGAACGCCCATGGAATGCCGCTTAGCGCCGAAACTCGGGCCGGCGCAACCATTCTCAACCGGTCGGCCCGCCCGGCCAGCGCACGCGGTTCCCCTCGGCGATTCCCAGCGGCGCGGCGCTGCCACCGGCGATTTCCAGCACCGCGACGACCGGCTCGCCCGATTCGACCAGGTCCAGCGTTTCGGGTGCGGTGTTCGCGGCAATGCGCGCGATGGTGCCGTCGGGCCGCACGAAAATGATGTCGAGCGGGATCAGCGTGTTCTTCATCCAGAACGCCGCCGGCCGCGCGGGCGCCATCGGGAACAGCATGCCCGTCCCTTTCGGCACGTTTGTGCGGAACATCAGCCCGCGCGCCTGTTCCTCGCTGCTGGCGGCAAGCTCGACCTGAAACCGCCGCGTGCCGCGCGCCGTCACGATGGTGAGCGGGACGCGCCGCAACGATGCCTGGTCGGCGACAGCCGGCTGCGCACCGGGCAGCGTTTGCGCGGAACTGGGCGGCGGCGCCTGGCACCCCGCAAGCAGGACGAGCGCGGCGGCCAGCCGCAAGGCGCGCCGCGTCACTCCTGCGCCACCACGACGACGGCCAGCGGGCCCTTGCGGCCCCCGGCGATCCTCGCCGACAGGCGTTGATCGGCGACGAGCTCAACGATGCCGGCGCGGCGGACGGTTTCCATATGGACGAATATATCCTGGGGATCGCCGTCGCGCACCAGGAAACCATAGCCCTTGAGGCGGTTGAACCATTTGACGGTGACCGCCTCGAACTCGCCGGCGCCGTCGATCAGCCCCGCCGGATCGACCCGGTCGGCCGCGCGCAGCGCGACATGATCGGCATCGGGGCCGGTCGCCGTGCTGAGATCGAAGCTGACCACGCGGCGGCATTGGAGGCCGCGATCGCGGCGGACGGCGAGGCATTCGAGCCGCGCCCCTTCCGGCAGGGTGCGGCGGCCATGTTCGCGCAGCACCGAAAAATGCACCAGCACGTCGCCCTCGGCATCGTCGCCGATCATGAAGCCGAAGCCGCGCGTCGCATCGAACCACTTGATCGGCCCGGTGACGCGCTCAAGCGGCTCCGTCTCGCCGGCGCCCAGGGACAGCACGTCCGAATGGTCGTCGCATATCGACATATTCGGCTGCTCGAGCTTCATCCTGCCGCAACCCCCTGCTGATGCCGTTAATCTAGCATAAACATGCGCCGAATCGAGTGTTGTTTACGGCGAGTCTCCATTGTCCCCCTGTGGTACGTCTCCCGGTGCCGCCGCGGTGAAAGCGTGGGCGATCGCCGGCGAATGCCCGGCCCGCAGCATCGCCGCAAAGGCACGCCGGCGCTGGTCCGGATCGGCCCTCACCGTGGAAAAGGGACCGATTCTGCGTCGCTTGGCAAAAGCCTCGGCGGACCGCCACGCCGCTGCATCGGCCTGCTCGATCGCCGGGGCGGCATCGTCGGCATCGATCCCGGCGGCGCGCAACGCATCGCCGACGCGCCGCGCACCATAGCCGCGGCGGGCAAGCGATGCCGATCGCGAGGCGGCGAACGCCCGGTCGTCGACCGCGCCCAATTCTGCGAGTCGCGCGATCATCGCCTCGATCGGGGGCGGCGAATCGCCGGCCCAGCCGCGCTCGCGGAGCTTGCGATTGAGATAGTCGCGCAGCTTGGCGCGGGTGGTCGCGTAGCGCGCGACATAGTCCAGCGCGAGCCGCTCTACCCCCGCCGCATCGAGCGGCGGACGGTTGCGATCTGATCCCACTCGTGCCACGCGCCACGTTTGTGCCACAGTGGGGCTGGATTTAGGAAGCGTCCGTGCGGCTGTTTCCGGCTTTATTGGACGGTTTCACGTGGGTGCGCCGGACTGGTCGCCGGGAAGTTAGGAGCTGTCGAGGGTGCTCGAAGAGGTTGTAGTTGCGTTGAAGGCCACTGCGGATGCGCAGCCGCTCGTGCGTACGGCCACGCGTGACGATCTGCCGCGCCGCTTCTCGGATTTCGATACGCTCGGCGAGGCGCTCGATTACGCCGCGCGTGGCGCGCGGGGGCTGAACTTCCACGATGCGCGCGGCAATCTCGCGCGGGTCTATCCCTATGCCGAGCTGCGCGCCGATGCGATCGGCTGCGCCCACCGGATGATCGCCCACGGCCTCAAGCCGGGCGACCGCATCGCCCTGATCGCGGAGACCGGCGCCGAATTCGCGACCTTGTTCTTCGGCGCGGTCTATGCCGGCGCGTGGCCCGTGCCGCTGCCGCTGCCGACCTCATTCGGCGGCCGCGACAGCTATATCGACCAGCTTGCCGTCCAGCTCGACAGCTCGGATCCGGCGCTCTTGCTGTTCCCGGCGGAACTGGCCGAGATGGCCGGCGCCGCCGCCGCATCGCGCAAGGTCGAGGGGATTGCGTGGGAGGATTTCCTCGCCTGCCCCGCTCCCGCCGTGCCGCTGCCGCAGGCCAGGACCAGCGACATCGCCTATCTCCAATATTCGAGCGGATCGACCCGCTTTCCGCACGGCGTGGCGGTGACCCACCATGCGCTGCTCAACAACCTTGCCGCCCACTCCCACGGCATGGCGCTGGAGGACAGCGATCGCTGCATCTCGTGGCTGCCCTGGTATCATGACATGGGGCTGGTCGGCTGCTTCCTGTCGCCGGTCGCCAACCAGGTCTCGACCGACTATCTCAAGACCGAGGATTTCGCCCGGCGCCCGCTGGCGTGGCTGGACATGATCAGCCGCAACGAGGGCACGACGCTCAGTTACTCGCCGACCTTCGGCTACGACATCTGCGCGCGGCGGATGTCGAGCCAGTCCAAGGTCGCCGATCGGTTCGATTTGTCGCGCTGGCGCGTCGCGGGCAACGGGGCGGACATGATCCGGCCCGACGTGATGCAATCCTTTGTCGATGCGTTCGCCGCCGCCGGCTTCAAGGCGTCCGCCTTCCTGCCGAGCTACGGCCTGGCCGAGGCGACGCTGGCGGTGTCGATCATGCCGCCGGGCGAGGGCATCGTCGTCGAGCTGGTCGAGGAAACGCAGCTGTCCGGCTCCAGCACCGGCGGCGCCGGGCGGCCGCAGCGGTTCCGCGCGATCGTCAACTGCGGCAAGCCGGTGCGCGACATGACCGTCGAGATCCGCGAGGAGGACGGCACGCCGTTGCCCGAACGCGCGATCGGCAAGGTCTGGGCGAAGGGCCCGTCGATCATGCAGGGCTATTTCCGCGATCCCGAAGCGACCGCGGCGTGCATGCTCGATGGCTGGCTCGACACCGGCGACATGGGCTATCTGTCGGACGGCTATGTCTACATCGTCGGCCGGGCGAAGGACATGATCATCATCAACGGCAAGAATCACTGGCCGCAGGATATCGAGTGGGCGGTCGAGCAGCTGCCCGGCTTCAAGGCTGGCGACATTGCCGCATTCGCGATCACCACGCCGGGTGGCGAGGAGACCCCGGCGGTGCTGGTCCAGTGCCGAACCTCGGATCCGGCCGAGCGCACGCGTCTGCGCGACGAGATTCGCGACAAGGTGCGTTCGATCACCGGCATGAACTGCGTCGTCGAGCTGGTGCCGCCGCGCACCCTGCCGCGCACCAGCTCGGGCAAGCTCAGCCGCGCCAAGGCCCGCAACCTCTATCTCTCGGGCGAGATCCAGCCCTACGAGATGGCAGCCTGAGCCCAACCGGGCTCTTGCGCTGGGCCGGCCGCACGGCTATGTGCCCGGCTTCCGGAGCCCGGAGGAGTGTAGCTCAGTTGGTAGAGCATCGGTCTCCAAAACCGAGGGCCGTGGGTTCGAGTCCCCCCACTCCTGCCATCATCTGACGGATGGTGGCGGTCTAGGTTTCGGGAAAAACGACATGGCCAGGGCGGCCCCGGCGAAAACCGGATGGCGGCCGCTGGCCCTGTTTCGCATGATGCCGGCACAGGCGCCGGCGAAGATAGAGGTTACCACGTGGCGGCAGTTTCATCAGGCGGTTTCGCAGGCAAGGTCGGGGACATGATCCGCGCCGTGCCCGAATTCGCCCGCCAGGTTCGCGCCGAGACCAACAAGGTCTCCTGGCCGACCCGGCGCGAGACGGTCACCACCGGGGTAATGGTGGTGCTGATGACTTTGATCCTCGGCATCTTCTTCTTCGCCGTCGACAGCGTGTTCAGCCGCATCGTGCAGGCGTTGCTCTCGACGCTGGGCTAAGGCTTTAGGATCGCATCCATGTCGCGCTGGTACATCATCCACGCTTATTCGGGCTTCGAGAACAAGGTCCGGGACGCCATCATGGCGGAAGCGACCCGCATGGGGCTCGATCGCCTGGTCGAGTCCGTCGAGGTCCCGACCGAGAAGATCACCGAGGTCCGCCGCGGCAAGAAGATCACCTCGGATCGCAAATTCTTCCCCGGCTATGTGCTGGCGAAGCTCGAGATGAACGACGACGTCTATCACCTGGTGAAGAACACGCCGAAGGTGACGGGCTTCCTCGGTTCCTCGGGCAAGCCGCAGCCGATCACGGAGGCCGAGGCCGCCCGCATCCTCAACACCAAGGACGAGGCCGCCGCCGCTGCGCCCAAGCAGAAGGTCAAGGTCGATTTCGAGATCGGCGACCAGGTCAAGGTGCTCGACGGTCCGTTCGCCAGCTTCAACGGCGTCGTCGAGGAGCTCGATTTCGATCGCAGCCGGGTCAAGGTCTCGGTGTCGATCTTCGGTCGCGCGACCCCGGTCGAGCTCGAGTTCGAGCAGGTCGAGCGCGTCAAATAACCAGCTTCCGGCGCCGAGCCGGATACGACCGCGGGAGGCAGTGCGCTGCCGCATGCACCGCTAAGCCATAGGAGTAGACGATGGCGAAGAAGATTACCGGTTACATCAAGCTGCAGGTGCCGGCCGGCAAGGCCAATCCGAGCCCGCCGATCGGCCCCGCGCTGGGCCAGCGCGGCGTCAACATCATGGAATTCTGCAAGGCGTTCAACGCCTCGACGGGCGACCAGGACGTCGGCACGCCGCTGCCGACCGTGATCACCGTCTATGCCGATCGCAGCTTCTCGTTCGTGACGAAGACGCCGCCGGCCAGCTACCTGATCAAGAAGGCCGCCAACCTGAAGTCGGGCTCCAAGGAGCCGGGCAAGGTTTCCGCGGGAACGATCACCCGCGCGCAGCTCGCCGACATCGCCCAGGCCAAGATGAAGGACCTGAACGCGAACGACATCGAGTCGGCAACGAAGACGATTGAAGGCTCCGCACGCGCGATGGGCCTCCAGGTTGTGGAGGGCTGATAGATGACCAAGCTCAGCAAGAAGGCCAAGGCGCTCGCCACGGCTGTCGACACCGTCAAGCTGTACGCTGTCGATGAGGCGATCGGCATCGCCAAGACCAACGCCACCGCCAAGTTCGACGAGACGATCGAGATCGCGCTCAACCTGGGCGTCGATCCGCGCCACGCCGACCAGATGGTCCGCGGCGTCGTCACGCTGCCCAAGGGCACCGGCAAGACCGTACGCGTCGCCGTGTTCGCCCGCGGCGCCAAGGCGGAGGAAGCCCTCGCCGCCGGTGCCGACGTGGTCGGCGCCGAGGACCTGCTGGAGATCGTCCAGAACGGCAAGATCGAGTTCGATCGCTGCATCGCGACTCCGGACATGATGGGTCTGGTCGGGCGTCTCGGCAAGATCCTCGGTCCGAAGGGCCTGATGCCCAACCCGAAGCTCGGCACCGTGACGATGAACGTCGCTGCGGCCGTCGAAGCGGCCAAGGGCGGCCAGGTCGAGTTCCGCGTCGAAAAGGCCGGGATCATCCATTCGGGCATCGGCAAGGCGAGCTTCACCGCGGAAGATCTGCGCGCCAATTTCGATGCGTTCGTCGATGCCATCGTCAAGGCCAAGCCGACCGGCGCCAAGGGCAAGTATCTCAAGAAGATCGCCGTCAGCTCGTCGATGGGCCCGGGGATCAAGGTCGACGTCGCCGAGATCGCCGCCTGAACCAATTCCCGCCGCCCTTCGGGGCGGTGGAACCCTCCCCTGCCCGGTCCGCGGGTGGTGGAGAATCCGTCCGAGACTGCGGGTGGGCTCCGGCCCTTAATCTCCCGCAATAGACGGGGAAGCGTTTTTCCGGATCCGCCCGTGCGATGGGCATCCGGGTCTGCCGGCGGGGTTTCCCGCCATGCCAGGCAACCTCCCCCATCACGGACAACCGCAGGATCGCGTTTGCGCCCCTGCGGCTCAGCGCCCGCCGGCTTTTCCGGTAGGCAGTGTAATGGAGTGAGGCATGGATCGTGCTCAGAAGTCTGAGGTCGTCTCCGCGCTGAACCGCACCTTTACCGAGACCAGCGTGGTGATCGTCACCCGCAATCTCGGCCTGACCGTGGCCCAGTCCACCGCGCTCAGGAACAAGATGCGTGAAGCCGGTGCCACCTACAAGGTATCGAAGAACAAGCTCAGCCGCATCGCGCTCGAAGGCACGTCGTACGGCTCGCTCAGCGATCTGCTGGTCGGCCCGACGGGTCTCAGCACGTCGGCCGATCCCGTGGCCCCGGCCAAGGTGATCGTCGATTTCGCCAAGACGAACGACAAGCTGGAAATCGTTGGCGGCGCGATGGGCGACACCGTCCTCGACGTGGCCGGCGTGAAGGCGCTCGCCGAGCTGCCGTCGCTTGATGAACTGCGCGCCAAGATCGTGGGCCTTATCCAGGCGCCCGCGACCAAGGTCGTCCAGATCGTCCAGGCGCCTGCCGCCCAGCTGGCCCGGCTTCTCTCGGCGCATGCCGAGAAAGAAGCGGCCTGAGCTTTTACCTACCCTGACGTGAACATGGGGCCGCGTTGCCCCGCCTGAGGAGATTTACAATGGCTGACCTGCAGAAGATCGTCGACGACCTTTCCGCTCTGACCGTGCTCGAGGCCGCTGACCTGGCCAAGCTGCTCGAAGAGAAGTGGGGCGTTTCCGCCGCTGCCGCGGTTGCGGCTGCGCCGGCTGGTGGCGGCGCTGCCGCTCCGGCGGTCGAAGAGAAGACCGAATTCGACGTCATCCTGACCGGCGACGGTGGCAAGAAGATCAACGTCATCAAGGAAGTCCGTGCGATCACCGCGCTCGGCCTGACCGAAGCCAAGGCGCTGGTCGAGGGTGCCCCGAAGGCGATCAAGGAAGGCATCAGCAAGGACGAAGCCGAGAAGCTCAAGAAGCAGCTCGAGGACGCCGGCGCGACTGTCGAACTCAAGTAAGCTCCTTTTCCCGGTCTGTCCGGGGAACGAAGTGGGAAAGGGGCGCTCCGGCAACGGGGCGCCCCTTTTTCGTGGAGGCGACAAGAACTGCGCGCAGGGGCTTCCCAAATGCGGCAACTGGCCTATATAAGCCCTATCCAACATCACTGGCCTGCCTCGCATCTTGTCGTGCGGCCGGCCGCCCGGGCTGCCTCCGGGACACGATCCGCCTTGCGCACGGGTCGCGACGAATTGGGGGCAGTGGCGGTTAGTCAAAGTGCTGCAGTGCGGATCGGATGGCCCCGACCCGCACTTTTTTGCGTGGCACCGTGCCGCGCCAAGGCCTCGAGGCGTTGCGAGACGCCGCTTTTTTGACGGACCGCGAGGAAATTCATGGCAACTCAGGCAGCCCCTCCCCAGACCATCGGATCGGGGACGAAGAAGCGCATCCGCAAGGTCTTCGGCAACATCCACGAAGTCGTGCAGATGCCGAACCTGATCGAGGTGCAGCGCGAGAGCTATGAGCAGTTCCTCCGCTCGCGGCCCGCGGAAGGCTATGTCTCGGGACTCGAGAAGACGCTCCGCTCGGTCTTTCCGATCCGCGATTTCGCCGGCACCGCCGAGCTCGACTTCGTCAATTACGAGCTCGAAGACCCCAAATATGACGTCGACGAGTGCCGCCAGCGCGGCATGACCTACGCCGCGCCGATGCGCGTGACCTTGCGCCTGATCGTGTTCGAGGTCGACCCGGATACAGAAGCCCGGTCGGTGCTCGATATCAAGGAGCAGGACGTCTACATGGGCGACATGCCGCTGATGACGGGGAACGGCACGTTCATCGTCAACGGCACCGAGCGCGTGATCGTCAGCCAGATGCACCGTTCGCCGGGCGTGCTGTTCGATCATGATCGCGGCAAGACCCATGCGTCGGGCAAATATCTGTTCGCCGCCCGCGTCATTCCGTATCGCGGCTCGTGGCTCGATTTCGAATTCGACGCCAAGGACATCGTCAACGTCCGCATCGATCGCAAGCGCAAGCTGCCGGTGACGACGTTGCTCTACGCGCTCGGCATGACCGCCGAGGACATCCTCGGCCACTTCTACAAGACCGCGACCTATGTCCGCGGCCAGGGTGGCTGGCAGGTGCCGTACGTGGTCGAGAATTGGCGCGGCCAGAAGCCGACGTTCGATGTCGTCAACGCCGAGACCGGCGAGGCGATCTTCCCCGCCGGCACCAAGATCAGCCCGCGCGCCGCCAACAAGGCGGCCAAGGACGGCCTGGTCACGCTGCTGATCCCGACCGAGGAGATCTTCGGTCGCTATTCGGCGTTCGACCTGATCGACGAGTCGACCGGCCGCATCTACATCGAGGCCGGCGACGAGGTTACGCCGGAGAATCTCGAACAGCTCGACGGCGCCGGCATCGACCGGATCGAACTGCTCGACATCGACCATGTCTCGACCGGTCCGTGGATCCGCAACACGCTGAAGGCCGACAAGGTCGAGGAGCGCGATCACGCGCTTGCCGAGATCTACCGGGTGATGCGCCCGGGCGAGCCGCCGACGAAGGAAACCGCGGAATCGCTGTTCGGCGGCCTGTTCTTCGATCCGGAACGCTACGACCTTTCGGCCGTCGGCCGGGTCAAGCTCAACATGCGCCTCGACCTCGACGTCGAGGATACCGTCACCACCCTGCGCGGCGAGGACATCCTCTCGGTCGTCAAGACGCTGGTCGAGCTGAAGGACGGCAAGGGCGAGATCGACGACATCGACAATCTCGGCAACCGCCGGGTCCGTTCGGTCGGCGAGCTGCTCGAGAACCAGTATCGTGTCGGCCTGCTCCGCATGGAGCGGGCGGTGAAGGAGCGGATGTCGTCGGTCGACGTGTCGACGGTAATGCCGAACGACCTGATCAACGCCAAGCCAGCGGTCGCCGCGGTGCGCGAATTCTTCGGTTCGTCGCAGCTGTCGCAGTTCATGGATCAGACCAACCCGCTGTCCGAAGTGACGCACAAGCGTCGCGTTTCGGCGCTCGGGCCGGGCGGCCTGACGCGGGAGCGGGCGGGCTTCGAAGTCCGCGACGTTCACCCGACCCATTATGGCCGCATCTGCCCGATCGAAACGCCGGAAGGCCCGAACATCGGTCTGATCAACAGCCTGGCCTCGTTCAGCCGGGTCAACAAGTATGGCTTCATCGAGACGCCGTATCGGCGGATCATCGACGGCAAGGTGACGCGGGACGTCGTCTATCTGTCGGCGATGGAGGAGGCCAAGCACACCATCGCGCAGGCCAACGCCGAGCTCGATGAGGAAAGCCGCTTCATGGAGGAGCTCGTCTCCGCCCGTCAGGCCGGCGAATTCCTGATGGCGCCGCGCGACATCCTGACGCTGATGGACGTCAGCCCCAAGCAGCTCGTGTCGGTTGCCGCATCGCTCATTCCGTTCCTGGAAAA
Source organism: Sphingomonas bacterium (assembly GCA_028289965.1). Classification (GTDB taxonomy): domain Bacteria; phylum Pseudomonadota; class Alphaproteobacteria; order Sphingomonadales; family Sphingomonadaceae; genus JAQGLK01. Next base: position 12,880 of record JAQGKS010000082.1, read on the forward strand.
CGATGACGCCAACCGCGCGCTGATGGGTTCGAACATGCAGCGGCAGGCCGTCCCGGTGGTGCGCGCCGAGGCTCCGTTCGTGGGCACCGGCATGGAAGAGACCGTGGCGCGGGATTCCGGCGCGGCGATCGCGGCACCCGAATCGCGCGCCACGGTTTCTTCCATGCCGGTGCCGACGAACGGCGCCTCGGCGCGGACCAGCGGAACCGCCTGGCGCTGCATGTTCGATCCCATCAACGCGCGGTTGGCGTCGTCATTCTCGAGGAACGGGATCAGCGAGGCCGCGACCGACACAAGCTGCTTGGGGCTGACGTCCATCAGCGTGATCTGATCGCGGGGTGCCATCAGGAAATCGCCGTTGCGGCGCGACGAGACCAGATCCTCGGTGAAGCGGCCCTCCCCGTCGAGCTCGGCATTGGCCTGGGCGATCGTGTGCTTGGCCTCCTCCATCGCCGACAGATAGACGACCTGGTCGGTCACCT
>JAQGKS010000120.1 GCA_028289965.1 Sphingomonas bacterium
ACAAGACCGATGGCGCACGCGTCAACACGCCCGAGGGCTGGTGGCTGCTGCGCGCGTCCAACACCCAGGACGTGCTGGTCGCGCGGGCCGAGGCGAAGGATCAGGCCGGGCTCGATCGGCTGCTGGCGATGATCAACGATCAACTTGCCAGGTCCGGGGTGGAGCCGGTGCTGAGCGGCGGCCACTGACCCGGCGGGCTGCTCAGTCGTCCTCGTCCTCGTAGCCGACGAGGTCGAGGGCACGGGCCTTGATCTGCCGCGTCATGCACCAGTGGACCAGCGCGTCCTCGCGGCCGTGGGTCACCCATACCTCCGACGGGGCAAGCTCGATCAGGGTCGCGGTCAACTCGTCCCAGTCGGCATGGTCCGAGATTACCAGCGGCAGCTCGACATTCTTCTGCCGGGCGCGCTGGCGGATCCGCATCCAGCCCGAGGCCATTGCGGTGATCGGATCGGGCAGCCGGCGTGACCAGCGATCGTTGAGCGCGGAGGGCGGGGCGATGACGATGCTGCCCTTGAGCTCGGCGGCCTTGAGGCCGGTTGCGGGGAGCAAGGTGCCCAGTTCCACCCCAAACTCGCGATAGAGATCGCACAGCCGCTGCAGTGCGCCGTGGATGTAGATTGGGGCGTCGTGGCCGCGCCCGCGCAGCTCCATGATCACCCGCTGCGCCTTGCCCAGCGCATAGGCGCCGACCAGCACGCAGCGATCCGGATTGGCGTGGAGCGCCTCGAGCAGCCGGTCCATCTCCGCGCCGGTATCGGGGTGGCGGAACACGGGCAGCCCGAAGGTCGCCTCGGTGACGAAGATGTCGCACGGCACCGGCTCGAACGGCAGGCAGGTGGGGTCGGGGCGGCGCTTATAGTCGCCCGAGACGACGATCCGCTCGCCGCGATGCTCGAGCACGATCTGGGCCGAACCGAGGACGTGGCCGGCGGGGACGAACGAGACCTCGACCTCGCCAAGCCGGATCGACTCGCCATATGCGACTGGCTGGCCGGTCTGCGCGCCATAGCGGCAGTCCATGATCGCCAGCGTCTCGGTCGTCGCCAGCACGGCGCCGTGCCCGCCGCGGGCGTGATCGGCATGGCCGTGGGTCACGAGGGCACGCGGCTTGGGCTGCGAGGGATCGATCCACGCATCGGCCGCGGGCACGTAGATGCCCTCGGGATGGGGCTCTATCCAGGATCCGAGGCGTGCCATGCCGATGCCATATGGGTAAGCCGCAGCGGCACGTCCATGGCATCGCGACAGCCCGGCGGATCATGCGCGCCGCTGCTTCGTTGGACCGGTGACGCATCAGGCTTTTAGAGGAGCGCGACATGGATGGTTCGAGCCTATGGGGCCTGTTGACGGTGGTCGGTCCGATCCTGCTCGCCGCCGTCCTGCTCTGGGCGCTGCTGCATAACCGCCGTACCCGCGCGGAGAATGACCGGACCGAGGCGGCAACCCACGAACTGTATGAGCGCACCGATCGCGAGGACAAGAACCCCGAGCGCCGCGACGTCTGATCCGCTTCCGCCTGCGCTGGCCGGCTGGTTCTCCAGCCGCGGCTGGGCGCCACGACGGCACCAGCTGGAGATGCTGGACGCCGCACGTGCCGGCAAGCACGCGTTGCTCGTCGCGCCGACCGGCGCGGGCAAGACGCTCGCCGGTTTCATGGCCAGCCTCACCGAGCTGATCGAAACGCCGACGGAGCGGCTCCATACGCTCTACGTCTCGCCGCTGAAGGCGTTGGCGGTGGACGTCCAGCGCAACTTGATCGGCCCGATTGAGGAGATGGCGCTCGACATCCGGGTCGAGACTCGGACCGGCGACACCCCGAGCGATCGCAAGGCGCGGCAGCGCAGCCGGCCGCCGCAAATCCTGCTGACCACGCCCGAATCGCTCAGCCTGCTGCTGTCCTACCCGGACAGCATCGGCCTGTTCGCCGGGTTGCGGACGATCGTCATCGACGAGGTCCACGCCTTCGCGACCTCCAAGCGCGGCGACCTGCTCGCTTTGTGCCTGTCGCGGTTGCAGGCGCTGAGCCCGGCGCTGCGCCGAGTCGCCTTGTCGGCGACCGTTGCCGATGCGGATGCCTATCGCGGCTGGCTCTCCCCCGATGGCGACATCGATTCGGTCGCGCTGGTCGAGGGCGATCCCGGCGCCGAGGCGAATATCTCGATCCTTCTGCCTGAAGGCCGTATTCCGTGGTCCGGCCATTCCGGGCGCTACGCGGCCAAGCAGGTGATGGCCGAGATCGAGACGCACCGGACCACCCTGGTATTCTGCAACACGCGCAGTCTCGCCGAGCTGATCTTCCAGGATCTGTGGAAGGAAAACCCGCTCGGCCTGCCGATCGGCATCCACCATGGATCGCTCAGCCGCGAGGCGCGCCGCAAGGTCGAGCAGGCGATGGCCGATGGCCGGCTCCGCGCCCTCGTCGCCACCGCCAGCCTCGACCTCGGTGTCGACTGGGGCGATGTCGATCTGGTCATCCAGATGGGCGCGCCGAAGGGATCCTCGCGGCTGCTCCAGCGAATCGGCCGCGCCAACCACCGGCTCGACGAGCCGTCCGAGGCGGTGCTCGTGCCGGGCAACCGGTTTGAATATCTCGAGGCCCGCGCCGCGCTCGACGCGGTCGACGCGGGCGAGCTCGATCCCGACCTGTTCCGGCCCGGCGCGCTCGACGTCCTCGCCCAGCACATCATGGCGGTGGCGTGCGCGGGGCCGTTCCGGGAGGCGGATCTGCTCGCCGAACTGCGCACCGCCGCGCCTTATGCGGCGCTGCCCGACGATGTGTTCGCGCGGGTGCTGTCGTTCATCGAATCGGGCGGCTATTCGCTCAAGGCCTATGATCGGTTCAAGCGGCTGACCCGGGACGCCGACGGATGGTGGCGGGTCAGCCATCCGCGTTTCATCAGCCAGCACCGGCTCAATGCCGGGATCATCGTCGAGGCGACGATGCTCAACGTCCGCTTCCGCAACGGCCGCCGGCTGGGCACCGTCGAGGAGGCGTTCGCCGCGACGCTGCGCAATGGCGACACCTTCTTCTTCGCCGGCCTCAGCCTCGAGGTGGAGAAGATGGATACCGAGGATCTGATCGTCCGCGCCACCAGCAAGCCGGCGCGGATCCCGACCTATGGCGGCGCGCGCCTGCCGCTATCGACCAGCCTGGCGGACCGCGTCCGCGCGTTCCTCCACGAGCCGGAGGAATGGCGCCGCTTCCCCGCCGACGTGCGCGAATGGCTGGAGGCGCAGCAGGCGCGATCGGTGCTGCCGGCGCCGGGACAGTTGCTGATCGAGACCTTCCCGCGCGAGGGGCGGCATTACATGGTCGCGTACAGCTTCGAAGGATGGAACGCGCACCAGTCGCTCGGCATGCTGCTCACCCGGCGGCTGGAAACGCAGGGGCTGATGCCGGTCGGCTTCGTTGCCAATGATTATGCGCTCGCCACCTTCTCGCTCAAGCCGGTGACCGACCCGGCGACATTGTTCTCCCCGGACATTTTGGAGGATGAGTTCGTCGATTGGGTGCAGGCGTCGCACCTGCTCAAGCGCGCTTTCCGCGAAGTGGCGGTGATCGGCGGGCTGGTCGAGCGGCAGCATCCGGGCAAGCGCAAGACCGGCAAGCAGGTCACCTTCTCGACCGACCTGATCTACGATGTGCTGCGGCGTTACGAGCCCGACCACCTGCTGCTGCGCGCGGCGTGGGAGGATGCACGGGCGCGGATGACCGACGTTGGCCGCCTGGGCAGCCTGATCGAACGCGCGGTGGGCACGATGGTGCATGTGACGCTGGACCGCGTGTCGCCGCTGGCGGTGCCCGTGCTGACGCTGATCGGGCGCGAGCGGGTCACCCACGGAATGGCGGACGACGCGCTGCTGATCGAGGCCGAGTCGCTGGCCGCCGAGGCGATGCGAGTCGATTGAAGCGGTTGACGCGCGGCGCCGGACCAGCCCCGCCGGTCCAGCGCCCGCGCCCCGATCGGCTGGATTATTTGCGTTCCTGGGCCGACGTGCCGGAGGTTGCGGGTGCGCCCTCGCCGGCGACGTTGCCCTTGGGCTGGACAGCGGCCTGCGCCTCGGTCTGCACGGGCTCATCCTCCGCCTTCTGCGCGCCGGCGCTGACGGCTTCCGCCGCATTCTGGTCGGCGCCCTTGGTTTCGTCGCCTTCAGCCGCAGCGGCACCAGCCGCGGGGGCGGCCGGAAGCGGCAGTGGCGCGTCGCTATGCTGGTTGAGGAAGGCGATCACGTTGGCGCGATCTTCCGGCTTGGAAAGCCCGGCGAAGGTCATCTTGGTGCCCGGCGCGAACTTCTTCGGCGAGGCGAGCCACGCGTCCATGTTGGTCCAGTTCCAGGTGCCGCCCTTGCCCTTCAGCGCATCGGTGAAGGGGAAGCCATGCCCGGTGCCGACGCCTTCGCCGAGGACGCCCCACAGGTTGGGGCCAAGCGCGTTGGCGCCCCCCTTGTCGGCATTGTGGCAGGCGGCGCACTTCTTGAACACCTGCTCGCCCTGCGCCGGATCGGCGCTGGCGAGGTAGAATTCGATCGGCTGGGCCGGGGCCCCGCCGCCTTCGGCGCCTTCTTCCTCCACGCCCTCCACGACATAGCCCATCTTTTCGGGCCGTTCGGCGTGGAAATATTCCCCGCTGACGATCGACAGGCCCAAGGCGGCGATGCCGCCTGCCAGCGCCCATCCGGCAATAGTGTTCGCCCGATCGTCCACTCGAATCCTCCTGGGGTCGCGCTGCTGCAGCGCAAGAGCGGGCTTCCTTTAGATTCGCTATCCGCCGACCGCAAGCGCGCTTGCCGCGCTTCGACGCCACGACTAAGCCCCCGGCCCACATGGAAAGCTATCCCGCTCCCGCGCGTGCCCGCGTTGCCGCCATGATTGCCGCTGCCGCGCAGTCCCCCGATCGGGCGGTCGCCTTCCAGGGCGCGCCCGGCTGCAACTCGCATATCGCGGTGGACGAGGCGTTTCCGGGCAGCTTCCCGCTGCCCTGCTACAGCTTCGAGGAAGCGCTCGAGGCGGTGGCCGATGGCCGCGCCGGCTGCGCGATGATCCCGATCGAAAACTCGCTGCACGGCCGCGTTGCGGACATCCACTTCCTGCTCCCCGAATCGGGCCTGGTGATCATCGGCGAGCATTTCCTGCCGATCCGCTACTGTCTGCTCGGGCTCGACCGGGAAACGGCGATCGTCGAGGCGATGAGCCACCCGCAGGCGCTGGGCCAGTGCCGCCACTGGCTGCGCGAACGCAGGATCCGCCCGGTCGCCCACGCCGACACCGCCGGCGCGGCGGCCGCGGTCGCCGAGGCCGGCCAGCCGCATGTCGGGGCGATTGCGCCGCGCCTGGCGGCCGAGCTTTACGGCCTGGAGGTGCGGGGCGAACAGCTCGAGGATTCCGCCGACAACACCACCCGATTCGTCGTGCTCGCCCGTGCCGGCGCGCCGGCCAGCGGGCCGGGACCGTTCATGACCACGTTCATCTTCGAGGTGAAGAACGTGCCCGCCGCGCTCTACAAGGCGCTCGGCGGCTTCGCCACCAACGGCGTCAACATGACCAAGCTGGAAAGCTATCAGCGCGGCGCGACTTTTGCCGCGACCGAATTCTTTTGCGATGTGGTCGGCCATCCCGACGATCCGACGCTGGCGCGGTCGCTGGAGGAGCTGCGTTTCCACAGCAAGTCGGTGCGCGTGCTCGGCACCTATCCGCAGGCGCGCGTCCGGCCCGAATAAGCTCAGCCCGGGCCGCTGCGATTGGCGGCGGCCGGGCCGACGACACGATCCCCGACGAACGGGTTGCTCGCACGCTCGCGCGCGAAGGTGGACATTGCGCCGTGGCCCGGAACGAAGGCGGTCTCCGCGCCCAGCGGCCACAGCCTGCCGGTGATCGACGCGATCAGATCGGCATGATTGCTCATCGGGAAATCGGTGCGCCCGATCGACCCCTCGAACAGCACGTCGCCGACCAGCGCGAGCCGCGACGGCGCATGGTGGAACACCACATGTCCCGGAGTGTGGCCGGGGCAGTGGATCACGTCGAGGACGAGCGCCCCGACCGTCACCTGATCGCCCCCGACCAGCCAGCGATCCGGTTCGAACGGTGTGCCGGGAATGCCGAAGCCGCGCGAATCGCTGCCGAGGCGTTCGATCCAGAAGCGATCGGCTTCGTGCGGTCCCTCGATCGGAACGCCCAGTTCGGCCGCGAGGATACCCGCGCTGCCGCAATGATCGATATGGCCGTGCGTCACGAGCAGCTTCTCGATCGTCACCCCGGCCTGGCGCGCGGCGGCCTTGAGCCGATCGAGATCGCCGC
>JAQGKS010000133.1 GCA_028289965.1 Sphingomonas bacterium
AGCGCATTGCGCGCGCGGGCGACCGAGGAAAGCACCGTCGGATCGACGTCGCGCGAGGCATAGAGATAGACGTCCGCCTCGGGATCGAGCCGGACAACGGTTTCGACACGATCGCCGGCATCGGTGACGACGCGGGCGCGGCCATCGCGCAGCACCCCGATCGCCGCCTCGGGCAGGCGCAATTCCAGCGGCCGCCGATCGAGGTTGGCGCCGGCGATCAGCCGCCGCTGGCCATCCTTGCCGATCATGATCACCGCGGCTTCGGACAGGTTGCGCGCGGCGACCTGCCAGGCGAGCCCTTCGGCGAACTTGGGCTCATCCATGCCGAAGGAGGTGGCATAGCCGTTCACGTCCCCGCCCATCGAGACGATGTCGGCGACGATGCGCTGCTTATTCTCCTCGACATAGGCCTGCGCCACCGTGTTGGCGTTTTCGAGGACGGTTCGGGCGCGGTCGGAGAACCAGAATTCGACGCCATATTGGAACAGCAGCGAGGCGAAGATCACCACCAGCAGCGTCGGCACGCTGGCGATGACCGAGAATAGTGCGACGAGCCGGACGTGGAGCCGCCCATTGCCCCCCATCGGCGACCGCGCCGCCCGTCCCTTGGCGATGCGCCGGGCGAGCAGAACGAGGAGCGCCATTGCCGGGACGAGGTTGGCGACGAGCAGCAGCGCCACCAACGGCGGGGTCAGCAGCCGGGTCGGCGAGCCCTTGCCGGTGACGATAAGATAGCTGCCGACGAAGATAGCGACCGCCGCCGCGAGCGTGCCGATTTCCACCAGCGGCATCAGGCGCTGCCGCCGGACCAGCACGGCCAGGCGCCGCCTGAGCGGTGAAAGGGAGCGGCGACGGCCGCTGGACACGTTCATCGTGGCGAGCCTACCACGACACCGTTGCATTCAAAACACAGTTTTGCACATCTCGCCCGACATCCACCACGCTGCGACCAACGCGGCAAAGCCGTCTTGGGGTCCGGTCAGGCCGGCTGCATCGCCGCGAGTTCGTTGCCGGATGGGTCCCGGAAATGGAATCGCCGCCCGCCGGGAAAGGCGAAGATCGGGCGCACTACCACCCCGCCGGCCGCCTTGACCGCGCCGAGCGCGGTGTCGAGATCGGCCACCTCGATCACCGGCAAGGGCGCGGCCGGCTTCTCGGCGGGATCGGCCTGCAGCCCAATGTCGGTATCGCCGGTGGTGGTGGCGGCATAATCGGGACCGAAGTCGCTCAGCGTCCAGCCGAACGCCGCTTCGTAGAAACGCTTCGATCCCGGCGTGTCGCTCGCCGGCAGTTCGACATAGTTCATCCGGGCCATGCGCAATCCTTCCTCGCCAGCAGGCGAACGTACAGAGAACAGAGTGCGGTGGCAATCACAACTCGCGCAGCGCTCGCGCCGGCCGCGCCGCCAGCACCGGCAGCGAGCCGAGCAGCCCAATCGTGAAGGTCAGCAGCGCGCCGCCGGCCAAGGTCATCGCGACGATCCCCCAGTCCGGCGCCCATTCGAGCTGCAGGACGCGTGTGACGACGTACCAGCCCGCTCCCGCGCCGACCGCCAGCGCGATCAACGACACGAGCAAGCCGAGCAGGGCATATTCGATCGCCTGGAGGAGCAGGATCTGGCCGCGCGTCGCACCGAGCAGCTTGAGCAGCACCGCATCATAAACCCGCGCCCGCCGTGCCGCAGCGATCGTGCCGACGAGCACCGCGACCCCGGCGGCGATCGCGACCGACGACGCGGCCGCGACCGCAGACGCCAGCTGGCCGAGCAGCCCGCCGACCGTGGCGATGACGTCGCCGACGCGGATCAGGCTGACCGAAGGGAATGCGCCGGTGACCGCGCGGTTGACCGCCGCTTCCCGCGCCGGCGGCAGCGACAGCGTCGCCATGAAGTTGAACGGCGCGCCATCGAAGGCATGGGGCGAGAAGATCAGGACGAAGTTGAACCCCAGGCTGTCCCAGTTGATCTCGCGGAACGACGCGATCCGGGCGGGCAGTTCCACGCCCAAAGCGGAGACGGTGATGCTGTCGCCGATCTTGAGGCCGAGCAGCTTGCCCGCCTCGGCATCCATCGAGACGAGCGGCGGCCCGGCATAGCCCGGTGGCCACCACTGCCCGGCGGTGAGCCGGTTGCCCTCGGGCAAACTGTCCGCAAAGGTCAGCCCACGATCCCCGCGCAGGATCCACGCGCCTTCGGGGATGTTGCGCATCTCCGCGACGCGGCGGCCGTTGAGCGCCACCACCGGTCCGCGCAGCGACGGCACCGTGACCAGGGTCGCGCCGGGCGCGGTTTGCGCGACGATCGCACGGAACCGGTCGATCTCCGCCGAGGGGATGTCGAGCAGGAAGAAATTGGGCGCGCGTGCCGGCACGCTGTTGCGGATCTGCCCGGCCAGGTTGGTCTGGATCACGGCGAGCGTCGCGAACAGGCTAAGCCCAAGGCCGAGCGCGATCACCAGCCGGTCGATCTGCGTCGCGGGCGCATGCAGCCGGGCGAGCGCGAGGCGCAGCAGCGGCTGGCGCGGCCGGGGAAGCCGGGACGCAAGCACGCGCAGGCCAAGGCCGAGCGCCGCGAGCAAAGCGATCAGCCCGCCCGCCGCGGCAAGGAAGCCCGCGGCAAACAGCGGCTCGCGCGCGCTGCCGACGGCAAGGATCGCGGCGATCAGCAAGGCTCCGACGACGGCGGCAATCACCGGCAGGCCGGGCCGCGTTCGTGCCTCGATCGCGCCGCGAAACAAGGATGCCGCACTCACCGCGCGGGCGCGCGCCAGCGGCAGCAAGGCGAAGGCGAGCGCCACCAGCAGCCCATAGGCCGCCGCGAGCAGCAGCGGGACCGGGTAGACGCCGATTTGCGGCGGAACCGGCAGGGCCCCCGCCGCAATCCGCCCGACCAACCACGGGACGAACGCCCCCACCAGCAGCGCGGCGATCACCGCGCCGATTGCGACCAGCCCGATCTCGATCAGATAGATGCGGAAGATCAGCGGCGCGGGCGCACCAAGCGTCTTCAAGGTGGCGATCGAGGCGCGCTTGCCCTCGAGATAGGCGCTGACCCCGTTGCCGACTCCGATCCCGGCGATCAGCAAGGCGGTGAGCCCGACCAAGGTGAGGAACTGGCCGATCCGCTCGACGAAGCGGCGCACGCCGGGTGCCCCGTCGCTGCTGTCGCGGATCCGCCAGCCGGCTTCCGGATGGGCGGTACGCAGCCGCTCGGCCGTCGCCGCGACGTCGGTGCCGGGCGGCAGCGCGATCCGGTAGCGCCAATTATACAGGCTGCCCGGCTGGATCAGCCGGGTCGATGCCAGGCCGGCCATGTCGACCATTGCCGTCGGCCCGAGGGTGAAGCCTTCGCCGACCTTGTCCGGCTCGTCCAGGATCAGCCCGGCAACGATCAGCGATGCCTCACCGATGCGGATCAGATCGCCGACGCGGACGCGCAGCCGATCGGCCAGCGCGGGGGCGATCAGCACGCGTCCAGGCCCCGGCCGGGCGGCGATCGCCCCGGGCGACACGGTCAGGCTGCCATATAGCGGATAGGCGTCGTCGACCGCCTTGAGCTCGGCGAGCACCGCCTCCGCGCCATCGATGCGCGCCGCCATCGCCCGCATCGATGCGCTTTCCGACACGCGGCCGAGCCGGGTGATCGCCCGGCGTTCGGCCGGATCGGCCTGACGCTGCGACAGCGAAACGGACAGGTCGCCGCCGAGGATCACGCTGCCGCGATCGGCCAGCTCGCCGACGATCGCCGCCGACAGGCTGCCGACCCCGGCGATCGCCGCGACGCCCAGGAACAGGCACAAGGCAAGCAGGCGCAGCCCGCGAAAGCCGCCGCGCAGATCGCGCAGCGCGAGCCGGAAGGCGAGGCTCACGCCGTCCGCCGGTCGGCGACGATGCAGCCGTCGCGCATCTCCAGCACCCGGCCGCAGCGTTCGGCCAATGCGGCATCGTGGGTGATCATCAACAACGTCGCGCCGTTGATCCGCTGCCGCGCAAACAGCATGTCGAGCACGGTCGCTCCCGTCGCCGCATCGAGATTGCCGGTCGGTTCGTCGGCGAACAGGATCGCCGGGGCTGGCGCCGTGGCGCGGGCGATCGCCGCGCGTTGCTGCTCCCCGCCGGAAAGCTGGGCCGGATAATGGCCGAGCCGATGGCCGAGCCCGACCGCCTCCAGCTCCGCCGCGGCACGCGCAAAGGCGTCGGCGACGCCCGAAAGCTCAAGCGGGACGGCGACATTCTCGAGCGCGGTCATCGTCGGCAGGAGGTGGAAGGCCTGGAGGACGATGCCGATCCGCCCCCGCCGCGCGAGCGCCAGCGCATCCTCCGAAAGCGCGCCGAAATCTGCCCCGCCGACCTTGATCTCGCCCCCGCTGGCGCGTTCGAGGCCCGACAGCACCGCCATCAGCGACGATTTGCCCGAGCCCGACGCGCCGAGCAGCGCGACCGTCTCCCCTTCCGCCACATCGAGGTCGATGCCCTTCAATATGTCGACCCGCGCGGTGCCCCGGCCGAGCGCGAGGGTGACATTGCGCGCACGGATCGCGATAGGGGTTTCGGCCATGTCGGAAAGATAATCCCATGAACAAGCAAGTCGCTCCATATGGCAGCGCGCCCGGGCAATACCATCGTGCCGTGC
>JAQGKS010000136.1 GCA_028289965.1 Sphingomonas bacterium
CGCGTCCAGCCCCGCGGCGTCCGACTATCGGTGCGGCTGACGCCCCGCGCGCGGCGGAGCGGGTTCGCCGGCGGGGGGGCGGGCGAGGATGGCCGCAGCGTGCTGCACATCCGGCTGGCCGCGCCGCCGGTCGACGGCGCCGCCAACGCCGCGTTGATCGGGTGTCTGGCCGATGCGCTCGGCCTGCGTCGACGCGACGTGACGATCCGCTCCGGCGAGACCGCCCGCTTCAAGCAGATCGATCTCGCCGGAGACGCGGCGGCGATCCTCGCCCGTCTAGGCCGGATCGCGGACGGCGCGCCCGATCAGTAAAAGTCGCGCGGGTTGGGCGTGGGCAGCTTGCAGGCGCTCAGCTTGCCGCGATCGCACGCCGCCACCTGGCCGCGCCAGACCGCCATCGCATCCGCATAGGCCCGCTGCTGCCGCGCATAGCGATTTTCGTCGCGCGCCGTCTCGCGGGCGTTGGCGCGCACGTCGGCCCGGTAGGCATCGAGATCCGCCTGATATTGCGCCTCGTCGGCGGTCGTCGCCTCGGTCTTGACCTGGGCGCCGAGCGCCGAGGTCGCGTTCAGATCGCGCGTGACCGGCGCTTCCTGGGCGTCGATCGCGTCATGCTTGGGCGAATCCTTGTCGTAGCCGCGATCGTGGGGCAGCTCGCGCGTCGGGCTGGGGTTGGGCACCTGCGCCATGCCGGTGGTGCTGATCGCCAGCACCGCGGCGGCGGCAACAAACTTCATCCGCATCCTGTCTCTCCTACCTGTCAATGTGGGAGGGTAACGATGTCGCTTTGAGTCCCGTTCCAGCGGTTCGCCGGAGGGATAGTGCGCCGTCCGTTGCGAAACACTGGCAACCGGGGCTCTGCATGGCTATCTCACCGGCATGACCGAACCGTTCAGCCAGCCATCGGCCCCTCGCGCGCGCAAGCCCGACTGGATCCGCGTCAAGGCCCCCGTCGGCGCTGCCTTCGCCGAAACCAAGGCGCTGATGCGCCGGCTCAACCTTGCCACCGTGTGCGAGGAAGCGGCGTGCCCCAATATCGGCGAATGCTGGACCAAGAAGCACGCCACGGTGATGATCCTGGGCGATACCTGCACGCGCGCCTGCGCCTTCTGCAACGTCAAGACGGGGATGCCCAAGGCCGTCGACCGGACCGAGCCGCAGCATGTGGCCGACGCCGCCGCCGAGCTTGGGCTGGAGCATATCGTCGTGACGTCGGTCGACCGCGATGATTTGCCCGATGGCGGCGCCTCGCAATTCGTCAAGGTGATCGAGGCGCTTCGCCGCACCACGCCGTCGACCACGATCGAGATACTGACCCCCGATTTCCGCAACAAGGCGGATGCCGCGGTCGCGTCGATCGTCGCGGCGCGGCCCGACGTCTACAATCATAATCTGGAGACGGTGCCGCGGCTCTATCCGACGATCCGGCCCGGCGCGCGTTATTATGCGTCGCTGCGATTGCTGGAGACGGTCAAGCGGCTCGATCCGTCGATCTTCACCAAGTCCGGGCTGATGACCGGCCTCGGCGAGGAGCGGCTCGAAGTGCATCAGGTGATGGACGACATGCGCTCGGCGGGGATCGATTTCCTGACGATGGGCCAATATCTCCAGCCGACCCCGCGCCACGCCAAGGTCGCCGAGTTCACCACGCCGGCGACCTTTTCGGCTTATGCCGCGATCGCCCGCGCCAAGGGCTTCCTGCTCGTCGCGGCGAGCCCGCTGACCCGCTCGAGCTATCATGCCGGGGATGACTTCGCGAAGCTGCGCGCGGCGCGTGAGGCGCAGCTGGGCCGGGTTGGCTGATGCCGCGCCACGCCGAGACCCGCCATCTGCCCTACACGCCCGAGCAACTCTTCGACCTCGTCGCCGACGTGCCGCGCTACCAGGAGTTCCTGCCCTGGGTCGTCGCGGTGCGGGTGCGATCGAACAGCGATACCGAGATGGTCGCCGACCTCGTCGTCGGGTTCAAGGCGCTGCGGGAGCGGTTCACCTCGCGCGTCCACAAGGATCGGCCCAACACGATCCGGGTCGATTATGTCGAGGGCCCGCTCAAGCATCTGCGCAACGACTGGACGTTCCGGTCGGACGGGCAGGGGGGGACGTATGTCGATTTCTGCGTCGACTTCGCCTTCCGCTCGCGGATCTTCGAGGCGCTTGCCGGGCAGATGTTCGATCGCGCGCTGCGCAAGATGATCGGCGCGTTCGAGGAGCGGGCAGCGGTGCTTTACGGAATGGTCGCGTCCGGCATCAGCCATTCGAGCGCGCACAGCGCCGCCTGAAGCCGGATACCGCCGCGGCCGAGATCGCCGAATTCGCGAACGTCCGCCGCCACTTCATCCGGATTGCCGTCGCGCCGTGCGCGGGCGAACACGACCGTCCCGACCGGCTTGCGCTCGGTCCCACCGCCGGGGCCGGCGACGCCAGTGACCGCCACCGCCACGTCCGCCCGGCTCTTGGCGAGCGCGCCGCGCGCCATCGCCCAGGCGACCGCAATCGATACGGCGCCGAACGTCTCGATCACGTCCTGGCTGATCCCGAGGAGATCGATCTTGGCCTCGTTGGAATACGTGACGAAGCCCGCTTCGAGCACGTCCGAGGCGCCGGGCACGTCGGTCAGCGCGGCGGTAACGAGGCCGCCGGTGCAGCTTTCGGCCACGCTGATGCGGCGCCCGGCGATGCGATTGGCCTCGATCACGCGGGCCGCCGCCTCGACCAGTTCGGGCGGCAGGCAGGTATCGATCGTCTGCGTCACTGGATCATCGCCTTGCACAACTGCACCGGGGCAGGTTTGCCGCGGTTGTTCCGGAGACCGGAGGCAACCAGCAGCGCGGTTATTTCACCGAGGCTCGACAGCGGCAGCGGGGAGAGCAAGGCGACCATCCGGTCCGCCGTCCCGCAATCCTCCGGGTCGATCCGATCGAGCGCGCCCTCGACGATCAGCGCGCTCGTGAAATCGTCGCCGAACAGCGAAAGCGGAGTGTCGCCCGCGATCCGCCGCAGGGCCCGGCGCCCCTCGTCCGCCGCGGCGCCGGCATCCTCGCGATAGCGATTGGCGAGCGCGGCCCCAGACGCCGGGAGGAAGGCCCGGCCGGTCAGCCGGCCCCGGCACTTCCGCGCCAGTCCATCGATCGCGTCGGGCACCAGCCACGTCACCACCGCCTGCATCTCCCGTTCGGAGAGGCACGGGCGGTCACCAGCCCGCGCGCCATCCACCCGCGACGGCGCGGAGAAGCCCGGCTCGGCAGGCTGCGCCGCCGAGGCTGCCGCGGGCAGCATCAGCGCGCAGGCGAGGAGGGGAGCCAAATGCTTCATTCGTCCTCCGGCACTCGTATCGTCGCGACGGCCTGGGCAGCGATGCCTTCGCCCCGCCCGGTGAAGCCAAG
>JAQGKS010000023.1 GCA_028289965.1 Sphingomonas bacterium
GAGGCTGCCGCGGGCAGCATCAGCGCGCAGGCGAGGAGGGGAGCCAAATGCTTCATTCGTCCTCCGGCACTCGTATCGTCGCGACGGCCTGGGCAGCGATGCCTTCGCCCCGCCCGGTGAAGCCAAGCTGCTCGGTCGTGGTCGCCTTGATGCTAACTTGCCCCTCTCGCACCTGCAACAGCGCGGCGATGCGCGTGCGGATTGCGGCACGGTGGGGACCGACCTTGGGCGCCTCGCAGATGATCGTCAGGTCGACATGATCGATCCGCCCGCCGCGGGCGACGACGAGGCTGCGCGCATGATCGAGGAAGCGGCCCGAATCCGCTCCCCTCCAGCGCGGATCGCTCGGCGGAAAGTGGCTGCCGATGTCGCCGTCGGCGATCGCGCCGAGCAAGGCGTCGGTGAGCGCATGGAGCGCGACGTCGGCATCCGAGTGGCCGACCAGCCCGCGATCGTGCGGCACCGCGACTCCGCCCAGCATGATGCTCGCGCCGGGGCCGAAGCCGTGGACATCGAACCCCATGCCGGTGCGCGACACCATGCGTGCGCGCAGACGCGCCTCGGCGGCGGCGAGATCGGCGGCGTTGGTCAACTTGTCGAGCCGGGGATCGCCGGGGATGGTGGCGACGTCCACGCCCGCCGCGCGGGCGATCTGGGCGTCGTCGGTCGCCGCGCGATCGTCCGGCCACGCCCGGTGGGCGGCCAGGATCTCGGCGAGGCGGAAGCCCTGCGGGGTCTGCACCCGCACCAGGGCGTCGCGATCGACCGGATCGCCGAGCCTCGCGCCGGCCTGGGCCAGACTGTCGACGACCGGCAGGATCGGCACCGCACCCGCACTGGATTGCAGGGCGCCGACCAGCCGATCGATCACCGGGCCCGGACAGAATGGGCGCGCGGCGTCGTGGATCAGGACCAGATCGGGGTTTGGTACTTCGAGCGCCTCCAGCCCGCGCCGCACGCTCTCGCGCCGCGTCGCGCCGCCGATAAGCGGCGCCGGGAGCACCCGCGCGCCGATCGCCTCGCGATAAAACGCATCCTGGCCTTCACCGATGATCACCTGGATCGCGGTGATCATCGGGTGTCCGGCCAGCGCGTCGATCGCGTGGGCCAGCACCGTCTTGCCGCCGATCGGCTGATATTGTTTCGGCACGCCGCCGCCCGCGCGCTCGCCCTTTCCGGCGGCGACGATCAGGGCGACGATGGTCGGCGTGCGCTGCATCGGAGGGGCGCTTAGCGGAGCGCGTGCTTGCCCGCCAGCGGGATTGCGGATAGGGCTCGCTGCTGAAAATTTAGGCAGTGTGAGCGCCATGTCCCCTCTCAAACCGATCCAGATCGGTCCCGTGCGGATCGACGATCCCGTGATCCTGGCGCCGATGACGGGCGTTACCGACATGCCGTTCCGGCGGATGGTCCGCCGCTACGGCTCGGGCCTGAACGTGACCGAGATGGTCGCCAGCCAGGCCGCGATCCGCGAGACCCGCCAGTCGCTCCAGAAGGCCGCGTGGCACCCGGTCGAGGAGCCGGTCTCGATGCAGCTCGTCGGCTGCACCCCCTATGACATGGGCGAGGCGGCGAAGCTGGCCGAGGATCGCGGCGCGGCGATCATCGACATCAACATGGGCTGTCCGGTGCGCAAGGTCACCAACGGTGACGCCGGCTCGGCGCTGATGCGCGACCTGCCGAGCGCGGCCGCTTTGGTCGATGCCGTGGTCAAGGCGGTGACAGTCCCGGTCACGCTGAAGATGCGCATGGGGTGGGACCATGACAGCCTCAACGCGCCCGAGCTTGCCCGCATCGCCGAAGACCTCGGCGCGCGGATGATCGCCGTCCACGGCCGCACCCGCAACCAGATGTACAAGGGCAATGCCGACTGGGCGTTCGTCGCCCGGGTGAAGCAGGCGGTATCGGTGCCGGTGATCGTCAATGGCGACATCTGTTCGATCGAGGATGCGCAGACGGCGCTCGAGCTGTCCGGTGCGGACGGCGTGATGATCGGGCGGGGCGCCTATGGCCGTCCCTGGCTGCTCGGACAGGTGATGCGCTGGTTCGCGCGGGGCGAACGGGTGGCCGATCCTTCGATCGCCGAACAATATGCAATGATCATCGAGCATTACCGAATGATGCTCGATCATTATGGCGAGTTTACCGGGGTCAACATGGCCCGCAAGCATATCGGCTGGTACACCAAGGGCCTGTCCGGATCGGCGGATTTCCGCAATCGCGTCAACCAGGAGCCGAGCGCCGACAGGGTGCTCGCCATGCTCGAGGAGTTCTACACGCCGTGGCTCTACCGGGCAGCAGCCTGATCCGTTTCGGCCGCCGTGCGCAGACGCGGGCTCCGGGCTCGCCGACGCCGGCGGAGCTTGTCGCGGTGCTGCCCACGCCGGTGCTGGTGATCGATCCCGACGGCGTGATCGCCGAGGCCAATTTCGCGGCCGAAACCTTCCTCAACCTGAGCAGCGCGGCGCTGGTCGGTACGCCCGCGGAGGCCGTGATCGGCGGGTCGATCGCGGCGGTGCCGAACGACGCCCCCTTCGCCGCTTATGACGTCGAACTGCCGATGCCCGATCGCCGGATGCGCCGCGCCGACATCGCCGCCGCGCCGCTGCCCGATCGACCCGGCTGGCGCGTGGTGAGCATCCACGGGCCGGCGCCCGATCACATCGTCTCGCGCCGGCCCGGGCGGGAGGGCGGGGCGCTGACCGCAGCCGGTGCCGCGGCGATGCTGGCGCATGAGATCAAGAACCCGCTGTCGGGGATTCGCGGCGCCGCCCAGCTGCTCGAATCCTCGTGCGACGATGCCTCGCGCGATCTGACCCGCTTGATCCGCGACGAGGTCGACCGCGTCGCCGCGCTGATCGACCGGATGGAGGGGTTTACCGACACCCGGCCGCTCACGCTCGCGCCGCAGAACATCCACGCCATCCTCGGCCATGTGCGGGAGGTCGCCGCGCAGGGCTTCGCGCGCGAATTCGTGCTGCGCGAGATTTATGATCCGTCGCTGCCCGCCGTGATCGGCCACCGCGACGCGCTGATTCAGGTGCTGCTCAATTTGCTCAAGAACGCAGCCGAGGCGATGGAGGGACGCGAGGGCGGGGCGATCACGCTGACCACCGCCTATCGACACGGCGTGTCGGTCCATGTGCGGGGAAGCGACGGGCGGCAGCCCTTGCCGATCGAGATCTGCGTGATCGACGAGGGCCCCGGCGCCCCCGACGAGCTTGCCTCGCACCTGTTCGATCCGTTCGTCACCTCGAAGCGGACCGGGACCGGCCTCGGCCTTGCATTGGTCGACAAGCTGGTCGCCGATCTCGGCGGGATCATCGAATATGCCCGCGAAGGCGATCCGCCGCGAACCGTGTTCCGCCTGATGCTGCCGCGTGCCGGGGCCGGCGTGGCGGTGCCGCTATGACCGGCAGCCGTATCCTGGTGGTGGACGATGACGCCGCGATCCGTACCGTGGTGCGCGAGGCGCTGCGCCGCGAAGGCTATGCGGTGGAAACCGCCGCCTCGATCGCCGAGCAGCGCCGCGCGATCGTCAGCTTCGCGCCGCACGTCCTCGTCACCGACGTCGTCCTGCCGGACGGCAACGGCCTCGATATCGTCCCGGAGATGATCGCCGCTTATCCGCGCATGCCGGTGATCGTGCTGTCGGCGCAGAACACGCTGGCGACCGCGGTGCGGGCCACCGAGCAGGGGGCGTTCGAATATCTCCCCAAGCCGTTCGACCTGGGCGAGCTGACCCGCGCCGTCGCCGCGGCCTTGGTCGCTGGCGGCATCGCCGCGCCCGATGAGGGCGCGGACGATCCGGTCGACGAGCTGCCGCTGATCGGCCGATCGCCGCCCATGCAGGAGGTCTATCGCACGATCGCGCGGGTGGTGGGGACCGACCTGACCGTGCTGATCCTCGGCGAATCGGGAACCGGCAAGGAACTGGTCGCGCGCGCCGTCCATGATCTCGGGCCGCGCGCGAAACGCCCGTTCGTTGCGATCAACATGGCGGCGATCCCGCGCGAATTGATCGAGTCCGAGCTGTTCGGGCATGAGCGGGGCGCCTTTACGGGCGCGCAGGCGCGCACCACCGGGCGGTTCGAACAGGCGCAGGGCGGCACCTTGTTCCTCGACGAGATTGGCGACATGCCGTTCGAGGCGCAGACCCGGCTGCTGCGCGTGCTCCAGTCGGGCGAGTTCAACCCGGTCGGCAGCGCGCGATCGATCCGCGCCGACGTGCGGATCATCGCCGCCACGCACAAGGATCTGCCGCGGCTGATTGCCGACAACATGTTCCGCGAGGATCTCTATTATCGGCTCAACGTCGTGCCGATCCGGTTGCCGGCGCTGCGGCTGCGGCCCGAGGATATTGGCGAGCTTGCCCGCCATTTCCTCGATCGCGCCGCCGCCGAGGGACTGCCGCGCAAGCTCCTCGCGGTCGATGCGATCGAGCGGCTCGGCCGGCATGGCTGGCCCGGCAACGTCCGCGAGCTGGAAAATCTGATGCGCCGGCTTGCCGCGCTCAGCCGCGAGGACGTGATCACCGCGACGGTGGTGGAGCAGCAGCTGCATGTATCCAGCGCCGATAATGGCGGCGCCGCGATCGTCCCGTCGGGCAGCCTGGCGGAGGCGATCGAACTCCACCTCGGGCGCTACTTCGCCTTGTTCGGGAGCGACCTGCCCCCCGACGGATTGTTCGACCGCGTCCTCGACGAGGTCGAACGCCCGCTGCTTCAGCTCAGCATGGCGGCGGCGCAGGGCAACCAGCTTCGCGCCGCACGGCTGCTCGGGATCAACCGCAACACCTTGCGCAAGAAGCTGACCGAACGCGGCATCGACCCTGCGGAAGCGCGCCGATAATCGCCGCTCCGGTTAGCGAAGCTTAAGCACTTGCCGTCATACCCGCCTCGCCATGTGGCAGGGGGGAAGATGCGGCGGCAACGAAGATCCGGTTCGGGGCCTGGCGCTTCTGCGCCCTGGCGATCGCTGCTCGGGCTTGCGCCCGACGAGGCCGACGCCGGCGACCATGCTATCGATCAGGCGCTGCGCGCGACGGTTGCGGCGGCGCCGTGGCTGCTCGGCGCGCGTATCGTTGCCGGTTTGGCTATCCTGTGGGCGATCAGCCCGATTGCGAGCTCGGTTGCGCTGGCCTGGTGGGTCGGCCTGCTCGGCGCGACGGTGCTGGTCGACCTGACCTTTACTGCTTTCGTCCGCTTGCCCGCGGCGGAGAGGGCCGGCGCCGCGCTGCTGTCGCCCGCGATCACGATCTATGCGCTGCTGGTCGGTGCGATCTCCGGCGCGATGCTCCTGGCCTATCAGATGCCGGTGTCCGGCGAGGCACGGTTGGTGCTGATCGCCGCCGGCGTCGGCGTGGCGATCACGGCGACCCTGGTGTTCGCGACGGTGCCGATCGCGGCCTTGGCCTGCTGGACGGCGTTCATGATGCCGGCGCTGGCGCTGCACGCGACGACGTCGCTCGCGCTGGCGACCGCGCTGATGGCGATGTTTCCGATCGCAGTGGTGACCTTCGGGCTGCGGCGGCAGCGAGTCGCCTATCGCCACCGTACCGCGATTGATGCCGCCCGCCACAAAGCGAGCCTGCTGCTGGCGGATTTTGAGGAGAGTCGGCGCGGTTGGTTCTGGGAAACCGACGAAAGCGGGCGGCTAACCTACCTTACGGCGGAACTGGCCGAGGCGATGGCCGCGGCCGGGGAAACCCTGCTTGGCCGCCCGTTCACCGATCTGGTGCTGAACGGCGGCGATGACGAGCTCAATTCGCCCAAGGGCGAGCGCACGCTCGGCTTCCACCTGTCGGCGCGGATCCCCTTTTCGGATGTGGCCGTGCGCGCCGCGCGGGTCGAGGAAGTGCGCTGGTGGTCGCTTTCCGGGCGACCGGCCTTTGACGAACGGCGGCGTTTCGTCGGCTTCCGCGGCAGCGGATCGGACCTGACCGAGATGCGCCGCTCCGAAGCGGAGATCAACCGGCTGGCGCGGTTCGACGCGCTCACCGGCCTGCCCAATCGCGTGGTCATGCGCCAGACGCTGGAAGCGGCGGTGCGCGAGGGTGTCGCGAGGGGCGATCGATGCGGGCTGTTCCTGCTCGATCTCGATCGCTTCAAGTCGGTCAACGACACGCTCGGCCATCCGGTGGGCGACGCCTTATTGCGCGAGGTGGCCGATCGGCTCCAGCAATTGCTCGGCGAGACCGGGCGGGTCGGCCGTTTGGGCGGCGATGAATTCAACGTCGTCCTCCCGGGCATCGGCGATCCGGCGCGGCTGAGCACGATCGCGCGCCGGGTGATCGAGCGGCTGTCCGCCCCTTATATGATCGACGCCGTCCATGTTTCGATCGGCGCCTCGCTCGGCATCGCGATCGCGCCGCAGGACGGGGCGACCGCCGACGCGCTCGTCCGCAACGCCGATCTCGCGCTCTATGCCGCCAAGGCCGACGGCAAGGGCGTCCATCGCTTCTACGAGGCGGAGATGCATGCCAACGCCAAGGATCGGCGGCTGCTCGAACTCGATCTACGCAAGGTGCTGGGCGAAGGTGGGCTCCATTTGCTCTACCAACCGATCGTCGATGCGACGACCGAAAGCGTGGTCGGGTTCGAGGCGCTGGCGCGGTGGAACCATCCGGTGCGGGGACCGGTCTCCCCCTCCAGCTTCATTCCGATCGCCGAGGAGATCGGGCTGATTCCGCAGATCGGCGCCTGGGTGATCCGCACCGCCTGCGCCGAGGCGGCCCGCTGGCCGGGCGATATCAAGGTGGCGGTGAACATATCGCCGATCCACTTCGCCAACCCGCAGCTTCCCGCGACGATCGTCAGCGCGCTGGCGCATTCCAACCTGGCAGCGAGCCGGCTGGAACTGGAGATCACCGAGGGCGTGTTCCTCAACGACGATGCGGCGACGGAGGCGATGTTCGCCCGGCTCAAGGCGATCGGCGTCCGCTTCGCGCTCGACGATTTCGGGACGGGCTATTCGAGCCTCGGCTATCTGCGCAAGGCGCCGTTCGATAAGATCAAGATCGATCAGTCGTTCGTCCGCGGCGCCGCCGTACAGGGCAGCCGCAGCGCCGAGATCATCCGCGCGATCGTCGCGCTGGCCACCAGCCTCGAGATGGAGACGACCGCCGAGGGGGCGGAGACGCGCGAGGAGCTGGAGTTGATCCGCGCGATCGGGTGCAGCCACGTCCAGGGTTATATCTTCGGCCAGCCGCTGCCGCCCGAGGAAGCGCGCGAGCGCGCGTCGCGGGACGGCCTGCCCGGGGCCGCGCCCCCGGCGC
>JAQGKS010000026.1 GCA_028289965.1 Sphingomonas bacterium
GTCGACGGCGAGCCGGATCCGGAAGATCTGGCCCTGGCCGTTGTCCCAGCTCAGGGTCACCGGCGTGGTCGGCGTGAGCCGGTTGCCGCTCGCCGTCCAGAGCGTGTCGGCGCCGGGCAGGCCGGCGCCGTCGCCGGTCCAGCCGAAGCCGGCGAAATAGGCGTTGGGCGTGCCGGACGGGGCGAGCAGGCGGACCGGCGGGGAGTTCGCGGCGATGGTCTCGCGATGGGTGGTGAGGAGGAGATCGTCGATCCGGGCGCCCTTGAGGTTGATCGAACCGGCGACCCGCGGCGATTCGATGCGGACCCGCGGCGATTCGCGCAGGACGATCGCGCGATCGCGGGCCGCGACCGGCGAGTCGGCGGCCGGATCGGCGGCGGGATTGGGGATCGCGACCGACTTGCCGTCGACGATCTGGGTCGACTGGGGGTTGGCGACGGGGAAATAGCGGCGCGTCAGCATCGGCCAGCCGATCAGGATGGCCAGCGTCAGCACGCCAGCCAGTACCATGTTGCGCCAATTATCCACGTCTTGTCCTTCGTATCATGGTACCGGATCGTATCCCGATCCGCCCCAGGGATGGCAGCGCATCAGTCGCCGGGCGGCCAGCCAGCCGCCCTTGAGCGCTCCATAGCGCCCCAGTGCATCGATCGCATAGGCCGAGCAGGACGGCGTGAAGCGGCAGGTGGGCGGCAGGATGGCAGAAGGGCCGAGCTGCCAGCCGCGCGCGATCAGGATCAGCAGCCGCGCGAGCATCTTCTAGCGCCGGACCTTGCCGAGCGCCTTGGTGCATTCGCGGCGGAGATCGTCGAAGCTGCGTTCGATCCCGCCGGCGCGGCCGATCAGCACATGATCGGCCCCCGGCACCCCGTTGTCCGGGAGCAGTTCGCGGGCGAGCGCGCGCAGGCGGCGCTTCATGCGGTTGCGCACCACCGCATTGCCGATCTTCTTGGTGACGGTGAAGCCCACGCGCATCGCTGCCGATCCATCGCCGCGCGGGCGCATCAGCAGGACGAAGCCGGGCATGGGCGCGCGAACGCCCGAATTTGCGGCGAGGAAGTCTGCGCGCCGCTTGAGGACGGTCAGGCCGACAGCTTGATGCGGCCGCGCGCACGCCGCGCTGCCAGCACCTTGCGGCCGCCCGGAGTCGCGCTGCGCGAACGGAAGCCGTGCCGGCGCTTGCGGACCAGGTTGCTCGGCTGAAAAGTGCGCTTCATCGCTCATGCCTCTAGATCAAAATAGAAAAGGGCCACCGAACGAGCGGCGGCCGAATGTCGGCTGGCGGATAGGCAAGCCGCCCGGCAAAGTCAATCCGCTGCGGCGTCGCGCTCCCGCTCGATCGCCTTGCGACGCAGCGCGCTCTGCCGCCGCATGCCCCAGTCGCACCAATGGCCGGGCTTGGGCCAGCGCCGCTTGAACAGGACGTAACGGCGCTTGGCCCAAAGCGAATTCTTGAGCACCAGGCCGAGGCCCGCGGCGAACACCACCACCCCACCGGGGCCGGGCACGACGCCGACGAACGGGGTCAGGATCAGCAGCAGGCAGCCGAGCAGGAACAGCGCGTAGCGAAACGACGGATTGCGCTCGAGCGCGCGCCAATACGATGCCAGCCGCATCGCACGAATGTGGCCCGCGGCGCGGTGGGGTACAAGGTCCGCGATCCTCTGCGCGGCCTGCGTTGCATTCATTCCGGCGTCCACCGTGCCCGGCGCGGCGCGGATCCCGTTCGAGTCGCAGGGCACCGGCTGACGCGCGCCTCGCTCGACACGGGCGCCAAGCTGCGCCAGTAAAGATGCCGAACATAAGGGGGGTGGATGGTCGCGCACGTTTCGACGGTGGCGTTCCTGGGGCTGGAGGCGCGTGGCGTCGAAGTGCAGGTGCAGGTCGCTCCAGGCGTGCCGGCGTTCATCGTCGTCGGCCTGCCGGACAAGGCTGTCGGCGAAAGCCGCGAACGGGTGCGCGCGGCGCTCGCCGCGATCGGCCTGGCGCTTCCGCCCAAGCGGATCACCGTCAACCTCTCGCCCGCCGACCTGCCCAAGGAAGGTTCGCACTACGACCTGCCAATTGCGCTCGGCCTGCTCGGGGCGATGGGCGTCGTCGATGCCGAGACGCTGTCGGCCTATGTCGTGGTCGGCGAACTGGGGCTGGACGG
The DNA here is from genome assembly GCA_028289965.1 of Sphingomonas bacterium. Lineage (GTDB taxonomy): Bacteria > Pseudomonadota > Alphaproteobacteria > Sphingomonadales > Sphingomonadaceae > JAQGLK01. The sequence continues at coordinate 2,153 of JAQGKS010000026.1, forward strand.
CCGGGTCGCGCCCTCGCCGGGCGTGCTGCTCGCCGCGATCCACGCCTCGTCGCGCGGGCTCGGGCTGGTCTGCCCGGTGGCGCAGGGTTCCGAGGCGGCATGGGCCGGCACGATCGAGATTGTCGCCGCGCCCGACCTGCTCGCCTTGCTCAACCATTTCCGCGGCGGGGCGCAGCTCTCGCCGCCGGTGCCCGGCATCGCCGAACCGCGCGCCGCGGGCCCCGATCTCGCCCAGGTGAAGGGGCAGGAGACCGCCAAGCGCGCGCTCGAGATCGCCGCGGCGGGCGGGCACAATCTGTTGATGAGCGGGCCGCCCGGATCGGGCAAGTCGCTCCTCGCCGCCTGCCTGTCGGGCATCCTGCCCGATCTGACCCCGGCCGAGGCGCTCGAAGTGTCGATGGTCGCATCGGTGGCGGGGGAGTTGCGCGAGGGGCGGCTGGTGCGCGCGCGGCCGTTCCGCAGCCCGCACCATTCCGCGTCGATGGCGGCGCTGGTCGGTGGCGGATTGAAGGTCCGCCCGGGAGAGGTCAGCCTCGCCCATCTCGGCGTGCTGTTCCTCGACGAGCTGCCCGAATTCTCCCGCCCGGTGCTCGATTCGCTGCGCCAGCCGCTGGAGACCGGGACCGTGTCGGTCGCGCGGGCCAACGCGCACGTCACCTTCCCGGCGCGGGTCCAGCTGATCGCGGCGATGAACCCGTGCCGCTGTGGCCATCTCGGCGATGCCTCGCTCGCCTGCGCCCGCGCACCGCGCTGCGCGGCCGATTATCAGGCGAAGGTATCCGGCCCGCTGCTCGACCGGATCGATCTGCACGTGGATGTCGCGGCGGTGAGTGCCGCCGATCTCGTTTTGCCGCCGCCGGCCGAGGGTTCCGCCGAGGTCGCCGCGCGGGTGGCGGCGGCCCGCGCGATCCAGACCGCGCGCTATGACGGGCAGGGGCCGCGTACCAATGCCGAGGCGGACGGGGCCCTGCTCGACGCGGTGGCGACCCCGGACGATCCCGGCCGCAAGCTGCTGGCACAGGCGGCGGAGGCGATGCGGCTGTCCGCGCGCGGCTTCCACCGCGTGCTGCGCGTATCCCGCACCATCGCCGATCTCGCCGGAAGCGAGAGCGTCGGCCGCATCCATGTCGCCGAGGCGCTGAGCTATCGCCGCCGCCCGCCCACCAACTAGGCGAGAACGCGCGGCGCTGTTCCCGGCGCGGGGCGCGGACAGCCGTGGGCGTCGCGCTGCCGGTCGATGGCGGGACGGCGCATTGATCGCCCGCCTGGCGAGATAGGCTCTGGACGAAGCTCCTGCGGCTATGGCATCGCGGCGCCGCTGCGGGCGTGGTGAAACTGGTAGACGCGCCGGACTCAAAATCCGGTTCCGCAAGGAGTGTCGGTTCGAGCCCGACCGCCCGCACCACCATCAGGGGTCCCGGATTGCCTCGCCCTCGCGCGCGATCCGGGACCCCTGTCCCTCGCCGCGCGGGGCGCCGATCCGATGCGGATGGCACCCGCCATTTGGGCGCCGGCGACGTCTGCCTTTCTTCTGGCTCCTCCTGCCGAGTAGCCCGCTCGACAGCGGGAACACGCGCGCGCTAAGGGCGCCCGGACCCGCCCGCGGCCGGATCCGCCGCACTCCCGTGGAGCGCGGCGATACCCCCACAAGCGGCTGTTCGGTCCGGGTGGGAGTGTGCGCGTGGTGGTGCGATGAGCAAGGGGATGGTGTTCGTCGACCGCACCGCCGTCCTGTTCCTGGGCATCGCTGCGGGCACGGCGATCGGCTATGCCTTTGCCGCGGGTGGAGAGCGCCCGTCCGCCGCGCCGCCCGCCGAGCCCGCCACGCAATCCCCGCCGCCGAGCGCGCCGCCCCCCGCGTCCACTGCTCCTGCCACCGCGCCCGCCGCGGGTTTCGAATGCGCCCTGCCGTTCCAGCAGACCCTGCTCGAGACGGTGGCGACCGGCCGTCCGGTCACCGTCGGCGTGTTCGGCGACAGTTTCGGCGACGGCGTATGGACCGCCTTGTACCGGCTGCTCCCCGCGCGCGAACGGTTCCGGGTGCTCAAGCATAGCCAGCAATCGACCGGCTTCACCCGCTATGCCAGCCTCAACCTCGAGGATCATACCCGCGCGCAGCTGGCGGCCGACGGGCCGGTCGATGTGGCGGTGATCTCGTTTGGCGCCAACGACACGCAGGCCGTCTATGTCGACGGCCGCGCCGCGCCGCTGATGAGCCCGGCGTGGCAGCGCGTGATCGGCACGCGCATCGACGCGTTCGTCGCGCTGCTGCGGGGCAAGGGCGCGATGGTCTATTGGGTGGGCCTGCCGAAAATGCGCGCGGAGGGTTTCGATGCGGACATTGCGGCGATGAACCATTTCTATGCGGCGCGGATGGCGGCGCTGCGCGTGCCGTTCATCGACGTCCGCCCGATGACGACGGACGCGAGCGGCGCCTATGCGGCCTATCTGCCCGATCCGACGCTCCACGAACCGCGGTTGATGCGCGCCAATGACGGCATCCACATGTCGATGAACGGCTATATCATCATCACCCGCGCGCTCGCGGACCGGATCAAGGCCTATGTCGCCGCCGCACGGGTGGTCGCGGCGGGTGGTGCGGTGCCGGCCGTGCCGATCGCCCCGCCGCCTCCGCCTGCGCCTGCTCCGCCG
>JAQGKS010000228.1 GCA_028289965.1 Sphingomonas bacterium
TTCACCTCGGCTTCGTCCTCTGGAGAAGGAAAGCTTGATACTAATGTTGAAGGGTCGGGTCTTAGACCATCTCCTTATACTTAGAATTCCGTGCCGTTTAGTGATTGCGTGGTCGAGGCCATCTCGCACGGCATCGCGTGCGAAATGGATGGCATCGAGAAGGTTGCTTTTCCCGACGCCATTGGGCCCGACGATCACCACCTCGCGTCCGAGCGAGAGCGACGACTGCGCGATGCTTTTGTACCCAGAGACCTCAATGTGATCCAGCATATCGAGTCATCCACTCCATTGCGCCGACACGTAGGCAGCGGCGGCCGTCCGACGATATGCCCCGGGCCGGAAGCTACCTAGCCTTAAAGACGGGGGCAACATACCGGGATGCAGGATCCTGCATCAACGTCGACTCCTCGGCCGAACAGAGGGCCCGATTGTGGGATTGAGACTCGCACCGGAAAAGGCGATTCATCATTTGGGTCGCAACGTGAGCAGCCGCCCTGATCTGTGAGAATGCCCAACGCTGAGTAGGGTAGGCGCCGAGCTACCGGAGGGGGAAGGGGCTAACGTGTGGCTGCTGTGCGAATGCGACATTAGCTTAGAGTCTGTGTCGGAACTCATCCTGAGCGTGCCAGGCGCCGCGTGAGGAGCATGGCGGAGGCGGGGTAGAGGAAGGCTGTTGCCGAGGCGATCGTCGCCTCGAAGTCCTTGGTGAGCCGGCGGTTGCGGCCGAGCCAGGCGAAGGTCCGCTCGACCACCCATCGTCGAGGGTGGACGACGAAGCCGGACTGGTCGGCGATCCTGCGGACGATCTGGATGTCGATGCTGGTGGCGTTGGCGACGCGATCGGAGTTGTAGGCGCTGTCGGCGAAGGCCTTGGCGACGAACGGGTGTCGCGAGCGCGATGCCTTGAGCAGCGGCACGGCGCCGTCGCGATCCTGCACGTCGGCCGGATGGATGAGCAGGCCGAGCGGCGGACCGTCGGTGTCGACCATGGCGTGGCGCTTGCGGCCTAGGATCTTCTTTGCGGCGTCATAGCCGCGTGGGCCGCCTTCCGTGGTTTTCACCGACTGGCTGTCGACCACCGCCGCCGACGGGCACGGCTCCCGGCCGCGACGTTCGCGATCGGCGGCGACGAGCCCGTGGCTGATCCGGGCGAACAGGCCCTCGTCACGCCAGAGCCGGAACCAGCGCCACAGCGTCGACCATGGCGGCAGGTCCGACGGGATCAGCCGCCATGGGCAACCGGCGCGAAGCACGTAGAAGATGCCGTTGACGATCTCGCGCATCGAGCGTGCCCTCGGGCGTCCACATCGCTTCGGCGGCGGCAGGTACGGCTCGACCAGCCGCCATTCGGCATCGGTCAGATCGCTCGCATAGCGAGGCGCTCGTCGGCTATGATGCCGACGGGTGGTCGGGGTCCACATGCAGGCTCCAGTCAGCTCTCAGCAACCCTCTGGAATCAGCCAATCCCCGGCCACTCAACCCCTTTTCGACACAGCCTCTTAGGTGGCCGATAAGAGGCGACAAGCTATTCCCGCGGGCTGCCCGTGCGCCGACCGAATGCGTGTTTCCAAGGCGCCTCTACGGGGCTCCTGCGACGTGTGTTCGCTCCGAAGCAAGCAAGCGCCTTAGCGCCCGCATGTGGTCGGCTAATCAACGCGTCGTAGCGTGCAGTGCGGTAGTCGGTATGGCTGCGGTTCGTCGCGACATAACGAAGCACACGCCTCGCGCCGTCTATGAATGAGAAACAATGCTGTGAGACATTCCGCCACAGAAAAGCGCTAAGCTGCTGGAAAGCCTAGCCTGGTGACCCCTAGATACGGCAACCCATCTTGGTGTGCGCATCTACTCGGCGCCGGACTATTCTCATTGCGCTTGAGCCGAATGGCCGTGGACAGGGCACCAAGCGCTTCCACCGCGACGCGAAGAAAGTTCCGTGCGCCAAAGGCATGCATCCCGAGGCAGCCGCAAAGACACACAGATTGTTGGGCGCGATGTTGTGGGACCGAAAGGTGTCTTGAAAAGCGCAATGAACGCAACAGCTTAGGGGCGGCATTGGCGGAGACGGAGGGATTCGAACCCTCGGTGGGAGTAATCCCCCCACGGCGGTTTAGCAAACCGCTGGTTTCAGCCGCTCACCCACGTCTCCGGGAAGGCCGAGGCGGGCTATAGCCGGGGTGCGCGGTGTTATCAACCGGCTGCTTGGGTGCGATCCATCGCAATGCGGACGCGGATCGTCGCGGCGTTCATTGCGGGGACATGCGGACCAGGGTTAACGGGTTCGATCCGCGCTGAGGGGGCTGGCGATGTCGAAACTTCATCTGATCCGAGTGGCTGTCGCAATCGTCGCCGCCGCCGCGCTTGGCGCGACCGCGCCGGCTCATGCGCAGATGCGGACGGTCGATCCGAGCGCGGCGATGCAGGCGGAATCATCCGCCCCGCCGCGTGACGACATGGCACCGGTGGCGGTCGACGAGAGCGATCCGGCGCCGCCGGCCTCGAACGGCTCCAGCTCCAGTCCCTCCGCGCCGGCGGCCGGGGACACCCGCAACGGCTCTGCGGCGGCAACGCGGCGCGCGACGCCGAACAGCGGCGACACCTTCCAGGACGACGACGTGTTCGCCGCCGCCGAGGGCGTGTTCGGCAAGGGCGCCCGCGATCTCGCCGCCCTGATCGAGAAGGTGCTGAAGGATCAGGGCCGGCCCAACGCCTATATCGAGGGGCGCGAAGGGGGCGGGGCCTTTGCGGTCGGCGTCCGTTATGGCTCGGGCACGATGCACCACAAGGTCGAGGGCGATATCCCGGTCTACTGGACCGGGCCGTCGGTGGGGCTCGATATCGGCGCCAACGGGTCGAAGAGCTTCGTGCTCGTCTATAATCTGTACGACAGCAACGATCTGTTCGAGCGGTTCCCCTCCGGCGAGGCGGCGGCCTATGTCGTCGGCGGCTTCACCGCCAGCTACATGCGCCGCGGCGATGTCGTGCTGATCCCGATCCGCCTCGGCGTCGGCTGGCGGCTGGGCGCCAATGTCGGCTACACGCGGTTCAGCCGGACATCCAAGTGGCTGCCCTTCTGATCGCCGGCGCCGCTGCCGATCAGGGGCGATAGGTCGATTCGAACCGGATCGGCCGGCCGGTCGCGTGGTCGGCGAGCGCGCCATCCCACATCACGCGGCGGCCGCGGATGATCGTACCGATCGGCCGGCCGGTCAGCGTCATGCCGGTGAAGGGCGACCAGCCGCAGCGCGACGCCAGCCAGCTTTCCTCGATCGTCCAGCGCGCCTTGAGGTCGACCACCGAGAAATCGGCGTCGTAGCCGGCGGCGATGCGCCCCTTGGTGACCAGGCCGAACACGCGCTGCGGCCCGGCCGAGGTCAGCTCGATCAGCCGCTGGAGGCTCAGCCGGCCGGCCGCGACATGATCGAGCATCAGCGGCAGCAGCGTCTGCACGCCGGGCATGCCCGACGGCGAGGCGGGATAGGGCTTGGCCTTTTCCTCGCGCGTGTGCGGCGCATGATCGGAGCCGAGCACGTCGGGCACGCCCTGGTTGAGCCAGCGCCACAGCCCGTCGCGATGGGCGCCGGAGCGGATCGGCGGGTTCATCTGGGCATAGCTGCCGAGCCGCGGATAGGCTTCCTCGCCCGCCAGCGTCAGATGCTGCGGGGTGACCTCGCAGGTTGCGATGTCCTTGTTCTGCGCGATCAGCGCCAGCTCGGCCGGCGTGGTGATGTGGAGGATGTGGATGCGGCGGCCGGCGGCGCGGGCGAGCGCGAGGATGCGGCGGGTGGCGAGCAGCGCGCTCTCGTCGTCGCGCCACACCGGGTGGGAGGCGGCGTCCCCCTCGATCCGCTCGCCGGCGCGGGCGTTCATCCGTGCCTCGTCCTCGGCGTGGATCGCGACGCGGCGGGTGCCCGACGCCAGCACCCGGGCAAGCTCCGAATCCTCCGAGACGAGCAGGTCGCCGGTCGATGCGCCCATGAAGATCTTGACGCCGGCCGTGCCGGGCAGCCGCTCGAGCTCGGCTAGGCTGTCGGCATTGGCCGAGGTCGCACCGACATAGAAAGCATGATCGCACCACATCCGATCGCGCGCGCGATCGAGCTTGTCGGTGATCGCCGCGGCCGAATCGGTGTTCGGCTTGGTGTTCGGCATTTCGAAGATGGCGGTGACTCCGCCCAGCACCGCGGCGCGGCTGCCGCTCTCCAGATCCTCCTTCGCCTCCAGCCCCGGCTCGCGGAAATGGACCTGGCTGTCGATCACGCCGGGCAAGACGGTCAGCCCGGTGCAGTCGATCGTCTCGCCCGCGTCGCCCGGCTCGCCAATCGCGACGATCTTGCCGTCCCGCACCCCGACCGAGGTCTCGATCGGGCCGCCCGGCGTCCAGACCGTGCCGTTGTTGAGGATCAGGTCGTAGATCGGCATCGTCTTCTCCGTATCGCCGCGCGCGGTCACCGGGGCCCGCTGGAAACCTGTTCCGGCCGCGCTGGACACGAACGGGTTTGTGTTCGGTGAGGGCTCCTCCTACCTGTTCGCCATGGCTGGAACCACCCTGATCGATCGCGCCCTGCTCCGCATCTCGGGCGCGGAGGTGCGCGATTTCCTCCAGGGGCTGGTGACGAGCGACGTGGCCGGGCCGCTGCCGGTATGGGCCGGGCTGCTGACGCCGCAGGGCAAGGCGCTGTTCGACTTCATCCTGTGGGCGGACGGCGACGATATGCTGGTCGATTGCGAGGCGAGCCAGGCCGATGCGCTGGCGCGGCGGCTGTCCATCTATCGCCTGCGCCGGCCGATCGTGATCGCGCGCGAGCCGGCGCTCGCCGTGCATCGGTCGGCAGTTGGCGATCAGGGCGTGGCCGATCCCCGGCTGGCGGAACTCGGCCGGCGCTGGCTCGCGCCCGCCTCGGACGCGGCGGAGGGCTGGCTCGCGCACCGGCTTTCCCTTGGGGTTGCCGAGGGGGTGGCCGAACTGGGCCAGGACAAGACGCTGTGGCTGGAGGCGAATGGCCGCGAGCTGGGCGGCGTCAGCTTCACCAAGGGCTGCTATGTCGGGCAGGAGAATACCGCGCGGATGCACCACCGCAGCAAGGTCAACCGCCGGCTCGTCGTTTTGCGCGGGGAGGGGGCGGCCGAGGGCGCGTTGTTGACGGATGCGGCCGGCCGGCCGGCCGGCGACGTGCGGGTAATCTATCCGGAGCTCGGTCTTGCCGTGGCCCAGCTGCGGGTCGAGTTGCTGGGCAACGGGTTTTTGCTCGGCGGCGCGCCGGCGACGCCGCTGGTGCCCGCTTGGCTGGCGGCGGCGCTCGGCTGACGGGGGCGGCGCAGGCTTCTGGCGTCAGAATCCGCGCCCTCCCTTTCCCCTTGCGCCCCCCCTTGCTATGGGGCCGGCCGAGTCTCGCATCGCAGTAAGGGGAAGCCGCATGACCACCGTGGGCCAGGATAGTCTCAACGTCCGCACCGCGTTGGAAGTGGACGGCAAAACCGTCCATTATTATTCGATCGCCAAGGCGGCCGAGACGCTCGGCGATGTGTCCCGCTTGCCCTTCTCGATGAAGGTGCTGCTGGAAAATCTGCTCCGCTTCGAGGACGGCACCACCGTCACCACCGAAGACGCCAAGGCGATGGCCGACTGGCTGGCCGAGCGCCGTTCCGATCGGGAGATCCAGTATCGCCCGGCGCGCGTGCTGATGCAGGATTTCACCGGCGTTCCCTGCGTCGTCGATCTGGCGGCGATGCGCGATGCGATGAACAATCTCGGCGGCGACGCGCAGAAGATCAACCCGCAGGTGCCGGTCCACCTCGTCATCGATCACAGCGTGATGGTCGACAGCTTCGGCACGCCGACCAGCGCGCAGGAGAATGTCGACCTCGAATATTCGCGCAACATGGAGCGCTATGAGTTCCTCAAATGGGGCTCCAAGGCGCTCGACAATTTCAAGGTCGTGCCCCCCGGCACCGGCATTTGCCACCAGGTCAATCTCGAGCATCTCGCCCAGACGGTGTGGACCTCGGCCGACGCGGACGGCGCGATCATCGCTTATCCGGACACGCTGGTCGGCACCGACAGCCACACGACGATGGTCAATGGCCTCGGCGTGCTCGGCTGGGGCGTCGGCGGGATCGAGGCGGAAGCGGCGATGCTCGGCCAGCCGGTCAGCATGCTGATCCCGGAAGTGGTCGGCTTCAAGCTGACCGGGGCGCTCAACGAAGGCATCACCGCGACCGATCTGGTGCTGACCGTCACCCAGATGCTGCGCCAGAAGGGCGTGGTCGGCCGGTTCGTCGAATTTTACGGCGCCGGGCTCGATTCGCTGTCGCTGGCCGATCGCGCGACGATCGCCAACATGGCGCCGGAATATGGCGCGACGTGCGGCTTCTTCCCGATCGATCAGGCGACGCTCAACTATCTGCGGCTCACCGGTCGCGATCCGTGGCAGATCGAACTGGTCGAGGCCTATGCGCGGGCGCAGGGCATGTGGCGCGATGCCAACGCACCCGATCCGCTCTTCACCGATACGCTGGCGCTGGACATGCACTCGGTCCAGGCGTCGCTGGCCGGGCCGCGCCGCCCGCAGGATCGCGTGCTGCTCAACAATGTCGACGACAATTTCAACACCGAGCTGGCGACCGGATACAAGAAGTCGGGCGACACCGACGCACGCGTGCCGGTCGAGGGGGGCGCACATGACATCGGCCATGGCGACGTCGTCATCGCCGCGATCACCAGCTGCACCAACACCTCCAACCCATCGGTGATGGTCGCCGCCGGCCTCGTCGCGCGCAAGGCGCGGGCGCTCGGCCTGATGCCCAAGCCGTGGGTCAAGACCAGCCTTGCGCCGGGCAGCCAGGTGGTGACCGATTATCTGAGCGAGTCGAAGCTTCAGGACGATCTCGACGCGATCGGCTTCAACCTCGTCGGCTATGGCTGCACCTCGTGCATCGGCAATTCCGGGCCGCTGGCCCCGCCGATCAGCAAGGCGATCAACGAGAATGACATCGTCGCCGCCAGCGTCTGCTCCGGCAACCGCAACTTCGAGGGTCGGATCTCGCCCGACGTGCGCGCCAACTTCCTCGCCTCGCCGCCGCTGGTCGTCGCTTATGCCCTCAAGGGCACGGTGCGCGACGACATCACCACCACCCCGATCGGCACCAGCAGCGAGGGTAAGCCGGTCTATCTGAAGGACATCTGGCCGACCAACATCGAGGTCGCCGACGTCATCACCAGCTTCATCGACCGCGAGATGTTCACCACCCGCTACGCCAACGTGTTCGAGGGCGATCGCAAGTGGCGCGGCATCGCGATCGAGGGTGGCGACACCTATAGCTGGTCGGCGGGGTCGACCTACGTCCAGAACCCGCCTTATTTCGAAGGCATGTCGATGACGCCGGAGCCGGTGTCCGACATCCGCGATGCCCGCCCGCTGGCGATCTTCGCGGATTCGATCACCACCGATCACATCTCGCCCGCGGGATCGATCAAGGCGGACAGCCCGGCCGGCCGCTATCTCGAGGCGCATCAGGTCGCCCGCGCCGACTTCAACAGCTATGGCGCGCGCCGCGGCAACCATGAGGTGATGATGCGCGGCACCTTCGCCAACATCCGCATCCGCAACCAGATGATCCCCGGCATCGAGGGCGGCATGACCAAATATGTGCCGACCGGCGAAGTCATGGCGATCTACGATGCGGCGATGCGCTACAAGGCCGATGGCACCCCGCTGGTCGTTATCGCGGGCAAGGAATATGGCACCGGCTCGTCGCGCGACTGGGCGGCCAAGGGCACCAACCTGCTCGGCGTGCGTGCGGTGATCGCCGAGAGCTTCGAGCGGATCCACCGTTCGAACCTGGTCGGCATGGGCGTGGTGCCGCTCCAGTTCGCCGACGGTGTCGATCGCCAGACCCTCGAACTCGACGGCAGCGAGACCTTCACGATCGAGGATGTGGCCGGCCTTCGCCCGCGCCAGCCCGTCACGGTCAAGCTGCGCCGCGCCGACGGCAGCGAGACGAGCTTCGCCACCCGCTGCCGGATCGATACTGTCAACGAGCTCGAATATTTCTTGAACGGCGGCATCCTCCACTACGTGCTGCGCAATCTCGCCGCCTGATCGTGCGTCCGGCGCCTTCCTCTCGGGGGAGCGCCGGACCGCCCGATAATGCCTGGCCGCCGCGGCGACTGCCCGATCGCGCGGCGGCGGCCGCGTGAGTTCAGTGCCCGTTCAACCACTTCGTGCGTTTATGCGTCATGCACCAATCGCGAAGTGGACCCTCCCCATGGCATTATTCGCTCCCAAGACCCTGGCGCTCGGCCTCGCCGGCGCGGCGACGCTGGCGCTTGGTGGATGCTATGACGGATATGGCTATAGCGGCGCGTCGATCGGCGTAGGCTCGGGCTATTATGGCAATGGCTATGCCGATCCGTTTTACGACGGTTATGGCGGCTATGATTATCCGTCCTACGGCTGGTTCGACGGCTTTTATTATCCTGGCAACGGCTATTATATCTACGATCGCGGCGGCCGCCGCTTCAGCATGCGCGATCGGGATCGCCAGCATTGGTACGGCAATCGCCGCGACGGCCAGGGTGGCGTCCGCGGCGATGGCCGCGGCGGCAACTGGCAGCGGCGGGGCGATGGCAGGCCGGGTGACGGCCGACCGGGCGATGGCAGGCCAGGCGACGGCGGCGCGGGCGCTGGCTGGTCGGGCGATCGCGGCCCAGGTGTCGTTCGTCCCGATGGCGACCGCGCGCGTTTCGGCATGAGCCGCCGTGGCGACAACGGCCAGGTGCGCGAGCAGGGCAGTCGCGGCCCGCTGCAAAGCTGGGGCAACCGCCAGCTCCGTGCCCAGCAGGGTCAGGAGGCCGGCGTCGCACCGCAGCGGGAACGCAGCTGGACGCCGCGGACGCCGCGCGGCGAGGGTGGCGGCGACCGCCAGCGCACCCGCCAGCCGCGCTGAGAACGGCGCGCGCGCTCGCCTGATTGCCGCGATCGCACCGCGGCGGCTTGCAGAATGCGCGCGCCCGCGATAGGGCGGCGACCTTCCAGTGCAGGGAGGAGCGGTGGCCGAGTGGTCGATGGCGCACGCCTGGAAAGTGTGTAAGGGTTAATAGCCCTTCGAGGGTTCGAATCCCTCCCGCTCCGCCATTTGGCTCTTCGCCGCCGCTCCCGCACGGCCGAAAATCCAAGCAAAGCACTGACAGGCAGCCGACTTTATTCGCCGCCAGCGGTGGTCGTTCACGACCGTCCCAAACCCGTCCCGCTCCACGTCCTGTCGAAGGGTTTTCACGGGGCCCGTCCCTATGGCCTGCTCGCAGGTGCTGCCCGCAAGGCCCATCTCGCCCACGTCCGCAATTTGCTCGGGGTTGCGCCCACGGCGGCCGATGCGCAGGTCGAACTGGAAGACCTTCGTCTGCCATGCCCATGCTGCGGCGGGCACATGGTGCGTGGAGACCTTCGAGCGCCAGTGTCAGCCCCGCGCCACCGGCTCCTGCGCCACCATCCGGGACACGGGCATCGTTGATCCGCGCGGCTTGGCAGCGACAGATCCCAGAGCGCCCGTGATGGCGGAGCCGAAGTCACCTGCGCCCATCGCCGTCAGCGATGCTGCCATCTCGAGGAGAGCCGGGTCACCCGCGTTTGCGAACCCGGCATGCCATCTAAACGCGGATCGTCCGGATCCGTTATTGCACTCGCATCGGCCATGCCGCTCGACGCCGGAGCAGGTCCAAACCCGGAATCCGGACAGGTTGTTGCCTGCGGTCCGCGGGTTCGGGCCTCCAGACTTTTATACGCCTGCGGCGTCCGAAACTCTTCAAATAAGCGGAACGGCCGCTCTGGAGCACCTGGATGGCCGGAGCAGACGTTCGTTCAGCCGAAGCATATTGGTTGCCAAGGCCCACCCGGCGCCATTCAAGGTCTGCAGGCAATGGCTGCTATCGGCCTATCGGCCCAATCCCTTGAAGCCGCGTGCCATTTCACGGCGGCGCGGCGTTGTTCGTCTTCTCTGGTCACGCCCTCGACAGCCCTCCGCCCCGGCCGAGGGATAAGGCCGGGAAGCAGGCTCACGGCCTCGGTCAATGCGCGGTTCGACTTACTTCCACCATAAGCCGACCCTAGCTTAAGGCTCTGGCGATGGATGGGTACGGAGCCAATTGCATGACGATTCAAATGAAAACGTTGAAAAACGGTCCGATCAAGGTCAGCGGCGATCTCAGCCTGCTGCAACTGTCGGACTCAAACGGGATGCCGCATGATCTGACTGGAAAATCGAGCATCTTCCTCTGCCGTTGTGGAGCATCGATCACGAAGCCGTTCTGCGACGGACAACATTCGAAGATCGGCTTCCAGGCGGCCGAGGCGGCAGTGCAGGCGGACCAGTCTTCAGAGTGATCTGCCTGGTCGGTCCTGCTCGCCGCGGCGCCCGATGCAGACCGGCATGTTGAACGCGTCAACGGCGGCATGGGGGGGGGGGCGACTTGCTCAACGAGACGCTGTCCCTGGCACTTGGCCAAGGCGAGCGGGCCGTTCCACTAGACAGGATGAGGATCCTCTTGGCCGCAGCCGCGATCCTTCTCTCGTGGGACCCGATTGAAGTAACACAGGGGACAGCGGTTATCCGGAAGGTGGGCCTGTATTCATCGGCCCCGGTGGGCCGCAATCGCACCGATGATGCAGCCCGGACCAGACGGCTTCAGCGCGCTGTTCGCGCTGACCATCGGCGCAAATCAATCGTCATGGCAACATGCCGTCGGACCGCGCGTTGCGGCTGGTGGCCCGCGGCTTCAATAGGGTAGATGAGGCCGCGCCGATTTCGAGTGGGACGTGACAGAAGGGCCGCATCGCATCGACCGGGATTTTGCAGCGCGGGTCGATTGGAATCTGCTGCGGTTGTTCGTGGCGATTACCCGTGCCGGCGGCATCGGCGCTGCGGCACGCGCGCTCAATCGTCAGCAGCCGACCGTCAGCGCGGCGCTCAAGAAGCTGGAGGGGATGGTCGGCGCCCAGCTCCTGCGTCGAACGACGAGCGGCGTGGAGCTGACGACCGCCGGGCGTGCGCTGCTGCTGCTGTGCGAAGACATGTTCGAAGCTGCGCGCATGGTGCCGCACCAGGTCGCGCAGGCGATGAAGCATGTCGAAGGTTTGGTGCGCGTGCAGATGATCTCCGGGATCACCTCGCCCGACTTCGACGAAGCGATTGCGAGTTTTCATCGCCGCCACCCCGGGATACAAATCGAGCTGCGTGTTTCGCCATGGCGCGAGGTCCTCAGCGCGCTCGAACGGGGCGAGGTCGAGATCGGCGTCGGCTATGACAGCGAGGTGCAAACGAGCCTGAGCTACGAGCCGTTGTTCGTGGAGGCGCAGCAGCTCTACTGCTCGTCGGCGCATCCGCTGTTCGGAACCCGCATCACGCAGCCGGCGAAGCTGAAGGATGAAGGCTTCGTACTGACGGGCGCCGACGAGCTGGAAAGCATCCGGCGCTTTCGCCATCGCTACGGCCTTGGCACCGTTGTCACCGGGCGCGCCGAGGACATCCACGAGGCCCGGCGTCTGATCCGCCTTGGCGTCGGCCTGGGCTTCCTGCCGGTCCTGGCGGCGCTGGACGAGGTGCGAGCGGCAAGGCTGTGGCCGTTGCTGCCGTCGGGTGCCGAGCCATCCTACGACATCTATCTGCTGGCTCGCGCGGTGAAGATGCGGGACACGCCCACCCAATTGTTCCTGGATGAAGTGACCCGGCGCCTGCGGGCGCGGCAGTAGACCTTCGAAGGCATAGATCAAATCTATGCCCTGCATCTGATTTATCCTTCTAGCGCGATGGCCTTCCGGGCGGGCAATCGAAGCTATGCCGTTGACACCAGCCCCCTCCGCCGACCGGATTGCACGAAGCTGGCGTTGGCATGTCGTGCGAGAGGCTGCGTTTGCGCTCTTCGCTGCCCGCGCGCTTGCGGTGGGCGGACGGGGTAGCCTGACTCCGCTCGAAGCCAGGAAGGAAGGACTGTCGAGGTGATGGGGTGTGGCAAGTCTTTGTTGATGACGGGATCCGCGATGATCACGGCGATGGGCGCAGCGCTGTCCTCGGCAGCGGTGGCCGCTCCGATCGAACAGGCACTGGCCGTGCCGGGCTTTGCCGACTTCTTGGCGGTCGACGGCGACGCGGTGTGGGTGACCAATGTCGGCCGCGTCGAGCGCTGGTCGCGAGCGGGCAAGCTTGCGGAGGTGGTGCTATCGAAGCCCTGCGGCACGATGGCGATCGCGGCTGGATCGCTCTGGGTTGCGGACTGCAAGGACCGCACGCTCAACCGCATCGACCTGGCGAGCGCAAAGCGAGTTGCCGTCGTCCGAACCGGTCTCGGCAGCCCGGACGGCGAGCTCAACGTCGTCAGCGGCGCGGGCTCCGTCTGGGTTTCAAGTGCCAGGAACCGGATCGCGCGCGTCGATCCGGGCACCAACAGGGTGATCGCGTCCGTCAAGGTGGCGCCCGGCAGCTATACGCTCGCATTCGGCTTTGACGCGGTGTGGGCGGTCAGCCTTGTCGGCGAGACCATCCAGAAGATCGACCCCAACAGCAACCGCGTCAGCCGCACGACCAAGCTCGGCCGGCAGCCGGGCTTCCTCGCGGCCGGGGAGGGCGGCGTCTGGGTGCAGGAGCAGGGCGACGGGACGGTCGCGCGGATCGATCCGGGAACGGGGCAGGTTTCGGGCCGCATCAAGATCGATCCCACCCTGAAATATGGTGATATCGACACGGGCGGCGGCCGGGTGTGGCTGCGCACGACCGTCGGCCAGACGTTCGTCGTGATTGATCCCGCCACGATGAGCATCGAGGCCCGGATCGGCAAGGCGTCTGGCAGCGGCGCTCTGCGCTACACGCCAGCGGGCATCTGGACATCCGCGCACGACCTACACAGCCTGTCCTGGTGGAGCGATGTCACGTCAGCCCGCAAGTAAGGGCAGGCACCGCTCAGGCGGCACAGGCCTGCCTCGCCCGCCGCAGGCCTGCCATCGCGATCGCCTCCGACAGGTCGGCGAAGGAAGGCAGCTGGCCGGCCGCGACGAGATCCTCGAGATCCTCGCTACTGCCGACCGCGTGCTTGGCAGCGACCACGCCGTCCGGCCGCAGCAGGACGGCCACCGGCGTGTCGCTTGCCTCGAAGGTGTCATGTGCAAGCCGGCTGCGCGCATAGATGGCGCCGCTGCCGACCTCGGCAGCCATGCGGGGATCGAACTCGTCCGCTCCCACGAAGACGAGCTCGAGCCGCCGCCGCGCGGCGATGCCGCGCGCCGGTTCGACCAGCGACAAGGATTGTTCGGTGGCCGCAGCCACGAAGATCAGCAGCATGCCACGCGATCCCGGCTGCGGCGCTCCGAGCAGCAGCGGCCGATCGTCCGCGCCAAGCGCGATCAGCAGCGGAACAGGCGCGCCGACGATCGCGTGCCGCTGCATCGGCGAATGTTCGAGTGAGGACATGTCGCGCTGCAGGGCGCGAACCTGACGCATCAGGGCAGCCACGGCGATCAACAGCAATGCGGCGATCGTCCAGAGCAGGAATGTTGACGCGATGAGCATGGGAAGGCGCTCCGGACGGTGAAATCCCCGCAAGTGTCACGGCGTGTCACCCGGACGTCGGGGTTCCACCATGCGATGTTTGACGTAGCCGGAACGACGAGGTCAAAGCCGTGGGAGCAGGGCGCGTTTGAAAGCCGGACCCTGCGCCCATCCCTGCGTGCAGATGGAACAGCCTTGTTGCCGAAAAACACTAGGCCGTGATGCTGCAATGCAGCATAAGTGGCTTGAGAGCGCCGCGTGCGCCGATCCTGCTGGAGCCGCCGACCTGCAACATCGCCGCCCCGTCTTTCGTGCAATGCCGGCCCGATGCTTGAGCGGGACGGTTCGGCTCGGCACGGGCGCGGCCAAGTCGCTCGGCAGGCGAGCTGCCCGATGAAAGCGGTTCAGCGCATTGTTGCCGATGAACGGCCGGACGGCTGGCTGCCTGGCCTCCGCAGGTTGGAAGACGATGCCCTGCGGCAGGTCGCGCCATCCGCGCGGCGCTGGTCGATCCCGACGGTCGGCGGCACGGCGTTTGGGGCGGCCAGCTTCCTCGCCTTCGAGGCGATCGGGGCGACGCTGACAATCCGCTACGGCTTCGCCAGCACGGCCGCCGCGACAGCCGTGGCGATGCTGACGATGTTCGCGATCGGGCTTCCGATCGCATTCCATGCGGCCCGGGCGGGGCTGACCAGCGATCTGCTCACCCGCGGCGCGGGCTTCGGCTATCTCGGCGCCACGATCCCGTCCCTGATCCGGGCCAGCTTCACGCTCGTGCTGTTCGCGATTGACGCGAGCATTCTGTCGGGCGCGCTCAACCTGCTGGTGGGCATGCCGTTGTGGGCCGCGCACCTGCTGAGCAGCCTGATCGTGATCCCGGCCGCGATCTATGGGATGGCGGCGCTGACGCGCGTGCAGATTGCGACGCAGCCGATATGGCTGGCGCTTCAGATCGCGCCGATCCTTTATCTGCTGCTGTCCCCGCACGCGCTGCAAGGTGGGTCGGATGGTGCCGCGGGCGCGGGCAGCGGCGGCGTCGCGCTACTGCCGTTCGGGCTAGCGATGTCGGTGCTGTTGTCGCTGCTTCCGCAGATCGCGAGCCAGGCGGACACGCTCCGCTTCCTGCCGGCGCCGACCCAGGGGCGGAGATGGCGCTGGTGGGCCGCGCTGATCGTCGGCGGGCCCGGATGGGTCTTCGCCGGCGGGGTCAAGCTGATGCTTGGATCGGCACTGGCTCTGTTCGCGATCAAGCAAGGCCTCGACGCCAACGATCCGGCGGCGATGTTCCACGGCGTCTACCGCGAGATGGTGCCCTCGCCGGCCGTGGCGCTCGCGCTTACCGGCATCCTCATCTTCGTTTGCCAGCTCCGGGCCAATGCCGCCAACGCCTATTCCGGCTCGATAGCATGGTCGAACGTCTTCTCGCGCCTGACGCACGCGCATCCCGGGCGCGGGGTATGGCTGCTGGCCAATGTGGCGCTGGCCTTCGTGCTGATGAATGTGGGCACGTTGCGTGCCATCGAGGGGGCGCTCGTTGCCCATGCGAGTTTCGCCGCCGCGTGGATTGGCGCGCTGGCGGCACACCTGTGCGTGTCGCGGCCGCTGGGCCTCGCGCCTGCCGAGATCGAGTATAAGCGGGCGCATCTCTTCGACATCAATCCGGTTGGCGTCGGCGCGATGCTGATCTCGCTGCTGGTGTCGCTGCCGGCGCTGGCAGGGGCGCTCGGGCCGGTAGCGGCGGCGTTTGCGCCGGTGATCGGCCTTGCCGTCGCGTTCGTGGCCGCCCCTGCCATCGCGCTCGCCACGCGGAGCGCCTTCTACGTCGCGCGCACCTCCACCCTCCCAGCGGGCGCCACGCTGACCTGCAGCGGTTGCGGCCTGGCCTATGCGCGCGGCGACATGGCGTCCTGCCCCGCGCACGATGCACCGATCTGCACCTTGTGCTGCACGCTGGAGGCGCGGTGCCACGACCTGTGCAAACCCGGGGGCCGCATCGCGGATCAGGCGACCCGGCTGGTGGCAGCGACCATGCCGTTCGCCGTCCTGCGGTCGCTGCCGCGCGCGGTCGGCCAGTACGCGATCCTGTTCACCCTGCTTGTCGGCGCGGCTGGCGCCATCCTCCACCTGATCTACCTCCATTATGCCGGCGGGCAGCCCGGGGCGGTTCGCGACGTGATCGGAACAACCCTTTGGATCGTGTTCACGATCTTCGCGCTGCTGAGCGCGCTCGCTGCCTGGCTGATCGTGCTCGCGCACCAGAGACGTCGCACGGCCGATCGCGAATCCGCGGCGCAGACGGCGCTCCTGCTGGAGGAGATAGAGGCGCACACTCGCACCGACGCCGCGCTCCAGAAGGCCAAGGAGGCGGCCGAGGCGGCCAGCGCCGCCAAGAGCCGCTACCTCGCCGGCGTCAGCCATGAGATCCGGTCGCCGCTGAACGCGATCTACGGCTATGCCCAGCTGCTCGAGCGCGACGGATCGATCCCGCCGCAGGAAGCGGCGCGGGTGATCCGCCGTTCGTCCGAGCACCTCACCAACCTTGTCGACGGGCTTCTCGACATCTCGCGGATCGAAAGCGGCGTTTTGAAGCTCAGCCGCGACGTGGTGCCGTTTCCCGCCTTGCTCGAGCAGCTGGTCGACATGTTCCGGATGCAGGCAGAGGCAAAGGGGATCGAGCTTCGCTACACCACCAGCGGCCGGATACCCGCCTTCGTCCGCACCGACGAGAAGCGCCTGCGCCAAATACTGATCAACCTGCTGTCGAACGCGATCAAATATACCCGCGAGGGCCACGCTGCACTGCATGTGCGCTACCGCAGCCAGATCGCGGAGATCGCGGTTTCCGACAGCGGCATCGGCATCCGGCCCGAAGACATGGAGCGGATCTTCGAACCCTTCGATCGCGGCAGCATGACGGAGGCAAAGGTCCAGCCGGGCACCGGCCTTGGCCTTGCGATCACCCGCGTGCTCACGCGCATCATGGGCGGCGAGGTGGAGGCGGAGAGCCGGCTGGGCGAGGGCAGCCGCTTCGTGGTGCGGCTGATGCTGGCGGAGCCCGCGCAGGCACCGCCCGACACCGCGCGGCTGCGGCAGATTTCGGGCTATGAGGGCGCGCGTCGCACGGTCCTGCTGGTGGACGACGATCCCGCGCAATTGACGGTGCTGCAGGGATTGCTCCGCCCCTTGGGCCTAACGGTCTTCTGCGCGTCGAACGGGGACGAGGGGCTGGCGCTCGCCGCCCGCTGTCCCCCCGACATCGCGCTGCTCGACATCCAGATGCCGGGGATGTCGGGCTGGGAGCTCGCCGCTGGGCTGCGGGCGGCGCATGGCCCGGCGCTGCGGATCGTGATGGTGTCGGCCAATGCGCATGAATTCGCCGCCGGCGGCGACGGGCGCAGCGCGCATGATGCCTTCGTGATGAAGCCGGTCGAGCTCGAGATGCTGCTGGACGTGCTGGCGGTGCAGCTGAATCTCGCCTGGATCACCGGCGGCGTGACGCCGCCGGCGGAAGAGGCCGCGCCGGTGGACCAGCCCATCGCCGGCGTCGGCCCCTACCTCGCCGAGCTCAAGCAGCTCGGCAAGATCGGCCATATCCGCGGCATTCGCGCCAAGCTCGACGAGCTCGAACGCGAGCTTCCGTCCAGCCGCCCGCTCGTGATCCGGCTGCGGGCGCGGGTGAAGGCGTTCGATCTCAAATCCTATCTCAAGATGCTGGAGACCCAGGTGGATGGCTAGTGACCCGTCGCGTACCCTGCTCGTGGTTGACGACACGCCCGAATCGCTGAGCTTCCTCACCGATGTTTTGGAGCGTGCCGGCCATACCGTGCTCATCGCCAATGACGGCGAAGCGGCATTGGAGCTGCTCGACCATATCATTCCCGATCTGATCCTCATGGATGCCATGATGCCCGGCATCGACGGGTTCGAGACGACCCGCCGGCTGAAAGGCGACAGTCGCTTCGCGGCGGTGCCGGTTATCTTCATGACCGGGCTGACGGAAACCGAGCACGTCGTCGAAGGGCTGCAGGCGGGCGGCGTGGACTATGTCCACAAGCCGGTGGTGATTGACGAGCTGCTCGCGCGGATCCGCGTCCACCTGAGCAATGCGCGGGTGATGCAGGGCAGCCAGATCGCGCTCGACGGCAGCGGCCGATCCGTGTTGGCGCTCACCGTCGACGGCGGGATCGCCTGGACGACGCCGCGCGCCGCAGAGGCGCTTGCGGAGCTTTTTCCGGCCTGGAGCGCTGCTTCCGGCCTGCCGCCCGAGCCGCTGGTGCAGCCGCTGCGGCGGATGCAGGCGAGCGCGGCGGCGGACGTGCCCGCGACGCGGCTGGAGCTGGGCAGCGCCCGGCTGGAGGTCGCGCTGATCGGCCGCAGCGGCACCGAAGAATGGCTGTTCCGGATCAACCATTCCAGCGAGGAAGCGGATGAGCGCGCGCTCGCCCGACGCCACGGACTGACGCTGCGCGAGGCCGAGGTGCTGCTGTGGATCAGCCGCGGCAAGCCCAATCGCGAGATCAGCGAAATCCTGGGCATATCCCCGCGGACCGTGAACAAGCATCTGGAGCAGGTGTTCGAGAAGATGGGAGTCGAAAATCGCGCGTCGGCGGCTGCGAGCGCGGTGCGCACGCTCGCCTCGGGATCATAGGTTCATGGCAAACGTGTTGAACGATCCCAACGCGCTGCGCAGTCGCGGCCGGGCGGCGCTGCAACGCGGCGACTGGGCGGAGACGCGAAGAATCGCCACCTCGCTGGCCAGCAACGGCGACGCGGCGGAGGCGCTGTTCCTGGCCGGCATGGCCGACGCGGAGAGCGGCCGCGTCAGCGCCGGCCTCGAGGCGCTCGGCAAGGCCGCCGCGCTGCGGCCCAGCGCGGAATATACCGCGCAACTCGCCCGCTTTTCGATCCAGGCGCGGCGTGATGGCGCGGCGCGCGCGGCCGCCGAACGCGCCGAAATGCTCAAGCCAGAGGATGCGCTCACCTATGATACGATCGGCTGCGTCTATGCGCGGCTCGGCGACCATGCTGCGGCCGCGCGGATGTTCCAGCAGGCGGTGGCGCGCAATCCCGACAATGGCGAATATTGCTACAATCTCGGTGCGGCCCTGGGCTTCGTCGGGCGCAGCGAGGAGGCGGAGCGCGTCTTCGAGGCGCGGCTGGCGGCCGATGCCGGCAATGGCCGCGTGCACTATGCGCTGTCCGGCCTGCGACGGCAGACCCCGGAGCATAATCATGTCGCCCGGCTCGAAGCGGCGCTCACCGCCGCTCATGGGGCGGATGACCGGCTGCGCATCCGCTATGCGCTTGCCAAGGAGCATGAGGATCTCGGCCAGGCAGCGCCCGCCTTCGCCCATCTGCACGCGGCGAACGAGCAGAGGCGGGGCGCCATTGGCTATAGGTTCGAGCAGGATCGGGCGATCTTCGATGCACTGGAGCATGTGTTCGGTGCGGGCGATCCGCTGATCGGAGGCGGCATCGACGAAGCGGCGCCGATCTTCGTGGTCGGCATGCCGCGGACCGGCACGACGCTGGTCGACCGCATCCTTTCCTCCCACCCCGACGTGCAGTCGGCGGGCGAGCTGCAGGCCATGCCGCTGGCGGTGAAACTGGTCGCGGAGACCCGCACGCGAACGATCGTCGATCCGGACACGATCGCCGCCACCCGCGGGCGTGACGCGGGCGAAATCGGTCGGCTGTATCTGGCCCGCGCCCGCGAGCATCTGCAGGAGGCCAAGCCGCGCTTCCTCGACAAGCTGCCCGCGAATTTCCTCTATGTCGGCTATATTGCGCAGGCGCTGCCCAACGCGCGGATCGTCTGCCTGCGCCGCAATCCGATGGATACGGTGTGGAGCAACTACAAGCATCTGTTCGCGAGCAACTCTCCTTATTATCATTATTCCTACGGCCTTGAAGACACGGCCAATTACTATCTGCGCTTCGATCGGCTGATGCGCTTCTGGAGCAGGCTGCTGCCGGGCCGGGTGCTGGAAATCGGCTATGAGGCCATGATCGACGATCAGGAGCGGGAGACGCGTCGGCTGCTGGACCATTGCGGCCTGTCCTGGTCGGACGCCTGCCTCGATTTCCATCGCAACAGTGCCGCGGTCGCCACGCCGAGTGCGGCGCAGGTGCGGCGGCCGATCAACCGGGATGCAGTTGGCCGCTGGACCGCTCATGCCGAAGCGCTCGGGCCCGTGCGCGCGATGTTCGAACGCGCCGGCATCCTTCCCGAGACCTGACGGCCTTCGCAAAGCAAGATTTCGCAAAGCAAGAAAAAAGGGTCGCCTCTCGCGAGGCGACCCAGGTCTTTCGCTCGCAGGAGGAACTAGAAGCGGAACCGGCCCTCCACGCCGAGGGTCCGCGGATTCAGGACAGCGCGGTTATAGTAGCGCACCGCGATCCCATCATTGACCCCGATCCGCGACCGATCGTTGCCGATCGACGTGACCGCATATTTGTCGAAGATGTTGTTCGCCCAAAGGCTGAGGTCGAAGCGTTCAGTGCTGTAGGTGACCGACGCACGGTGCGTCATATAGTCTGGAATCAACTCGCCGAACGTCCGGGTGCCGCCCAGGCGGGAGACGATGCTGCCGCGGTAGACGGCGGTCCAGTTGGTGATCAGTTCGCCCGATGCCAGCGCATAGGTGTAGGTGGTGCCAAGGCTGGCCGCATGCCTGGCCGAACCGGGCAGGCGATCGCCCGACAAAGCGTCCAGCTGCAGGAACTTCGGCCGCACATCATAGTCTCCGGGCACTCGGCGCACCGTGATGAGACCCGGGACGGCGGAGGTGAGCTCCGCATCGGTGTAGGAATAGGTGCCATTGATCACCAGCTCCGGCACCGGCCGCGCGTTGACCGAGGCCTCGAAGCCCTTCGAACGCGCGGTGCCGCCGTTCACCGTGATGCCGGTTGCACCGTAGAGAGTGGCGGAGTCCACCTGGATGCCGTTCCACTTGATATGGAAGATATTGGCATTGATGGTGAGCTTGCGGTCGATCAGCTGGGCGCGCACGCCGAGCTCGATGTTCTTCGTCTTGTCAGGACCATATTGCTGCTCGTTCGGCAGAGCGCAGGCATTCTGCTGGCCAAGCGGGAGCGGATCGGGGCAGGGCGCGACACGGTTCGGACCGCCCAGGCGATAACCCTTGCTGTAGGTGGCATAAACCATGAAGTCGCGCGACATCTTGTAGGAGGTGTTGAGCTTCCACACGAACCCGTCCTGCCCGCCCTTGCCGCCAGCCGGCCTGATCGACGGATCGAACGGGCTGATCGGATCCCCGAGCAGCGGCAGCACAAGCGCGCCCTGGATCTCGGAGGTGTAGTCGAAGTAGCGAAGGCCGCCGGTGACCTGGAAGGCATCCGTCACGTTGAAGGTCGCTTCGCCGAATACCGCTTTCTCGACGATCTTGCTCTTGATGAAGCTGACATATTCCAGATCGTCGGGATTTCCGGTAACGCCGAAGACGTTGGAGAGCCCCGGCGTGCTTTCGAAGTAGAACTGATCGCGCTTCTGTTCGTTGTAGAAGCCGCCCAGCACCCAGTTGAGCGGCCCGCCGTGACGTGAGACGAGGCGGACTTCCTGGTTGACCTGAGTGCGCTTGTCGCGCGTCTCGGAAAAGCCGGAGAAGGACGGGAAAGCCTCATAGTCATAGTCGAGGTCGAGCAGAAGGTCCGTCACGTCGAACTGACTGCGGCTGAGCACGTCCGTGTAGGCCGTCGTGGAAACCAGATCGGCGAAGTCCCACAGGTTCGCGTTGAGCTCGAAGCTCACGAGGTGGGCGCGGCGCTTCGCGGGCTCGAGATAGCGCGACGCGATCTCGTAGCGGCCGGTGCCGAGCACGCCCGCGCTGTTCGATTGACGCCCGTCGGTCTTGGTCTGCTGGTAGCCGTAGGTGACGATCGCCTTCACGTCGGGATTGAGCTGCAGCAGCAACTGGTTGCGCGACGTGATCGTCTTTTCGAAGTTGATGTCCTTCTGCCTGCGCAGGTTCGCGTCGTAAGCGGCATCGGTGAAGTTGCCGTCAGCACCGCCAGGCTGCGGGATCGACACGCCCGGCTGCTGGATCAGAAGCGGGGAGTCGATGAAGCCAGGATCGAAATAATAGCCGAAGGTGCTGCGCAGGGCGATGTGATCGGTAACCAGTGGAATATTGATGACGCCGTCGACCTGGGTTCCGACGTCATTGCTGTGATCCTTGATGTAGACGCGGCCATGCACTTCGGCCTGGTAATCGTCGGCATCGGGGCGCTTGGGAATGTAGCGGATGGCGCCGGCGAGCGTACCGAGGCCATAGAGCGTGCCTTGCGGTCCGAGCAGGGTTTCCACGCGAGCGATGTCGAGCAGCTTGAAATCGTAGTAAAGCGGGACTTCGCCCAGATAGATGCCGAGCGCATCGTCATAGCCGGCACCCAGATCGTCGGAGTCGCTGGCGTTGAGGCCGCGCAGGACCACCGTCCCGGTCGAGCGGGGACCGGTGTCGGAAACGGTAATGCCCGGCGTGAAATCCGCGATGTCCCGGATGTCGTCGACACGCTGCTGGGCGAGCATATCGCCGGACATCGCGCTGATGTTGATCGGCACGTCCTGCAGGCTCGCCGCGCGGCGGGTCGCGGTCACGACGATCTCGCCGCTGTCGGCACCGGCCGCCGCCGCGGCGCTGGTCGGAGCCTGCGCCGTTTCGATCGGCGCTGCCGGGGCCGTTGCGTCCGCCGGCTGCGCCAGTGCGGGTGCGGTCGCGAGCGCGCCGGTCAGGAAAGTTGCGGAGAGAAGAGTAAGTCGTCGTCTGCAGGTGCTGTGCAACTGATGTCCCCCAAAGCGCGTTCGTTTGTCTGTGGCTTCACGAGCATCTCTCCAGCGGGGGCAGTGCCGTTTTTCGCTGCCTCGGGATGGTCCCCTTTTTCCCGCTATCGTGACGCTATGGAGCCCGGCGGCGAGAACCAATGGGGCGTTTGACGTAGCCGGGAATCTTATGCATCCAACTGAGAATAAACGAGAATCCTAAATGGCAAGGTCGCGCCAGCCGTCTCCGGAATCAGCCGATGTCCCGGTCCAATGAGGTCGAAATGCGTGCCCGTGAGCGACGTTCCGGCACGGGCGGCGAGGAGGAGGAGGGCGACACTTCGCCGCCGTCCTCCTGCCTAGCTGTAGCGGTAGGGATTCTTGTCGATCGTGGTGGTTCCGCGGGTCTGGTTGCAGAGGAATACCTTGCCCGTGAAGTAGATGCCCGGCTCCTTGACGGTCTTGGCGACCTCGAACGCATGGCGAAGATCGGCGACGGACATCTGCACGGGTGCCTCGTCAGGCTGGTAGGTCATGCCATAGGGATAATCCTCACCCTTCGTGCTGATCTCGACATGGCAGCCCATGACGTGGGTGACCGGGTTGCGGTCGCAGAAGTCGATCAGCCGCTGCATGCTGGCGAACCAGATGTCCCAGAAGCTGATGTAGCAGCGCCCCGCGTAGAACATGTCGCCGGTGAACAGGATCTGGGTGTAGCTGTCATAATAGGTGAATTCCGAAACGACATGACCCGGCGATCCCCAGACAAGAATGTCGCGACCGCCGAGGTCGACCGTCACCACTTCTTCCGGAAACCGGGTCATGCCCCAGAAACCCACCATCTCGTCATGGGTGAGGCCCATGTAGCGGGTGTTCGGCCGGTCGGCGAACTGGTTGACTGCGGCATAATGGTCGGCATGGAGATGGCTGAACGCCACCAGCAACTCCAGCTCTTCCGGACGACGGCCATGGCGTGCGCACCATTGGGCAATGCATGCCTCGACGGCACCACGCAGATCCCAGTCGTTCCGCAGGGTAACGAAACCCTCGTCGAGAAGCAGCACGCGATCATTGCCGAAATAGAGCGGCGCGAACGGCGCTTCGTAGCTGTACGACTTGTTCTGGCGCAGGATTGCGGTGTGCGGATTGTACCAGTGGACCTGGACTGGCGGATCCTTGTCGTCCATCGCGGACGGGAAGCCGCAGATCCATTTGGTAGGGAAACTGCCCGTGGCTGGCAGGTTGCTCTTGAAATCGATGCGGCGCCCGGTCGCGGCCTCTGCAGCCTCGGTGAGCAGCGCTCCGGCGACGGGTAGCACCGCGGCGGCGGTGGGAAGGGCGAGGAAGGTTCTGCGATCCAAGGGAAATCTCCGCGGGCTCAGAAGGGGCGGGGCGGGGTGATGTTTGGCACCCCCTGGGGCCAGACGTCGGTCTTCTGATCGGGGCTCACCCCGTTGAGCAGGATGAAGTCCGGACGGATCAGTACCATGTCGCTGCCCCGCACCTCGCGGGCGTAGGTCAGCGCCTCGTCGATCAGCGCCGGCTCCATCTGTAGCACGCGCTCATAGGGCTTGTAGTTGGCGAAACGCGGATAGGACTTGCCGGGCACGAACTGCATCTCGACGTGGCCGCCCATTACCCATTTGACGGGATGCGCCTGCTTCCAGTGTGCGAGCCGATCGAGCGAGGCGACATAGTCGCGGTCGTTGCCGATGTTGATCTTGCCTGGAAACAGGAGATCGCCGGTCAGCAGGAAGCGGGTGTAGCGATCGTAGAAGCTGATCCCGTCTCTGTGCGTGCCAGGCGTGGCGATCACGTCGACGATGCGATCGCCGAGATCGATGGTGGAGGTCGTGTCCGGCCAAGCGGCATCGAGCCGGTGGAAGCGCTTCATGGCGGCCAGCGGCAGCGGCGCGATGCGGGTCTCCGCGCGGCCGGCAAACTGTCCGACGCCCTGGTTCTGCGCGACATCCTCGCCCGACGTGTGGACGATGATAAGCGGGATCGAGCGCCGCCCGCGCATCTGGCACCAGCGCGCGATCACCGCGTCGACGGTCGCGCGGAGCGGATACCATTGCGACTGCGCGGTCGCGCCCGTGTCGATCAGCAATACGCCGCTATTGCCGAACAGAAGGTAGGTGAACGGTGCCTCCCAGTGGACGCACATATTCTGGCGCATGACGAACGTGTCTTCATTGTACTGGACCACCTGGACCCTCGGGTCGCGGTTCTTCGCGGCCACGTTGGAGCCATAGGTCCAGCGAAAGGCGAGGTTACCGGGAGCGGGCCCGTCGCAGCCGTAATCGTGGCGCACAGGTCCGCTGCGCCGCAGCAGGACGGCGCTGTCCGTGTTGCGGGCGCCGGGCGGATTAAAGCCTTCAGCGGGACTGCCATTCGGGTGAGCAGCACCGGTCGCCCCGGGCTGATGTGCCGACATCGTCGGCGTCCTGAGCGGCGGCTGCGCCATGATATTCCTTGCTATTCGCCTGACCAACACGGGTGCGCCGGCCGCGCGAGAGGCGCACGCCGGCGGTTCGGCGGCAAGGTGGTCAAATGGCGTATTACACTTTCGCCCCCCGGTAATATTCCTGCTGCAGCACGGCATTAGGAAGCGAACATATGCTCGCATGGATTAGCAGACTTCGTGTGACGACTGCCATGGCGACGGCGCTCGCTCTGGCCTCCTGCAGCGGCGGCGACGCCCCGGACGGGGCGCAGGCGCGAACCGAATTCTCGATCGGCTGGTCGATCTATGCCGGCTGGATGCCGTGGCCCTACGCCCAGCAGAGCGGCATCGTGAAGAAATGGGCCGACAAATACGGCCTCAAGATAAACATCGTGCAGATCAACGACTACGTCGAATCGGTCAACCAGTATACCGCCGGCAAGCTTGACGGTGTCACCGTCGCGAGCATGGATGCGCTCACTATCCCGGCCGCGGGCGGCAAGGATACGAGCGCGATTATCGTCGGTGATTATTCGAACGGCAACGACGGGGTGGTGCTGAAAGGCGGAGGCGGCCTGGCCGCGATCAAGGGCCGCACCGTCTACCTCGCCGAATTGTCCGTCTCGCATTATCTGCTGGCGCGCGGACTTGAGACTGCGAAGCTCTCGCTGACCGACGTGAAGACGGTCAACACCTCGGATGCCGACATCGTCGGCGCCTTCGCCAGCCCGTCGGCGACCGCAGCAGTGGCGTGGAACCCGCAACTGTCCGAGATCGCGACGGCGCCGAGTGCCAAGCTGGTGTTCAGCTCCGCCCAAATCCCGGGCGAGATCCTGGATCTGCTGGCGGTCGATACCGCAACGCTCGCCGCCAATCCCAATCTGGGCAAGGCGCTGGCCGGCATCTGGTACGAGACGATGGACGTCATGCTGCGCCAGGATGCCGAGGGCGCGAAGGCGCGCGCGGCGATGGCGAAGCTTGCCGGCACCACGCCGGAGACCTTCGAGGCGCAGCTGAAGACGACCTTCCTCTACGGAAAGCCGGCCGCCGCGGTGGCCGCGACGAAAGCCCCGGCACTGGTCGCCGCGATGATGCGGATGCGCGACTTCAGCTTCTCCAAGGGCCTGTTCGGGCCGGGCGCGCCTTCGGCAGACGCAGTCGGCATGGCGTTTCCAGGCGGTAAGACGCTCGGCAATGCGCAGAACGTGAAGCTGCGCTTCGACAATACCTACATGCAGCTTGCTGCGGACGGTAAGCTCTGAGTGCGCTGGCATGAGGCTCGTCAATCGGCGCCCGCGCGGGGGATCGAGCCTGGCGCTCGGCGCGCTCCCGCTCCTCGCACTCCTCGCCTTCTACCTCTTCGCCTCCGCCGCGCGGCATGCGGAAAATCCGGCGGACAAGGTCCTGCCGACCCCCGGCATGATGGTGTCCGCGATGAGCAATCTGCTCACCCAGCCGGATCCGCTGTCGGGTCGCCTGATCTTTTGGGCGGATACGGCAGCCAGCCTGCAGCGACTGGGGCTCGGTCTCGGCATCTCGGCCGTTGCGGCGCTTCTGATCGGCCTCGCGCTGGGCGTGCTGCCGCTGCTGCGCTCGAGCTTCGGGCCGACCGTGACCACGATCGCGGTGGTGCCGCCAATCGCGCTGCTGCCGGTGTTGTTCATCGTCTTCGGGCTTGGCGAGGCAGCCAAGGTCGCGCTGATCGTGATCGGAGTGGCGCCTTTCATGGTTCGCGACTTGGCGATCCACGTTGCGGCGATCCCCATCGAGCAGATGATCAAAGCGCAGACCCTCGGCGCGTCGAGCTGGCAGCTGACGCTGCGCCTGGCGCTGCCGCAGGCGATGCCGCGGCTGCTCGCGTCCCTGCGGCTCTCCCTGGGGCCAGCCTGGGTCTACCTGATCTCGGCCGAGGCGATCGCATCGGACATCGGGCTCGGCTACCGCATCTTCCTGGTCCGTCGCTACCTGTCGATGGACATCATCCTGCCCTATGTGGCTTGGGTCTCGCTGCTCGCGATCGCATGCGATCTGGCGC
Organism: Sphingomonas bacterium; assembly: GCA_028289965.1. Classification (GTDB taxonomy): domain Bacteria; phylum Pseudomonadota; class Alphaproteobacteria; order Sphingomonadales; family Sphingomonadaceae; genus JAQGLK01. The sequence goes on from JAQGKS010000228.1 coordinate 26,794, forward strand.
TGCTGTGGCTGAGCCGGCGCGCCTTTGCCTGGGCGCACGAGGGCGGACGATGAGCGCGGTGCTCTCCTTCCGCGGCGTCTCGGTCGAATATGGCGACAAGCTCGTGCTCGAGCGGGTCGACTTGGATGTGGCCGAAGGGTCGTTCGTGTCGATCCTTGGTCCGTCGGGAGCGGGCAAGAGCACCTTCCTGCGGCTGGTGCTCGGTCAGGAGGCGCCGACGCGGGGACGGATACTGCTCGACGACAAGCCCCTTGTCGCCGAGTGCGGACCCGATCGCGGTGTGGTGTTCCAGCGTTATTCGGTGTTCCCGCACCTGACCGCACTGCGCAATGTGATGTTCGGTCTGGAATGCAGGGCGGCGCCGTTCACGGCGCGACTATTCGGCACCCGCTGCCGCGAAGCACGCGAGCAAGCGGCCGCGATGCTGGAGGCGGTCGGCCTAGGCAGCAGCCTGGACGTCTATCCGGCGCAGATGTCGGGCGGCATGCAGCAGCGGCTCGCCATCGCGCAGGCCTTGATCATGCGCCCGCGCATCCTGCTGCTTGATGAGCCGTTCGGCGCGCTCGATCCGGGCATCCGCAAGGATATGCACGGGCTAATCACCCGGCTGTGGCGCGAGCAGAACCTCACCGTGCTGATGGTGACCCATGACCTGAAGGAGGCTTTCCTGCTCGGCACCCGGGTGCTGGTGTTCGACAAGCGCCGCCACGATCCCCACGCGCCCCACCGCTTCGGCGCAACCGCCGTTTACGATCTGGCGCTGAACAAGGATGCGCCGGTGACCATCCCCGATGCGCTTGCCAAGCATATGGGCGTGGAAGGAGTCGGGGCATGAGCGGGTTGCCGACCAGCATAGCGCGGCTCAGCATGAGCCTGCCGGCGGGCCTGTCGCGCGAACTGGATCGCATGGTCGAGGAGCGCGGCATCCCCTCCCGATCGCAGCTGATCGCCGAGCTGATCCGCAACGCACTCGCGGAACATGGCGCCAAGATGCGGCCGGCGGGCATGCTCGCGGGCACGATCACCCTCATCTATCGCGGCGACGTCGGCCTCGTGCGGCAGCAGCTTGCCGAGACGCAGCAGGCCTATCTCAAGGAAGTGATCTCCTCCCAGCACGTCTTTCTCGAGGACGATCAGTCGCTGGAGGTGCTGCTGGTCCAGGGACCCGCCGAACGGCTCCACGGCCTGTGCGATGCGCTGCGCACGGTGCGCGGCGTCCAGCAGCTGAGCCTTTTCACCACCACCGCGCTGCTGCCTCCCCTTCATGGGGGCGGGCCGCGCGCCCCTTCATCGGCTGCGGAGGCTGCATGACCATGACGCTACACGATCCCCGCGCCGCCCAGGCGCATGCCCGGGCCCAGGCCGGCACCATCACAGAGGCGATGCCGCTGCTGCCACCGATCGCCGACGACCTGCCGGCGGGTGTCACCCGCGACGACCTTGTCTGGGAGGAGACGATCGCCGGCGGCGGCTATGCCTCGCGACAGCTGGCGCGCGGCAGCCGGCTGCGTCTGATCGACCTAAAGGGCGACGCCTGCGCCTCGCTCAACATCTTCAACGCCGCCATGCCCACGGAGCGGCTGAACGTCGCCGACACGGTCAAGGTGCAGTGGAACGGCTATCTTGGCGCGGGCAAGCTGCTGCTGTCCGACATGGGCCGGGTGCTGATGAGCATCGTGGAGGATGAGGCGGGCACGCACGATGCCTTCTGCGGCCCCTCCACCGCCGCCTCCAACGCGCGGCGCTATGGCGAGGGCGGCAATTGGAGCGGCTATCCCAGCGCGCGCGACCGGCTGCTGCTCGGCGCCTCCAAGCATGGCCTCGGCCGCAAGGACGTCCACCCCTGCGTCAACCTGTTCAAGGGCATGCGGATCGAGGCCGACGGCGCGGTGACGCCCGAGGTAGGTCCGTTCGCGCCCGGCCGCACTGTGCTGCTGCGGGCCGAGATGGACGTGGTGGTGATCATCGCCAACTGCCCCCACGTGCTCGATCCGCGCACCGCCTGGAGCGTTGCGCCGCTCCGCGCGACTGCCTGGCGGGGCCCGCCGACGCCGCCTGAGGATGCGATCCGCACCGCGATGCCGGAAGGTCTGCGCGCCTTCCAGAACGTCGAAGACCTCTATCGCCGCTAAGGACCACGATGACCGACGATGCTGCTCTTGCCGGCCTGCCCGGCACGTTGATCCACGACGAAACCGTGCCCGCGCGCGCACGCTGGATGCACGAGGTGAAGGCGGGACAGACGCTCCGCGTCGTCGACCTCGAAGGCAACCAAGCGGTGGATTTCCTGCTTTACTCCGCCGCCGACGATGCCGAGCGCTATAGCGCGCAGGACACGATCGCGGCCCAGGCCAACATCTTCCTGCGCGAAGGATCGGTGCTGCTGTCGAATGAGGGCAGGCCGATGATGACCATCGCCGCCACCAGCGTCGATTACCACGACACGATCGGCGGCGCCTGTTCGTGCGAGTCCAATACGCTGCGCTACGGCCATCACACAAAGGCCCAGCATGCCTGCGTCGACAATTTCCTGGACGCCAACCTGCGCGCTGGCCGCGGCAAGCGCGACATCGTGTCGAACATCAACTTCTTCATGAACGTGCCGGTCGAGGCGGACGGCGCGCTGGGCATCGTCGACGGCATCTCCGCGCCGGGCCTGATGGTCGACCTGCATGCCGAGATGGACGTCGTCGTGCTCGTGTCCAACTGCCCCCAGATCAACAATCCCTGCAACGGCTTCAATCCGACGCCGGTGCGCATGATCGTGGTGGCATGATGTTCGGGACGGTCCTGGTCGCGAACCGCGGCGTCATCGCTCGCCGCATCATCCGCACGCTCCGGCAGATGGGGGTCCGCTCCGTCGCGGTCTATTCCGACGCCGACGTCGCCTCGCCGCATGTCGCCGAAGCCGACGTTGCGGTCCGGATCGGCCCGGCGGCGCCGGCGGACAGCTACCTTAACGTGCCAGCGATCCTGGCGGCTGCACGCGAGACCGGGGCGGAGGCGATCCATCCAGGATATGGCTTCCTGTCCGAAAATGCGGAATTCGCCGAGGCGTGCGAGGCGGCCGGCATTGCGTTCATCGGCCCCGCGCCGGACGCGCTCCGCGCCTTCGGCCTGAAGCATAGCGCCCGCGAACTGGCACGTGCCAATGGCGTGCCGCTCGCACCCGGAACGGAGCTGCTGTCCGACGCCGAGGCGGCGATCTCCGCGGCCGCGGAGATCGGCTTCCCTGTGATGCTGAAGGCGACCGCCGGCGGTGGCGGCATCGGCATGCGGGTGTGCGCGGACGCCAGCGCGGTGGGGCAGGGCTTCGAGGCGGTTGCGCGGCTGGGTGCCGGCAATTTTGCCAATTCGGGCGTGTTCCTGGAGCGCTACATCGCGCGCGCACGCCATATCGAGGTGCAGATCTTCGGCGACGGCAAGGGCCGCGTGATTGCGCTCGGCGAGCGTGACTGCTCGCTGCAGCGGCGCAACCAGAAGGTGGTCGAGGAGGCACCCGCCCCGAACCTGCCGGATGCGGTCCGCGCCGGCCTGATCGAAGCTGCGATCCGGCTGGGGGAGGCGGTCGCCTATCGCTCGGCGGGCACGGTCGAGTTCCTCTATGATCCCGAGCGACGGGACTGGTATTTTCTGGAGGTCAACACGCGCCTGCAGGTCGAGCATGGCGTGACCGAGATGGTGACCGGAGTTGACCTGGTCGAATGGATGGTGCGCGGCGCAGCCGGCGATTACCGCTTCATGGACATGGCTCCGTTCGTGCCGAACGGCTGGTCGATGCAGGCGCGGCTCTATGCCGAGGATCCCGCCGCCGATTTCCGCCCGGCATCGGGCACGCTGATCGAGGCGAGCTTCCCCGACGATGTCCGCGTCGAGACGACGGTCGAGTCCGGATCGACCGTCAGCACGCATTATGATCCGATGCTCGCCAAGCTTATCGTCTACGCGCCGGATCGCAAGGCGGCGGCATCGGCGCTGCAGGCGGCGCTGGAGGCGACCCGCCTCTCCGGGATAGAGACCAACCTGCGCTGGCTGCGCGATGTCGTGCGCAATGATGAATTCAAGGCAGGGGAGGTGTCGACCAAGCTGCTGGAGCGGATCGAGCATCATCCGCGCAGCATCAGCGTCAAGCAGGGTGGCGCCGCGACGAGCGTCCAGAACTATCCCGGCCGCATCGGCCTGTGGGCGATCGGCGTGCCGCCGTCCGGCCCGATGGACGCGCGCTCCTTCCGGCTCGGCAATCGCCTGCTCGGCAATCCGCAGCATGTCGCAGGGCTAGAGGTGACCGCGACCGGGCCGACCCTGCTGTTCAACGCCGCGACCCGGATCTGCCTGACGGGTGCCGATTTCGGCGCCACGATCGACGGCCGCCCGGTGCCGCGCAACGAGCCGCTGACGGTGAACGCCGGTCAGACGCTGGCGCTCGGCCGCGTCACGGGCGGGGGGCTGCGCGGCTATATCCTGTTCGCGGGCGGGCTCGACATTCCCGACTATCTCGGCAGCAGCAGCACCTTCGAGCTGGGGGAGTTTGGCGGGCATGCCGGAAGGCGCCTTCTGACGGGCGATACGCTGCACCTCTCGCCAGTCACGCCCGCGGTGATCCCGAGCCGCCGCCGCGTCGACCAGCCCGCGCTGGGACCGGACTGGACGATCCGCGTCCTCTATGGCCCACACGGCGCGCCCGACTTCTTCACCCCCGACGACGTGTCGACGATCCTCGAGGCTGAGTGGCGCGTCCACTATAACAGCAACCGCACCGGTGTCCGGCTGGTGGGCCCGAAGCCGCATTGGGCGCGCAAAGATGGTGGCGAGGCGGGGCTCCATCCGTCGAACATCCACGACAATCCTTATGCCATCGGCGCGTTGGACTTCACTGGCGACATGCCGATCATCCTGGGGCCGGACGGGCCGTCGCTGGGTGGCTTCGTCTGCCCCTTCACGATCATCATGGCCGACCTCTGGATGGCGGGGCAGCTCGCGCCAGGCGACCGCATCCGCTTCGTGCTCGCCGACCTTTCCGAGGCGGAGAGCGCAGTTGCGGAAGAAACCGGCTGGATCGACGGCAGCGAAGCACCGTCGCCGCCGCCGCCCGTCCGCACGCTCGCGATCGCCGATGCGTCACCCATCCTGGCCGATCTGCCGGCCAGCGGCGGCCGTCCGCGCGTGCTCTACCGGCAGCAGGGCGATGACAACGTGCTGGTCGAATATGGCCCGATCCGGCTCGACCTCGAGCTCAGGCTGCGGGTCCATGCCGCGACGGTGGAGCTGGCACGGTTGGCGCTGCCCGGCATCATCGACGTGGTGCCCGGGATCCGATCCTTCCAGGTCCATTTCGACGACCGGATCCGCCGTTCCGCGCTGCTCGATGCGCTGCTGGCGATTGAGGAACGGCTTGGCGGGCTCGACGATTTCGTGACGCCGTCGCGGATCGTGCACCTTCCGCTCAGCTGGAACGATCCCGCCATCCACGAAACGATCGACCGCTATATGGCGGTCGTGCGCGACGATGCGCCGTGGTGCCCGGACAATATCGAGTTCATTCGCCGCGTGAACGGGCTCGCGACGATCGAGGAGGTCCGCAGGATCGTGTTCGACGCCAGCTACCTCGTCTACGGGCTGGGCGACGTCTATCTCGGCGCGCCGGTGGCGACCCCGATCGACCCGCGGCACCGGCTCGTCACCACCAAATATAATCCCGCGCGGACCTGGACCCCGCCAAACGTGGTCGGGATCGGCGGTGCCTATATGTGCATCTACGGGATGGAGG
>JAQGKS010000233.1 GCA_028289965.1 Sphingomonas bacterium
TGCCAAGTCTCATCGACCTGGGTGGCATCGAATGCCTCGTCGGCGCCGATCCGGCCCTCCGCTACCGCCAGCGCGACGACCAGCGAGCCGCCGATCGTGACGAGCGGCGACATCGCGGCGAGCGCGAACGGATTGCGCGCGGAAAGCGCGGCGGCGAGACGGCGGACGGTCTGTTCGGGCTGCGGGCGGTGGACGATGCCGGTGACGATCTCGAACGTCACATCGTAGCGGGTGCGCGCCCAGGCGAGCAGCGGATCCCACGCCTCGGCCTCGCGCGCGACCAGCGAGGCGGGCGTTTCGGCGCGGTAGCAGAGCAGGTCCGCCTCGGCGTAGCGGGCGAGGGTCGCCGCGAAGGCGGCGGGATCGGGCGCGACGCGGTCGATCCCGGCATTGGCCAGGCCGGTCAGCGGCATCGTGCGGGGATCGATCTCGTCGCCTTGCGCCCGCCACTCTTCGGCGACGGCGCGCGCCAGGGTCATGCCGGGCAGGCGCAGCGTATCACGCGCGGGCGTGCGCACCGGGCGGCCGTCGAGCCGGATGCCGAACCCGTCGCCCTCGGCTTCGATCGCCACGTCGGTATAGAAACGCTTCACGGTCGCGGGCTGCGCCAGCGCCGCGCGAAGATCTGCGGCAGGATCAGCGAATTGAAGAAGCCGATCACGAACAAAGGCAACCCGACCAGCGGATAGCCGCCGGTGCGGATCACGTCGCCCCACCAGATCCACATGCCGAGCAGCATGGTCACCACCCCGCCGGCACGCATCGCGCTCAACATCGCGAAGCGCGCGCGGGCGAGCCGATCCTGTTCGTCCGGGGTCATGCGGCGATCTTCTCCAGGAGGGCCGGAATGTCGGCGGGGCGCTCGGCGATGCAATCCGCGCCGGCATCGATCAGTTCCGCGCGATCGTGATAGCCCCAGGTGACGCCGATCGCGAACACGCCGGCGGCGCGCGCCATCGCCATGTCGAAGCTGGTATCGCCGATCATCGCGGTCGAGGCGGGGGCGGCGCCCGCCTCGGCCATCGCCGCCTCGATCATCGAGGGGTGTGGCTTGGACGGGTGGCGATCGGCAGTCTGGAGCGTGACGAAGCGCGGGCCGAGGCCGTGATGATCGAGGCAGATCGACAGCCCGCGATCGGACTTGCCGGTGGCGACGCCGAGCAGCCAGCCCGATTCATCGAGCGCGACGATCGCCTCCGCCATCCCGTCGAACAACGGGTCGGGCGCGAGCCCGCCCGCGCGCAGCCCCTGGAACACGGTCTTGAACGCGGCGGCGAGCGAGCGGTGGACCGGCTCGTCCCCCGCCGGGTGGAGCAGCCGCATCGCCTCGGGCAAATTGAGGCCGACGATGCGGCGGGTCGCCTCGCGCGACGGCGGCGTCAGCGATGCTTCGGTGAAACATTGCTCCATCGCCAGGCAGATGCTGTTCGCGCCGTCCGCCAGCGTGCCGTCGCAGTCGAAGATGGCGAGCCGGTTGCTCACGCCTGGCCGCGACCCCGCCCGCGCCGTTCGCCCTTGCGATCCTTGCGGCGCGATTTGGCCGCGGCGGTGATCGCGCGGCGTTTGCCTTCGGGCGTCTCGCTGAACTTGGGTTCGTCGAGCGGCAGGTCGGCCGAGGTCATGTCGAAGCCGAGGCTGGCGATCGTCTCGGCGAAATGCGCCGGCAGTTCCGCCACCACATCGATCTGGCCCCCATCGGGATGGTCGATCTTCAGCCGCCGGGCATGGAGGTGCATCTTGCGGCTGATCGTGCCGGTGAGGAAGGCTTCCTGCCCGCCATATTTGCCGTCGCCGATGATCGGATGGCCAATCGCCGCCATGTGGACGCGCAACTGGTGGGTGCGGCCGGTAAATGGCTGAAGCTCGACCCAGGCGCAGCGATTGCCGGCAATCTCGATCACCCGGAAACGGGTCCGCGCCGGGCTGCCATCCTTCTGGTCGACATACATTTTCTCGCCGCCGGTGCCGGGCTGCTTGGCGATCGGCAGCTCGACCATCCCGTCCTCGATCGAGGGCACGCCGGCCACCAGCGCCCAATAGACCTTGCGCGCGGTGCGGCTGGAAAACGCCTTAGCGAAATAGCCCGCCGCACGCGACGAACGCGCCAGGACGAGCACGCCCGACGTATCCTTGTCGAGCCGGTGGACCAGCTTGGGCCGCGTATCGCGATCATATTGCAGCGCATCGAGCAGCCCGTCGACATGCCGGTCGGTCTTGGTGCCGCCCTGGGTGGCGAGGCCGGGGGGCTTGTTGATGACGAACGCCTGGGGATCCTCGTGGATCACCAGTTCGCGGATGAAGGCGCTGTCCTCCTCCGACAATTCGGCGCGGGCGGGCTTGGCGCGGGGCGGGCGGACCCCCGGCTCGGGCGCGTCGACCACCGGTTCGGCCGGGGGCACGCGGATCATCTGCCCCGCCTGGAGCCGATCGCCCGGCGTGGCGCGGCGGCCGTCGATGCGCAGCTGGCCGGTGCGCGACCAGCGCGACACGACGTTGAAGCTCGTTTCCGGCAGATGACGCTTGAACCAGCGATCGAGCCGGATGCCGTCATCGTCGAACCCGACGGTGAAGTTGCGGATGTCCGCTTCGGTCGAATCGCTCATGCCGCCACTCCCCGCGCGATCCACAGGCCGGCGCCGACCATCAGCACCGCCCCTACCACGGAGGACAGGGAATAAACGGTGACGGTGGCGTAATCGCCTCGCGAGAACATGGTATAAGCTTCCAGACTGTAGGCGGAAAAGGTGGTGAAGCCGCCGAGCACGCCGACCCCGAGCAGCAGGCGCGCGGCCTCCCCCCCGGCACTGGCGCGGGCGAGCAGGCCGACGAGCAACCCCATCAGCAGCCCGCCGGCAAGATTGACCGCGAGCGTACCCCACGGGAAGCCCGAGCCGAAGCGGCGCAGGGCGACCGCGCCGACCTGATAGCGCGCGCCGGCGCCGATCGCGCCGCCGACCATGACGAGGAGGAGAGGGGGCATGGCCCGCGCTTTAGCCGTTGCGGCCCGCCGCCGCCAGTCGAGTCGCGCCAAACCCGGCGACCATGCCGTTCGTCGTCTCCGTTTGGCGGTTCGTCGGCAGGGCAGGTCGTCCGCCGACGCTTGCCTGGCCTCCATCGAAGCGGAGGTGAGGGGCGGCGGGTGGCGGGTTAGATCGGCTCCAACGGCAGCGAACGATGCGCTGCCAACGGATCACGCAGCCAGTTCAAGGTTCGAGAGGAGACCCGCCATGTTCGCCACCATCGCCCGCATCGCTGCCGCCACGCTGGTCGCCGGCGCGGCGCTCGCTGCCGCTCCCGCGGTCGCTGCGGAATTCGGCGCGGCCAGGACGATGGACGTGCGCCACGGCGACCTCGACCTGACGAGCGACCAGGGCGCGGCCCGGCTGAACCAGCGCATCGCGGTTGCGGCGCGCGCCGTCTGCGGCAGCTTCCACCCCGCCGACCTCGCCGCCAAGGGCAAGGCGCTGGCCTGCCGCAACGA
>JAQGKS010000250.1 GCA_028289965.1 Sphingomonas bacterium
CGAACACGAAGCCGGTTTTGATCGGGTTGGGGAAGGGCAGGGGATCGGCGGGGGAGTGGATCTCCGGCTGCACCTCGAAGAAGGAGAACAGGTCGTCGAGGTACAATGCCTGTCCCGCAGTCGATGAGAAGCCCGACAGCAGCCCTTCGAGCAGCGTGCGCAGCCGGCGGAACGAGCCCGCCAGGAAGGTGAGATCGCCGATCGAGAAGGCGCCGGTCAGCGTTCGCCAGGCGGATTGCTGTGCAGCATGGTACCCGAGCGATACCCGCTACGCGGCGCCCATATAAAACTGCGTTGCTGCGTCAGATGCTCCAGAGACGGCGCCAGCAAGAGCTGCTGAGCCCCATCGATCAACCCGCGCCAGAAGGCTTGTGACCCACGACTTGGGGCTATCCGATGCAGCTAGCATCTTGGCCGCATCCCGCAGTTGCTCGATCACGTCCGTGACCTCGCTCGCACTCGTCGGGGCTACGGAATCGGCCTGGTCAGGCGCGGCACCTCCAACAGTGACTGAGATCCGCTGCCCGATCACGGACTGCCCCGCACCGGCTACGACGTGAACCCGTTGTCCGGTCGTCGAGCCAGAAGCACCGGAACCGATCGAAAGGCTAATGCTCTGTCCGACCACTCTCCGAGCGCCGGGCAGAGCATGGACTGAGATATCGCTGCCGATGATCGTGGGCGGCGAGTGCTCAATCGTATCGGCTAGCGCCGCCAACGCGGCGGCAAGCTGGGCACGCTGCTCTAATCTGTCTCCGGTCGTCATCAAGCGTACAGGCGCTCATCTACCACGTTAGGCGCAGGGATCGGCCGGCCGAGCTTCCGGGCAGTCTCAAGCCAGGCGGCCGCGGCGTCGTACCCGTTGGCAAGCGCTTCCTCTGGCGTCTCGCCGTCCGACATGCAACCTGGCAGCTCAGGTACGGATGCGAGGTAACCGCCGCCAAGCGCGGCGGGCAGGGATCGAATATCAATCTCGTATGCATGGGCGTTCATGAGTCGCTCCTTACCACAGCCTCTATGAACATAATCAACTGGACAATGTAAGCCTTTTTGAGAGGGCGGGCAGAGGGAATGGTCACGATCTCGGGCCTCGCTGGGTGAGATAGGGTGACGTGGCTGCTTCCGCTAGCTGGCCGATGAAATGCGATCCCGTAGCCTCGACAAACCCGCTCAACGTGGCGGATTTGCCAATCGCCGGCAGGATTGTTGCGCATTCGATCCAGCAGCTTCGCGGATGCACTCATTCGCTAAATCAGCCCTTCGGCAGGCCGCAGCCTTTTGAGCGTTTGGGTTCCTTAATCAGCGTCCCCGGCACCCGGGACGGCGCGCCGTCCGGCGAAGCTACCGCGCCGGCCACCACCACGGGCAACTCTGGTGTGATACCTAACGCGTTACCTGCGGGCCACCGGAAACCAAGTTCGGGGCTCGCTAACTACTTAACAAAAAGTGGCTCCCCGGGCCGGATTCGAACCAGCGACCATTCGATTAACAGTCGAACGCTCTACCACTGAGCTACCGGGGAACAGCCTCTCGCCGAGGCGAGGCGCGCCTATAGCAGCGGGTTTGCGCGGCTGGCAAGCCGTTCGCTCAGATTGCGAACTGCTCCATCGTGATCCGGTCATCCAGCGCATGTTCGGGATCGAACAGCAGGGTGAGCGGGGTCGACCGATCGAGCATCACCGAGACGGTCGCGACATCGCGCACCTCGCGCTGATCGGCCACCGCGCTGACCGCGCGCTTGCCCGGCTCGAGCACGCGGAACTTGATACGCGTGCGATCGGGCAGGATCGCGCCGCGCCAGCGCCGCGGGCGAAACGGGCTGATCGGAGTGAGTGCGAGCATCGCCGAATCGAGCGGCAGGATCGGCCCTTGGGCGGAGAGATTATAGGCGGTCGATCCCGCCGGCGTCGCCACCAGCACGCCATCGCAGACCAGTTCGGGGAGCACGACGCGATCGTTGACGGTGACTTCGAGCTTCGCCGTCTGGCGGGTTTCGCGCAGCAGCGAGATTTCGTTGATCGCCGGGCTTTCGACCGTTTCCCCGTCGACGGTGACCGCCTCCATCCGCAGCGGGCTGACGGTGAAGGTCTTGGCGCGCGCGATCCGGTTTTCCAGGAGATCGGCGCTCCATTCGTTCATCAGGAAGCCGACGGTGCCGAGGTTCATCCCGAACACCGGCAGGATCCGCCGCCGGCCGAGCATGCCGTGCAGCGTCTGCAGCAGGAAGCCGTCGCCACCCAGCGCGACGACCAGATCGGCCTGATCGAGCGGGCTCCACTCGTAGCGGCCCCGAAGCGCGTCGGCGGCCTCCTGCGCTTGTTGGGTGGGCGAGGCGATCAGGGCGATCCGCCTGTCCTGATTCATCCCCCGGTGACGCTCATGTGCCGCTCGACCGCGGGGGCGGCGTTGCGCGCATCGATCTTGAAGGCGTGGCGCAGCGGCTTGGCCGACATCGCCTGATCGAGCAGCGCGTCGAGCGCGTCGCGCCCGCCATCGCGCAGCGCCGCCTTGAGATCGACGCGGTCGTCATGGCCGAGGCACATGTAGAGCCGGCCGGTCGCGGTGACGCGCACGCGGTTGCAGCCCTCGCAGAAATTCTGGGTCATCGGCGTGATCAGGCCGATTCGCGCGTCCAGCTCCTCGACGCGGTGGTAGCGCGCCGGTCCGCCCGATCGCTCGGCCAGCGGCGTCAGCGTGAAACGGGCGGCCAGATCGGCGCGCACCGCATCCAGCGGGAGATAGCGATCGGTCCGATCCTCATCCACCGCACCCAGCGGCATCGTCTCGATCAGGGTCAGATCATGGCCCTCGGCCGCGCACCAGCGCAGCATCGGCACGATCTCGTCCTCGTTCAGGCCCTTCAGGGCGACCATGTTGATCTTGACGCGCAGCCCGGCGGCCTTGGCGGCGGCGATGCCCTCCAGCACCTTGTCGACATCGCCCCAGCGGGTGATGTGGCGGAATACGTCCGGATCGCGGCTGTCGAGGCTGACGTTGACGCGGCGCACCCCCGCCGCGAACAGCGCCTCGGCCTGCTTGGGCAGCTGGGTGCCGTTGGTGGTGAGGGTAAGCTCGTCGAGCGCGCCGGTCGCGATGTGGCGACCGATCATCGCGGCGAGATCGGGCACGCCGCGGCGGATCAGCGGCTCGCCCCCGGTCAGGCGGATCTTGCGCACGCCGCGGGCGATGAACGCATCGGCGAGTGCGGCGATCTCCTCCAGCGTCAGGATCTCGCTGCGCGGCATGAAGGTCATCGCCTCGGCCATGCAGTAACGGCAGCGCAGGTCGCACCGGTCCGTGACCGAAATGCGCAGATAGGTGATCCGCCGGCCAAAGCTGTCAGTGAGCGGGGCAGCGATCATGCGGTCGTCGGCCATAATGCACAGCTAGGGCGCGGCGATGCTTGCCGCAAGCCCCGCCGGCCCGCTCGCCATGCCACTATGGGGCAGACGGGACGGCCACGATCGATTCCCTTCGCCGCAAACAGGGTCTAAGCAACGGCTTCATGGCCGATGATCCCGCCAGCGGTCCGCCGCCGATATTCCTGCTGTCCTTCCGCCATCGCGACGAGCTGGCGGCGGCGGCGGAGCGTGCCGGATGGAAAGCGATCGCGGCGCGGCGCGCCGACGCCGCCGAACGCCGCTTCGTCTCCAGCGGCGCGAGCACGGCGGTGGTCGACGCGCGGGGATCGTTCGAGGATGGGATGGCCGCCGCCCGGCTGATCGCCGACGCAGCGGAAGCGAACGCATCGGCGTTGCTGGTGCTCGTCTCGCGTGCCGATATCGCGCGGCTGGGCATCGTCTTTGCCGCCGGCGCGACGCATTATCTGGCGAGCCCGTTCGGCGAGGGCGAACTGGCGCAGGCGATGCGCTTTGCCGCGCGCCATGCCGAGCGGCTGAGCGGCGGACGGCGCGCGGCGAACGGGCGCGCCGAGATGGTCGAGGCGGAGGCCGAATATTGGCGGTGGAAGCCGGGCGGGAGCCGCGTCGCGCTGAGCCCGCCGTTGCGCGCGCGGCTCGGCATATCCGACGATGCCGACGTGCCGCTGCGCGATCTGCTGCGCCGGCTCGACAAAGCGGGGCGGCGGGCGGCGCGTGATGCGATCGCCAGGCTCGTCGCGGGCGCCAAGGCCACCGCCTTCGCCCATGCCGATGGCGGGGTCGCCGGCGGGCGCGCGACGCGTACCGCCCACCATCTCCACCGCGAGGATGCGGACGGCTCGGTCGTCGGCCGGATCGAGGAGATCGTCGCCCGCGACACGAGCGCGCCGGCGACGCGCGATCCGATGACGGGGGTTGCCGACGGCCATGCGCTGCGGCTGTGGATCGATGCGCGATTGAGCGATCCGGCCAAGGCGCCGACCCGGTGCGTGCTGCTGCTGATCGCGATCAGCCGGTTCGAGACGATCAACAGCGCGTTCGGCAAGGCGACCGGCGATGCCCTGCTGCAGGGCGTGGCGCGGCGCATCGAGCGGCTCGCCGGCAGCGGCGGGCGCGGTGGCCGGTGCATCGCGCGGATCGCCGGCGCCGAATTCGCGATCGGCCTTGCCGCCCCGGCAAGCGCCGAGGAAGGCGCGATGATCGCCGCCCAGCTGGTCGAGGCGATCGCCCGGCCGTTCGTGTCGGGCGATCATGTCGTTTCCCTGTCGTGCCGGATCGGCGTCGCCACCGCCGAGGCCGACACGATCGATGCCGCCGCGCTGCTGCGCCGGGCGAGCGCCGCGCTGGCCGATGCCAAGGGGGCCGAGGCGGGCGCGGTGCGCGTGCTCGACGCGCATGGCGAGGCGCAGGCGGCGCGCGACAGCGGGCTGGAAACCGATCTCCGGGTGGCGCTGGACGCGGACGAGATCGGCATCCTGTTCCAGCCGCAGGTCGGGGTGACGAGCGGCGCGATCATCGGCGTTGAGGCGCTGGCGCGCTGGCGCCACCCGCGGCTGGGCGAACTCGGCGCGCCGACCTTGTTCGCGGCGGCCGAGCGATCGGATTATCTCGTCCAGCTATCGCGCCATGTGCAGCGCAAGGCGCTCGCCTCGGCCGCGGCGTGGCCAGAGGCGCTGTCGCACCTGCGCGTCGCGGTGAACGTGACCGCGGCGGACATTGCCGGCAGCGGCTTCGCGCAGGACTTCCTCGCGCTGGTCGATGCCGCCGGGGTCGCGCGCAACCGGGTGACGGTGGAGGTTACCGAAAGCGGGCTGATCGAGGATCTTGGCCGCGCGGCCGGGCTGCTGGCGGAGCTGCGCGCGGCGGGGCTGCGCGTCGCGATCGACGATTTCGGCACCGGCTATTCGAGCCTCGCTTATCTGAAGGCACTGCCGCTCGACTATCTCAAGCTCGACAACCATCTGTCGCAGGACATTGGCGGCTCGACCCGCGATCGGATCGTGGTGCGCGGCGTGATCGAAATGGCGCGATCGCTCGGCCTGACGGTGATCGCCGAGGGGGTCGAGACGGACGAGCAACTCGCCTTGCTGGCGGCCGAGGGATGCGCGCTCTACCAGGGCTATCTGTGCGCGCCGCCGCTCGACACCGCAGCGCTGGCGGACCTGATCGCCCGCCAGCGCGGCTAAGCGAGGATCTTCGCCAGCCCCTTCGACAGTTGCAGCGCGCCGTGGAGGCGGGATTTCGCGTCGGGCCAGCTGCGCGCGATGACGAGCTTGCTGTCCGGCCGCAGCTTGGCCGATTCCTTGAGCCGCTGGACATAAGCGATCAGCCCCGGGAGATCGGGGAAGCTATCCTCATGGAAGCTGACCAGCGCACCACGCGGGCCCGCATCGAGCTTGGCGACGCGCGCCTTGCGGCAGTTGAGCTTGATCTGGATGACGGTCAGCAGGTTCTGCGTCTCCTCGGGCAGCTTGCCGAAGCGATCGATCATCTCGGCCGCGAACGCCTCGATCGCGCCGCCATCCTCCAGTTCGTTCATCCGGCGATAGAGGCCCATGCGCAGATCGAGATCGGGGACATAGGCCTCCGGGATCAGGATCGGTGCATCGACGGTGATCTGCGGCGAGAATTCGCGCGGGCGCTGCATCTCGGCGGCGATCCCGCCGGCCTTGGCCTCCATGATCGCCTCTTCCAGCATCGACTGGTAGAGTTCGAACCCGACTTCCTTGATGTGCCCCGACTGCTCGTCGCCGAGCAGGTTGCCGGCGCCGCGGATGTCGAGATCGTGGCTGGCGAGCTGGAAGCCGGCGCCGAGCGAATCGAGATCGGACAGGACCTGGAGCCGCTTGGTCGCGGTCTCCGTCACGCGGCGATCGCCCGGCGTGGTCATGTAGGCATATGCACGGGTCTTGGAACGGCCGACCCGCCCGCGGATCTGGTAGAGCTGGGCCAGCCCGAAGACGTCGGCACGGTGGACGATCAGCGTGTTCGCGCTCGGTATGTCGAGCCCGCTTTCGATGATCGTGGTGGATAGCAGCACGTCGAAACGCTTGTCGTAGAAAGCGGACATCCGCTCCTCGACCTCGGTCGGCGCCATCTGACCGTGGGCGACGACATAGGTGATTTCCGGCACTTCCTTGCGCAGGAATTCCTCGATGTCGGGCAGATCCTTGATCCGCGGCGTGACGAAGAAGCTCTGCCCGCCGCGATAATGTTCGCGCAGCAACGCCTCGCGCAGGACGACCGGATCCCACGGGATGATGTAGGTGCGCACCGCCAGCCGATCGACCGGCGGGGTCTGGATCACGGAAAGCTCGCGCAGCCCGCTCATCGCCATCTGCAGCGTGCGCGGGATCGGCGTGGCGGTGAGCGTCAGCACATGGACGTCGGCCTTCATCGCCTTCAGCCGTTCCTTGTGGGTGACGCCGAAGCGCTGCTCCTCATCGACGATCACCAGCCCGAGATTCTTGAAGTCGACCGACTTGGCGAGGATCGCGTGGGTGCCGATGACGATATCGACCCGTCCGTCGGTCAATTTCTCGCGCGTCGCCTTGGCCTCGGCCGCGGGGACGAGGCGGGACAGGCGGCCCACCTCCAGCGGGAAGCCGGCGAAGCGATCCTTGAAGTTGGTATAATGCTGGCGGGCGAGCAGCGTGGTCGGCACGACGACCGCAACCTGCATCCCGGCCATCGCCGCGACGAACGCGGCGCGCAACGCCACCTCGGTCTTGCCGAAGCCGACATCGCCGCAGACGAGCCGGTCCATCGGAGTGCCCGAGCCCAGATCGGCGATGACGTCGCCGATCGCGCGTTCCTGATCGTCGGTCTCCTGATAGGGGAAGCGATCGACGAAGGCGGGATAGCCGCCGCTGTCGGGCTCGATCACCTGGCCGGGGCGCAGCGCGCGTTCGGCGGCGGTCTTGATCAGCTCGCCCGCAATCTCGCGGATCCGCTCCTTCATCCGCGCCTTGCGCGCCTGCCACGCGACGCCGCCGAGCTTGTCGAGGCCGACGCCCTCGCTGTCCGATCCGTAGCGCGACAGGACGTCGATATTCTCGACCGGCACGTAGAGCTTGTCGCCGCCGAGATAGCTCAGCATCACGCAATCGTGCGGCGACGTGCCAACGGGGATCGAGGTCAGCCCCTCATAGCGGCCGATGCCGTGATCCGAATGCACGACGAGATCGCCCGGCGTCAGCGCGGCCATCTCGGCGAGGAAAGCGTCTGCGCTCTTCTTGCGCCGGGCGCGGCGGATCAGCCGGTCGCCCAGCATGTCCTGCTCGGTCAGCACCGCGACATCGGGGGCGGTGAAGCCGTGATCCAGCGGCACGACGATCAGCGATGCGCCTCCGCCCGCGGCCAGCCCTAGCGCCTCCTGCCAGGTGTCGGCCATCGGCGCGCGGTGGAGGTGATGATCCTTCAGCAGCCCGGCAAAGCGTTCGCGCGCGCCGATCGAATAGCTGCACAGCACGACCTTCTTGCCGGCCTTGCCCAGCGCCTCGACATGCTCGACGACGGCTTCGTAGATGTTGAGCCCCTGCGTTCGCTCGGGCGTGAAATCGCGCGGCGATTCGACCGTGAAGTCGATGACGCTGGCGCTTTCCGGCTCGTGGAACGGCACCGTCAGGTGGATCGGCCGATCGGCAATTGCCGCGTCCCACTCCGACCGGCCGAGATACAGGGTCGCGGGCTCGATCGGGCGGTAGCTGCCGGGATCGGACGAAACGGCGCGCAGGCGGTTGGCGTGGTAATCGGCGATCGCCTCGAAGCGGCCGTCGACCGATCCGGCATCGCCCGCATCGCGGAGCATCACATCGTCGTCGTCCAGATGATCGAACAAGGTGGCGAGCCGGTCCTCGAACAAAGGCAGCCAATGCTCCATCCCGGCGAGGCGCCGGCCATCGGAGATCGCCTGGTAAAGCGGATCGCCGGTGGCGTTGGCGCCGAACCGCTCGCGGTAGCGCGAGCGGAAGCGCTTGATGCTCTCCTCGTCCAGCAACGCCTCGGACGCGGGGAGCAGGGTGAAGCCGTCGAGCCGGCCGACGGTGCGCTGGTCGGCGGGATCGAACTGGCGGACGCTTTCGATCTCGTCGCCGAAGAAGTCGAGCCGCAGCGCGAGCGTTTCGCCGGCGGGAAACAGATCGACGAGCCCGCCGCGCACCGCGAACTCGCCCGAATCGGCGACCGTATCGGTGCGGACATAGCCGTTCGCCTGGAGCAGCAGCGCGAGCCGATCGCGATCGATCCGTTCGCCGGGCGCGAGCGTGGCGATCAGCTGGCGGATGCGGAACGGGGTCAGGGTGCGCTGGGTGACCGCGTTGACGGTGGTGACGAGCAGCTGCGGCCTGGTCTTCTTGCGCTGGAGCGCGTTGAGCGTCGCCAGCCGCTCCGACGTGGCGCGCAGCGACGGCGAGGCGCGATCGTAGGGCAGGCAATCCCACGCCGGGAACTGCAATATCTCCAGCTCCGGCGCGAAATAGTTGGCGGCATCGGCGATCCCGCGCATCGCCGCCTCGTCGGGCGCGACGAACACCGCGCGGCCCTTGGCAGCGCGGGCGAGATCGGCGAGCAGCCACGGCAGGAATCCCGCCGCGACGCCCGACAGCGTCAACGGCCGATCGGCCGTCAGGATGCGCTGAAGATCGCTCACCGGGCCACCTGGATATAATCGAGCCGCTGCATCGCCTGCATCATCGGCCCGGCATAGCGCGCCGGCGGGGGCGCGGTGCCGATCGCCCAGGCCATGATCTCGACGTCCTCTTCCTCGATCAGCGCCTCGAACCATGAGAGCGCGGCATCGTCCCAGCCCTCGGCGAAGGCATCGCAGAAGCCGCCGATCAGCATGTCCGCTTCCTTGGTGCCCCGATGCGAGGCGCGGAAGCTCAGCCGCTTGAGGCGCTGGGCGCGATCCATGGGACAAATCTTCCTTCGGCGAATGCAAATAGCCGGCGGGCGCTGGCGGCGCCTGTCGGCTGGGCTATAGTCGGGCGCATCTAGCCATGCGCCCCGACATTCTCAATCCGCTGTTCGCCGAAGTAGAGGCGCTTAAGGGCGTGGGCGCGAGCCTGGCGCGGCCGCTGGGCAAGCTTGGCCTGGCGCGGGTGGTCGATCTGCTGTTCCATCTGCCGGTCGGCTGGATCGATCGCCGCAGCGTCGACCTGCTCGACGCACGCGACGCCGGATCGATCGTCACCGTGCCGCTGACCGCGATCGACTATCGCCAGACCGGCGGGCGTGGGCCGTTCCGGGTGCAGGCGGCGGACGGCGCCGGCAATTGCGTCAGCCTCGTCTATTTCGGCGGCAATCCCGGCTGGGCGCGCAAATTGCTGCCGCTGGGCGAGGCGCGGATCGTCTCGGGCAAGCTCGACCGCTATGGCGACGAACTCCAGATCGTCCACCCCGACCACGTCCTGATCCCGGCGGAGGCCGAGGCGCTGCCCGAGCGCGAGCCGGTCTATCGCCTGTCCGAGGGGCTGACCAACAAGCGGATGGGGCAGCTTGCCGGCCAGGCGATCGGCCGCGCGCCCGATCTGGCCGAGTGGATCGAGCCGAGCCTGCGCGCCAAGCATGGCTGGCCGAGCTGGCACGAGGCGGTCACCCGGGTCCATGCCGATCCCGCCGATGGACCGGCGCGCGACCGGCTCGCTTATGACGAGATCTTCGCCAACCAATTGGCCCTGATGCTGATCCGCGCCTCGTCGCGCCGTCGTCGGGGTGTGCCGCTGGCCGGGGACGGGCGGCTGCGCGACCGGCTCGCTTTACCTTATGCGCTGACCGGCGCGCAGTCCCGCGCGATCGCCGAGATCGAGGGCGATCTGGCGCAGTCGACGCCGATGACCCGGCTGCTCCAGGGCGACGTCGGATCGGGCAAGACGATGGTCGCGCTCTACGCATTGCTGATCGCGATCGAGGCGGGGGTGCAGGGCGCGTTGCTCGCGCCGACCGAGATACTCGCCCGCCAGCATTATGAGACGCTGTCGCGGATGCTCGCCGGGGTCGGCATCAGCGTCGCGATCCTCACCGGGCGCGACAAGGGGCGGGCGCGCGAATCGACCCTGATGGGGCTCGCCGACGGATCGATCGATCTGCTGATCGGGACCCATGCGATCTTTCAGGAGGCGGTCGCCTACAAACGCCTCGGGCTGGCGGTGGTGGACGAGCAGCACCGCTTCGGCGTCGCCCAGCGGATGATGCTCGCCGACAAGGCGGAGCGGCCGCCGCATCTGCTGGTGATGACCGCAACGCCGATCCCGCGCACCCTGACGCTGACCCATTATGGCGAGATGGACGTCAGCCGGCTCGACGAGATGCCGCCCGGCCGCCAGCCGATCGAGACGCGGGTGATCCCGTCGGCCCGGATCGAGGAAGTGGTCGAGGGGCTCGGCCGGCGGATCGATGCGGGGGGACAGGCTTATTGGGTGTGCCCGCTGGTCGAGGAGAATGAAGCGAGCGACCGGGCGGCGGCGGAGGCGCGCTGGGTCGCACTCAAGCTGCGCTTCGGCGACCGGGTCGGGCTGATCCACGGGCGGATGAAGGGGCCGGACAAGGATGCGGTGATGGCCGCGTTCCAGCGCGCGGAGCTGGCGGTGCTCGTCGCCACGACGGTGATCGAGGTCGGGGTCGACGTGCCCAACGCGACGCTGATCGTGGTCGAGGATGCGGACCGGTTTGGCCTGGCGCAGCTCCACCAGCTGCGCGGCCGGGTCGGGCGGGGCAGCGGCAAGTCGGTCTGCTTATTGCTGTGGGGATCGGGCGGGGAGGGCGATCCCGGCGGCCGCCAGCTGAGCGATACCGCGCGCGCACGGCTGGCGCTGATGCGCGAGACGAACGACGGGTTCCGCATCGCCGAGGAGGATCTGCGGCTGCGCGGGGCCGGCGAAATCCTCGGCACGCGCCAGTCGGGGGACATCGAGTTCCGCCTCGCCAGCCCCGAGCGGGTGGCCGCGCTGATCGACATGGCCAAGGACGATGCCCACCTGCTGGTCGATCGCGACGGCGGGCTCGAAGGGCCACGGGGACAGGCGGCGCGCACCGCGCTCTATCTGTTCGAGCGCGATGCCGCGGCCGGGTTGCTGCGAAGCGGCTGAGGGAGGCTGACCCTAGCGGGTCAGCACGCCGTGCAGCTTCTTGCCGGCGGAGATCCGCACCGGCGCATCGCCGACAGGCACTACCGCGGCTTCGTCGGCAACCTTCTCGCCATCGATCCGCGCGCCGCCGCCCTTGATCAGCCGGCGCGCCTCGCCCTTCGATGCGGCGAGGCCGAGGCCGACGAGCGCGTCGACGATGCCGATCGCACCCTCCGCGACGACGAGCGTCGGCAGATTGTCCCCGGTCGCGCCTTCCTCGAACGTGCGACGTGCCGTCTCCGCCGCTTCGGCCGCGGCGACGGGGCCGCGGCACATGGCGGT